>CAYWGM010000208.1:634-1501 GCA_964457875.1 uncultured Eubacteriales bacterium | reverse complement strand
CCATTTTAAGACCAGAGTATTCACTTTTAATACCAAACATCTCACAGATTAAGCGAATTTCATTTTGGTATTCTCTGTCAAGTTTAGTTTCTATGGCTTTTAATCCCTTAGTGCTTTGTTTTTTCAAACGAGTTTTCTTCATAATTTATTTAGAGAGTTTGACTTCTCTCACCTTATTTTTTTCGGGTGAGGGGTTAGTTAAAACCTTTTCATAATTACAATTATGACAAATAACTTTCATTGGTATAACAAAACATCTTTTTAATAATAGGGGACTATAAATCCATATAATCTACAATTATTTTTATTGTCCCTTTTTTAATATCTGGCGACCTAAAAATATGGAAATCTTCAAACCAGTGATTATCGCCCGCTAATCTATATCCAAATTTTGAATCTTCTTCTAATAATAATTCTCTAAAATCTTCATAATTCATTAAAACATCATAAGCTGGCAAATCCCTTCTATTATTTTTGAAATAATAATCTTTGTATTTTCTTAATTGTTCACTTATTTTCATATTATATTCTTTTACTTTACGACTTTAATTGATTAAAGATATTTATCTACTAATTTCCAAAACCAATTTGCTGTTCTTAGACAATCTTCACATAAAGATTGAAAGTTAATCATATTTTTGTAGTTTTCTTTTACTCATCCAGTTTTGTATCTTTTTGATAGTAGCAGACTTAGCAGACTCAGCAGCAGACCTAGCAGCAGACTTAGCAGACTCAGCAGCAGACTCAGCAGACATAGCAGCAGACCAAGCAGCAGACTCAGCAGACATAGCAGCAGACCTAGCAGCATACTTAGCAGACCTAGCAGCAGACTTAGCAGACTCAGCAGCAGACTCAGCAGACATAGCA
>CAYWGM010000208.1:0-534 GCA_964457875.1 uncultured Eubacteriales bacterium | reverse complement strand
GCAGACCAAGCAGCAGACTCAGCAGACATAGCAGCAGACCTATTTTCTTCTGTTAGTTCTTTTAAGTATCTCTTAGCTGCTTCAATAGCTTCTCTTGGTCTTTTGTCATTTGGATATACTTTTTCAAAGTTTTTTAATACTAATTCAGCAGAATAAATAGCCAATGCTACGCTATCTTCTTTCTTCCATTTCCAAGCACGAAGTATTTTCATTTCTGAATAAACTTCTTTATTATCACTAATAATTTTATTTCCACCAACTTCAACTTCTGCTAAAATATCTCCTTGGACATAACTAAATGCCTGATAAATTGTCTTAGAACAATGAAAACCACTCTTACACATACTCAAATCACCATTAAAGATTTTCTTTTCTTTAATTTTCCACTCACAATCTCCATTGTAAGACTTTATTTTATTATCTTTTGACACTAGAAATTTATAGCGTTTCATAGTTATTTAATACATAAACTACGATACTTAAAACTATTATTAAAATCCAAGCGTAGATTATTTATAATAAGAATAGGCATTG
>CAYWGM010000207.1:0-1502 GCA_964457875.1 uncultured Eubacteriales bacterium | reverse complement strand
AAAAACATATTGCAAACGGATCCTAGATATCCCTCTCAATCGGAAATATTTTCTGACAAGGATCGCAAAAACCATGAAGAAATAGCCTATAAAATACAGCATGAAGATCGGCAGCATAGGCCCATAAACCTGTTCTATTCCTCCGGTATTAGAAGGCATCACCGACCGCGCTATCAGACCGGATAGTTGCAGGATATAAAGGAATGGAAGAGGTGCGAATATCCATATATCTTTGCGGAACCCGGTATCCGTTCCTTTATATTCCGGAAATATGCCGGCAAAATACAGGAATAATGCCGGGATAGGTATTATGGTAAGATACCTCATTCTGAACCAGAACGAGGCAATATCCCTGTATGACTGAAAATAGCTTACCGCAAAATAGGATGATATTACCCAGAGAGCCAGCAGAAAACTTATCATACTGAAAGATATATTAACCCGGTTGGACCTGCCGACATACAGGGTGAATATCGCCAAAACGATATTGGAGCCGACGACAAAAAAATAAGCCAAGCCTAATAAAGAATCAAACATTTTTTACCATTATATTCCCTGCGAGAAATACAAGTCAATCAACTCGCCGGCTCAAGGAATGCTTTTTCATCTTGGATATCAAAGTCGACCTGTCTATCCGCAAGACCTCCGCAGCCCTGCTCTGGTTCCAATCAGTCATGGACAAAGCTTCCAGAAGATGCTCTGACTCGCATTTGTCCAATATCTCGTTAAGAGGGATATCCGCTGACCGTTTCTGCTTCATGTCGGAAGGGAGATCCTCGGGCATAAGCTCTCTTTTCGAGGACAGGGCCACTATCCTTTCTGCCATATTCTCAAGCTCTCTCACATTACCCGGCCAGTTATATCTCTTAAGGGCTTCCAAAAACTCTTCAGAAGCGGATATCTCCTTGCCGAATTTTTTCTTGAATCTCTCCAAAAAAGCCCCGAAGATCATAATAATATCATCGCCTCTTTCCCTGAGCGGAGGGATGTTCAGCGGTATGACATTAAGCCGATAATAAAGGTCCTGCCTGAAAGATCCTTTTTTGACCATGCCAAAAAGGTCCATGTTTGTTGCACATAACACTCTAGTATCTATCTTTAAGGCTTCGGAAGCTCCTACGCGGGTTATCTCTCCCTCCTGAAGCACCCTTAATAGCTTTGCCTGCAAAGGCATCGACAAACAACCGATCTCATCCAAAAAAATGGTGCCTCCGTCAGCATGTTCAAAGCTTCCCGTCCGCCGCTCAAAAGCCCCGGTAAAAGCACCTTTTTCATGGCCAAAAAGCTCTGTCTCAAAAAGATTATCAGGAATAGCGGCGCAATTCACGGCCACGAAAGGCTTATTGGCCCGTTTGCCGTTCTTATGTATAGCCCTGGCAACAAGCTCTTTCCCGGAACCGGTCTCTCCCGTAATCAGAACAGTACTGTCAGCAGAGGATATCATAGCTATAAGGTCAAAAAGCTTTCTCATAACAGGAGAATCGCCCAGTATTTCGCAGAAC
>CAYWGM010000206.1:0-1511 GCA_964457875.1 uncultured Eubacteriales bacterium | reverse complement strand
GCTTATAGCAGTAATAACCGGATACATTTTCATCTGGCTTGAAAAAGCCGGATTGACAGAACCTTCAAAAGAGATCGATCTAAAAGAAGACCAGGGATGGAAGCCTCTCAGATCCCTAAAGTTCACCGATGTGGCCTCAGGTGTATTAAAAGGATCTTTGGCCCTTGCGGATATGCTGCTGTGGTGGCTGTTGGTCGGATTGATGATAGCCGCATTTATCGGGGCCTTTGTGCCGACGCATATTTTTTCTCACTATCTCGGGCCTACAATACCGGGACTCCTGCTGACATTGCTTTTTGCCACGGTCATTGAAGTGTGCAGTGAAGGAAGCGCTCCTGTCGCTTTTGAAGTGTTCAGAAAAACCGGAGCTATGGGAAATCCATTCGTATTTTTAATGGCGGGGGTTGCTACGGATTATACCGAAATAGGCCTGATCTGGACAACTATAGGAAAAAAAACGGCAATATGGCTGCCTATAATCACTGTCCCGCAGATAATTTTGTTCGGTATCTTATTCAATATATTCCTGAAATAAGCTCTAAACAAATACCGAATGCAAAGCTTGAATTTCTGTTTTGGGATCTAGAATTTCTTCGGAAGCCTTTGTCTGTACACCTCATAAAGCATTAGCGCGGCAGCAACAGAAGCATTTAATGATGATATTTTCCCTCTCATGGGGATCCTGACCATATAGTCACATCTTGTCTTTACCAGCGGAGCTATCCCTTTGTTCTCTCCGCCCACAACAATGGCTATCGGCATTTTCAGGTCCACATCGCTCAGTTTGTTGCTGCCAAGGTGGTCGATCCCTACGACCCACAAACCGTTCTCTTTAAGATCGTTTATCGTGGAAGAGAGGTTCGCGACGCGCGCGACCTTAACGTGCTCTATCGCGCCGGCTGATGTTTTCCCTATAGTTGGAGTAACGCTTACCGACCTGTTCTTAGGGATTATTACCCCGTGCACCCCGGCCGCATCGCATGTGCGAACTATCGCCCCGAAATTCTGGGGGTCTTCAAGGCTGTCGAGTATCAGGATAAAAGGCGGCTCGCCTTTTGACTTCGCATCCGCCAGGAACTCGCGGTAATCGGTATAAGGCTTGCCTTCGGCTATGGCAACTACCCCCTGGGAAAATTTGGAGTATTTTTGCAGGGTATAATTATCCGCCCAATGGTACGGCACACCTTTTTCTTTGGCCAGGGAAATTATTTTGTCGATGGATTTGTCGACACCCTTATACTTGCCTATGAATATCTTGCTTATGTTCCTGCCGGCCTTGAGGGCCTCTTTTACCGGGTTCTTGCCGGATATTACATCTTGCATAGCACGCTCTCGAATATGCCGAGGGCTTTGTCTATATCGGCTTTTTTCACGTTCAGCGGCGGGATAAAACGGATGACCTGGTCATGGGACCCGCAGCTTATGAGCAAAAGCCCTTCATTCAGGCATTCTTTGATTATCTTTGAAGTGGCTTCCGGATTCGGCTGGCCGTCTTCTTT
Source organism: uncultured Eubacteriales bacterium (assembly GCA_964457875.1). Lineage (GTDB taxonomy): Bacteria > Bacillota > Clostridia > Acetivibrionales > CAYWGM01 > CAYWGM01. The sequence goes on along the minus strand of CAYWGM010000206.1, from coordinate 12 downwards.
TATGAATTCGAC
>CAYWGM010000205.1:0-1515 GCA_964457875.1 uncultured Eubacteriales bacterium | reverse complement strand
CTATTTGTTTGAGTTTTGAGTCTAAAGATTTATGGTGTTAACGTCGAAGGATGGGCCTCTTAGTTCCATCGGTAAGGAAGCAGTTCATTGTCCATTCCGTACCTCAAACCTCCTCTTTACAAATGCTTAGCTATTATTATATAATAATTGAGGATAGCGGCGCTTGTTGCTGTCAGGTTTTATAATAGAAGATATTTATTGAAAAACGGTTTATCAAACCGTTTTTTTCTTTTTCCTATCCGGCTGTGGATAATATTTTGTATTTACCCATATGCCAGCTATAATTGAAACTAACATAGGAATAAATATATTAGCAACTATCCAGACAACGGTCTTACCTATTGTCGTATAGTTGTCCTCACTCATGCTATCCACCCCCCTTCTTTTGTGTTTTCCTGCAGCAACTATCTACTACGTCGCTATCCTCATAATGGAAGAACACCAAAAGAAGAGGCCAGAATCAACAAATAACCTTCGCTGGAATTATAAAACCTGAAAACTACGTAATTATTATATAACATATTTATCCAATAAGCAATATAAATCAGAACAATTGTTCGAAATACTCCTGCAAGATTTCTATAATAGGTGTCGAACAATTATGTTATAGTAAAATTGTATTAGTAATAGATTTTTACTATGCAATAGCATAAGCATAAGTAAATCCAGTATTAATATTTATATTTCGCAGGAGGGATAACACTTGAGTAGAAGAATCGTACTGCTGATGATATTTGCAATTATTCTTCCAACGCTGGCTGGGTGCAGCCTGTACAAAGCACCAGAGAAAACGTCGGCAACCACCCAAGATCCCGCCCACCCTATTGAACTGACGATTCCGACATCGGACCCACAGCTTTTCGTATATACAAAACTAGAAGCAGATCAGGTCTATCTGATTGACTTAAACAACGATGGCAAGAAAGACACATTAGAATGCCAAACAGACAAAAACAATTCCGGCCAGCGTGAAACAACCGTTATTGTCAATGGTTCATCGATTATCTCTGAAGTATCTAACTGGGGCGGCATCTATCTTGTCGATCTTGACAAAAATGACGGCTGCCTGGATCTTGCCATTCAACATTTGGGAGAACTGACATGGGCACAAACAGCATTCATCTGTTATGACGGCGGCCGGATGAACGGGATGTATTTGACGGTCTCATATTTGCATCATAAGGTTTGGTCGGCATGACTGCAAAAAGATAAACTAGAACTTGGCGCTGGTGAGGCCGGAGATAATGTGCTCCTCGAAATAGAAGTAGAGGATCAATATCGGGATCATATAGATCACCGAACCGGCGAATGCGATGCTTCCAGCCCGTTGGGCGATACTGTTCAGGGCGACGGACAGCGGGTATTTCGTAATGTCCTGCAGCAGCACCAAAGGCTGTTCGACCATATTCCAGTTTTCCGCGAATGTCAGCACGGCGAGGGCAATAATACCCGGTTTGACTAATGGCACTATCGCGATTCTGAGTACGTCAATGACCGAATTGCTCTCCAGGACCA
>CAYWGM010000204.1:0-1520 GCA_964457875.1 uncultured Eubacteriales bacterium | reverse complement strand
TTGCATTGCTGAAACCCCAAGATAAGAACCAGAAATAAAACCCATTGAAAAAATAATTATCACGAGTATTTGACCGGTAATATATCGTTTGATGTCAAATTTCATTTTGAGCCTTTTTACGGGATAAACGTTTGCGACATGCAGGAGAGGCCGATTTTTGACGACCGATCAAGATAGAACCGCAACCACAAGGACAAAAATTTGTCACAGTTTCATCCAATGTCACAGTTTGATCCGGTGTCACAGTTTGATCCGGTGTCACAGTTTGGTCCGGTGTCACAGTTTCATAGGATAAACGTGAAAAAACTTTGCCGTCGATGTTAGGAAGATATCCATTACCCTTGAAATGATCGTAATAACGCATAAAAGCAGAAAAAGTACGAAAAGGAGTAGAGGCGTTTTTATGCGTAAATACCCAAATAGCACCGGGAGTTGCGGAATCTAATTCGAATTTGAATTTAAAACGCCGTAAAAATGACAAGAAATCAGGATCAACATGATTTAAAAGAGAAGAAGTGGCGATAGCGCCCATGTAAGCCTCCTAAGATTTATTTGAAAAACTCTCATAATCGACGAGTATATGACCTGTGATATATCGTTTGATGTCAAATTTCATATTCAAACCCCCACATATCAGATTCAATCGTGTTGGTGAGTGGGATGATCTCTCCGGCCATAAGCTCACGCCGAACCATTTCGTTTTGAGTATAGGCAAAATGATGTGGGTTGACGGTTTCGAGGTCGAGTAAATGCCAGTATTCCCATAGTTCGAGATCGCTCATATTCAGCGGTTGTGGTGTCGGTTTGATTAGATCGCCGTCAAGGTAAAGATAATGGTCGTTTTCGATGAAAACGTCGATGTAATGAGATTTTGGGTGTGGATCGATCCAAGCGGGGGGAACAGGTTCAAGCCGTCGGGGAGTCCGTATGGGGGTGTCTTTAAATTCGCCAAATTCGGAAATAACCGGGCCGCCAAGATAATAGAGCCGAAGAACTCCCCTATCGTATTCGATAGCCCTGCCCGTTTGCTCGATCAGCAAAAAACGATCCTCCTCACGGTTCCATTCACAAAGAAGAGGATCACGAAGATTAAGATCGGTGAGATGATACCAGTCTTTTTCGATAGCGTAACACTTCTGGTAAATCCACTGGGGGATGGTTGAATGACTGGTGGTGATCCGTCTAATCTTGTGCTTGACGTACCACGCTTGAAGATAGTTCATGTCTTCACAGGAGCGAAGGTCCATAAACGATTTGGTCGCATACTTCATGATGTAACCTACTGGATTGTGGATCGCTGTCTGAAATCCGAAAGTATCGCCTTCCGGTTCTTCCTCTTTGATCGGTTTGTGATTTCGGGGAGCCGGGAAGTATCGCTCGAAGTCTTTTTTGAAAGTAGGAAACATTTCTCGAGGAATCCAGAGAAGTACGTGAAAATGGGGGACGCCGTCTTTATGAGGTTCGACCGCTTTAAGATAGATGAAGGACTGACCATTTTTTTTGAGACGCTTGAAAGAGTA
>CAYWGM010000203.1:0-1520 GCA_964457875.1 uncultured Eubacteriales bacterium | reverse complement strand
CGCCGGGCTCCTCATCTGTCAGCAAATCGATGGCGAAGGTCTTTTCCTTAATTTTTATATTCCTTCTTGTTGCGACAACTGCCGTAAGCTTGTCGCAAACCTCCTTGCCGGTGGTGTCCCCGGCGTGTATGATCCTGTTCATGCTGTGGGCGGCTTCCCTGGACAGGGCGAGTTCCCTGCCCGGAAGAGCGGTTCTGTCAAAGTCCACTCCATACCCGCACAGGGTTCCTATATTTTCCGCAGCCTCTTTTACCAGCACCCAAACCGCTTCTTCGTCGCACATGCCGGCCCCTGCGCTGATGGTGTCGTTGAAGTGCAGCTCGGGCGAATCGTTTTTGTCGAGTGAAACGGCGATACCGCCCTGCGCGAGAACGGAATTGCTTATATCGACGGTCTCCTTGGTCAGTATGGCTATATCGTACTCCGGCGGTGTTTCAAGGGCGGTATACACGCCGGCTATGCCACTGCCGATTATTATCACGTCATGATATTCAGTTTTGATATTGTGCATGTCGGGTTCTGCCAGATACCTGTCGGCCATTATGTATACCTACACCTCATACTTGGAGCATGCGTTCGAGCGACGCGCAGGCCTTGAGCCTGACTGTCTCATCAAGTTCTATCTTATATCTCATCTCATCAAGCGCCTTATAAACACTCAATAGACTCGTTTTTTTCATATTCGGACAAACCAGCTTGCTCGAAAGCAGTACAAAATGCTTCCCGGGATTATCCTTCTTTAATTTATATAACACACCCATTTCGGTACCGATGATAAAACGTGAAGCATCGCTCTTCTTCGCATAATCGATTATCTGTTTCGTACTGCCGACATAATCAGCCATCGCCAGGACTTCCGGCTTGCACTCAGGATGCGCGAGCATAAGCGCACCCGGATTTTCATCCTTTGCACGTGCAGCTTCGGCTGCATCGACCCTGTTATGCGTCATGCAATATCCCTGCCAGAATATGAAACGCTTTTCAGGGACCTTTTTAGCGACATAATCCGCCAGGTTCTCATCCGGGATGAAGATCACTTCATCTTGGGGGACCGACCTGACTACATCCTCAGCATTAGATGAAGTGCAGCAGATGTCGCTCTCGGCCTTGACTTCCGCCGATGTATTGATATAGCAAACAACGGCCGCATCCGGATGCTTCTTCTTCAGTTCGCGCAGTTCTGACGCCGTGACCATGTCGGCCATCGGGCAGCCTGCGTCTTTTTCCGGAAGCAGTACAGTTTTCCAAGGCGAAAGGATCTTTGCGCTCTCTGCCATGAAGTGAACGCCGCAGAAAACAATCACCCGGGATTCGACACTTGCGCAGTATCTGCTCAATGCAAATGAATCCCCCACCAGGTCGGCGATATCCTGGACTTCGTCGATCTGATAGTTATGCGCTACTATAACAGCGTCCTTTTGTTTCTTAAGCCTTTTGATCTCTTCTGCCAAATCCGGCGTCATATGATCCTCTCCAGCTGTACTGTCAATCATTCTAACCCGTTCATCACTTAGTTTATC
>CAYWGM010000202.1:0-1522 GCA_964457875.1 uncultured Eubacteriales bacterium | reverse complement strand
AAGTATGGGCATACCGATGCGTATAAAGAAAGCGAAAAAAAGACTTCCGGGTATACAAAGGAGGATTGGGCAAGGATATTCGAGGAATCAGGCCGGATATATAAGACTATTGCCGACAATATGGATAAGGGATCGGCGGATCCGGAGGTACAAAAAGCAGTGGCGGCTTGGAGGCAGCATATCACCGATAGTTTCTATGACTGCACCCCTGAAATATTCAGAGGCTTGGCAGATCTGTATGTAGATGATGAGCGTTTCACCGCTAATATCGATAAGATAAAGCCGGGATTGGCCAGGTTTCTGAGTGATGCAATGCGCATTTACTGTGATAATATAAAAGAATAGTTTACATTTTAAACAAAATGCAATAATTTATACTATCATTTATATTAATTAAGGGTATAGTATTCAATATGTAGCCTGTATAGATAAAAAAATTCGGGTTGTTATTCTGCAATATGTGATGAGGGGGTGATGCAGGCATCTTAACGTTTTTTGCTACTTCACAGGTCACTTCTACAAGTCTACGTCTATAACTCACGTCTTAGATTTACTTAATAATTCACTGCTATTGGCCGCCTTTTATTAAAAGCATAATACTATAAAAAGGAGGTATTAACATGAGGAAATTCTATGCGATCCTCATCGCTGTTGTAATGCTGGCGGGCCTGTTTCAAATAGGCTTATTTACAACAGTATATGCCGTAGGGACGACATATTATGTCGATTCCGTGAACGGTAACGACAACAATAGCGGGACAAGCACAGGCTCCGCGTGGCAGACACTGAGCAAGGTCAACAGTACAAATTTCTCGCCGGGGGACAGCATCCTTTTCAAAGCGGGATGTTCCTGGTCGGGTAAATTGGTGGTCTCAAGCAGCGGCAATTCGTCCAACTGGATCACCTACGGCAGCTATAATGGCGGCAGGGCTTCGATAGACGCCGGAAACAACACGAACACAGTGGAGATTCCTGGAAAAGAGTATATAACCATTAGGGATCTGGAGATAACGAATTCTCATTCGGGCAGCAGAAATACAGTATTCAGGCGTGGGATATATGTGACAAGTAAGTCTTCAGGGATTCATTACGGTATCAATGTAGACAACTGCATCGTGCATAACGTAGATGGCGTCTATTCTTGGGAAGACACCGGATACAGCACCTGGAGATGGGGGAATGCGGCAATACACTTCCAGTACACCGGGAACAGCGGATATATCGATGCGAATAACCACTTTGACGGTTTAACAGTACAGAACTGCAGTATATATGACTGTTCGGAAGCGGGCATCATAACCGACCATTCAAGTTATGCCCAATACGAGAGGCCGTATAATACAAACGTATTGGTGGAGGACACTACTATCAGCAACCTGTCGTGCGACGGTATTGTCCTGTTCTTCTGCAATTCACCAGTGCAGCAGAATGTGCTATGCTACGATATAGGAGAATTGACGCAGGACACCTCGGCGCAATACATCGTGGGCATATGGGCAACCTCGTCAAGCAATCTGACCAT
>CAYWGM010000201.1:0-1525 GCA_964457875.1 uncultured Eubacteriales bacterium | reverse complement strand
ATTTTCATGCTCTTTCTTAAAAGGTATATTAAGTACTGGTTTAAGCTGATACCTTCCTCTTTGGCCTCATCGATCAACTCTTTATGCATACTTTTGGGAACTCTGACAGTAATCCTGCCCTTGTAGCTATCCATATATGAATATGGTTCCGGAATATCCTTGCCTGATTCAATTGCAGTATCTATCCATGATATGCGGGCATCTTCACCCATCCTTATTACTTCTTCTATAGTTTCGCCGTCGCTCATACAACCAGGTAAATCAGGATAGGTTATAAAATATCCTCCGCCTTCTTCTTTCAAAACCTTTTCTATTTTGTATGGATACTCTTTATTCAGATAATTCTCAAGCTTATCCATATCTATCCTCTCCTAATAATCCAATTTTTCCAATAAGTCCACCGCTACTTTTATATATCTGCTTTTCACATACGGCTTTTTATAAGGTATAGTAATTATCAAATTATTTAAAGTATATGTAAAATGGCTCGATCCTCTTCGTGGTTGCCTTCTTGCAAAACCAACTGACAATAACACTTTGTCAATTTCGTCAAACCTGATTTTTTCGAGCCAATATTTTTTACCTATAAGAATTATATTAGACATCATATATAATGTCAATATATTATCTGACCATCACGCCCAGTTTACAACAGCCTTAACTGTGCTATATAATAAATAAGGATGGCGACGCTTGTTGCTGTCAGGTTTGTTGGTGGGTTACTATTTTCTTTGCCTTTCAGGCTGTGATCGAAGTATCTATTTAAAACGGTTTTTTAAAACCGTTTTTTTCTTTTCTGCAAGAACCCTTGCGGAAAACGATACGCCAAAATCGGCACGAATATGTATTTCACACACCAAGCGATCACGATATTCTTAGCCGCATAATATTCTCGGCTGCATTTTGCAGAAGTGCGCCGGCGTTTTGCATGGCATCGTCAAGGCTTATCGGCCCCGGCGCTATACTGAAAAACGCAGTGATGCCATGTTCATAAAGCGAGTCGATCCCTTCCCCGAGACTCCCTGAAAGGCAAACAAGCGGGACGCCATGCTTCTCGGCCAGGGACGCTATCCCGGAAGCAACCTTGCCGTATGCCGTTTGGCGGTCAGTCCTGCCCTCACCTGTAAATACAAGGTCGGCTGACTGTATATGCTTCTCCAGGTCGGTGATTTCCGATATGATTTCTATCCCCGGCATGAGCCTTGCACCGAGGAATGCCATGAGGCCCGCTCCCATTCCGCCTGCAGCTCCGGCGCCCCTAACGTCTTTAATATCCTTGCCGGTATGCTGCTTTATCCTCTCAGCAAAATGGCCAAGTCCCTTATCCAGTCTTTTGACCATTTCAGGCGTGGCACCTTTTTGCGGGCCGTAGACGTATGCCGCCCCTTGCTTGCCGCATAGGGGGTTTGCTACATCACAAGCCACCTTGATGTCAGCTTTATGGACAAGGGGATCCAACCCCTGCAAATCAATCATGTGGATTTCTTCAAGGTATTGCCCGCCAAAGCCTACCTCATGGCCGTTT
>CAYWGM010000200.1:0-1538 GCA_964457875.1 uncultured Eubacteriales bacterium | reverse complement strand
TCGGGTTTTGTCAGCCACATTACTTTCATTATAAAATCGCCTCCGGCAAATTATTCTAATACTATATTATACATCAGGCTGTCCGAAAACCAGCTATTTTTGCGCGAAGGCAGAGAAATGACTCAAATATATTTTCACGCAGAAATTAGGACTTGACCGAAATTATAGGTCTATCTGGCCAAATTTGCAAGTAATGGGGCACATAATTACCATATATCCCCATGTATGTATAAATATACGGATTATGATGCATATTTCGTATCGAATATGCATAAAAACCAGATTTTACATTTTAAGCGCGCCCAATACTTGATTTTTTGACCAATAGCACTTCGACCAATAGCACTTCGACCAATGGCACTTCGACCAATAGCACAATTCTACTTCAGCGAATCTTTTAAAAAGAAAACCGGATTGTGGCCTTCGCAATATAAAAACGATGCTAATGAGCGGCTGACATGACTGTTGCGACGGCTTGGGATACGTTACCTGCGAAATCATACGCCTTTATTTCATAAGAGTATGTTTTTTGCGCATCAGGATATACATCCTCCATGCTTACAGGAGCCTCCTGTTGATCATCCGTCATACTTTTCCTCGGTACCTGAAGGTTTGCTACCATCTTGCCGTTACGGTAAACATAATATCCGCAAACCCCGATATTATCCGATGAAGACTCCCATTTCAGATACGCCTTACCATCTGAACCGGGAACAGCCGAAAATCCTTTCGGCGCTGTGGGCGCATCCTTATCAAGAATCCCCGATTTCACATATCCGGTATATGTCTTGTGAAATCCGTCATTAACGATGTTCGGGCTATAATAGTGACTATAAGCGAAAGTTATCCGCTTATCGACATACGGGCTGACAGCCTGCATCTGCCGCACAAAACGATTTATCGGCGCTCCCGTCCAATCGGATGAAACAAAAGTCTCCGTATCCGACCAAAATTTCAACCCCGGCAATGTATCGACCGACTTACGCAGCTCGGCGAACCATACCGGCAGGTCGTCAATGTTCAGGCCTCCCGATCCGATGCTGTCCTGCGGGCAGAAGACATCCCCTTCCCTAAGCCCTGAACGGGCAAAAACGTATTTCCACATTTCGGCGTTTATCCGGGGAGAACCGAATCTGCGGTCCATGAACGGCGAAAGCATGATCGGAAGCCTCTTGCCTGTTTTCTCAAGGTATTCCGTCTGCATCCTGAGAGTTTGAGCCAGGACTTCCCACGAATTGAGCAGGTTGAACTGGCGTAATAAAGAGTTGTTCACTTCCCAGCACCAGTACCACCCGTAAAAGGTTCCGGCGTATTTATCGTAATACCGACGCCATAATTCATCGGCCAGTCTGTTGCCTTCGTTTACCCGCGCTGTCACCCATTCCCTGCTGTACTGGCTGTTCCACCAATCATCGCTGTAATTCAATCCGATAAAAACCCGGAATCCGAATTCTTTGGCCGTGCGGAGGCAAATATCGACGACATCTGGATAATCAGTCCCATCTGCACGCCTGATAGTCATAAATCCAGACGGATGC
>CAYWGM010000199.1:0-1552 GCA_964457875.1 uncultured Eubacteriales bacterium | reverse complement strand
CAATATCGGCTGCGGGCTGACCGGCGCCTCTTCCACTCCTGTTCCCGGCGCAGATCCGTCCCTGAATTACACTGTATATCCCGATACTACCGCTGCGCCGGTACTGCGTTTTTACTGGGGACCGGACAGACAAACCATAGTCCCTCCTACACTTTCAGAGATAGGAATATACGGCATATGGGAAGGCGGCAGCGGAGGAGGAGCGTACAAGACCGGATGTGAACCCGCGACTGAAATAGAATTAAGGCTCACATCAACAAGGGATGCTGTTTACAGCTGCTCTAAAGGTACCGTCGTATATGTTAACGCCGGTTCCGCGAATGCCTACGGACAGCTTGTCGGGACCGTAAGCGTAAGGTACGGCCGCAATTATATCGCAAAATACCTGCATGTGACAGATATTCCCGCCGTGATAACGGCCGGATCTTCTGTAGAAGAAGGCGCACTGCTGGGTTATACAGAAAAGATGAGTCCATCCTCAGGTTTCTGGGAGCTGGAGCTTGATTTCATTAAGGATCCTTCAACTATAAGAGCTATCCCTCCGATCGGGTTTTTTGACACCGATTCAACGGCGGTCTTTAATGACATGCTTGCATCGGTTCCCGAAACCGACTGGGCTCTTCCTCTGACCGCACCGACCTCCGAAGGCTGGGTATCCTATGTCGGTACACATGAGATGTGGGCGGACCCGGCAAAATGCGGGGTAAATAATACGTCAGCTTTTGAATCTCTCGAAAAGTTTTTGGAAGATCACGGCATGAGCTGGACATTGGAATGATAAGAATCGGATCCTTGGTTAAACTGGGCCCACTAGGATTCGAACCTAGAACCTGTCGGTTATGAGCCGATTGCTCCACCCTTGAGCTATGGGCCCCAGCTGTATTTTAAGTATAACTTGATTTTTCGCGGCGTTCAAGGACAGCAGCAATTCAAGACCGGCATAGAGGATTTTTTCTCTAAAACGAACGGCACCATGCCTCAAAATTCTGACTGCAGGATCATATTATCTTTTTGCCTGCCGCTTTGTTCATCTTGGCTTTTGCTATTTCCAGGTCGCACTTTGCGTTCCAAAAATCGGTAACTGCCACAAGATGGGTAGTCTGTGTTTCCAGATACATCTGGCGGCTTGAAATATTAGCCCCGTAAGATACTTCTATCGATTTTAGGGCCCTGGATGCGAGCTCGGCGGCCAATTGGGCAGCCGCCAGCTTTTCAGAAGAGGCCGACAAATTGATGTGCGAAGAGCTGACATCGAGCTTTATCCCGTCCTCGATGGCTTTTTCCTGCGCTTTAGCCGCATTTAAAGAAGCAAATGCCTCTCTCACCTGGTTTTCGGTCTTAAAACCGTCAAACAATGTCCACGATCCGACGAACATAGCGCGCCAATTGTTCAAATTGCTGTTGGATGAGGTGTTGGAATGGTATTCATTCTTTGTATTCCCGCTGGAATATGAAAAAGCTATATTTGGAAGATATCCGCTGTATGCAAGAGAAACAGCGCTGTCCGCGACTTTTAGCGCCTGTTTGAACGATAAATAATCGGGCCTGTTGA
>CAYWGM010000198.1:0-1558 GCA_964457875.1 uncultured Eubacteriales bacterium | reverse complement strand
GAAAGACCTCCCCCAATCAAAGTACCCTTTCAAAGTGAATTCCTGGCTGTGTTTTATGTTCGCATTAAGGAAAAGATCGGAAGATATCGATAAAGACTGTGAATTCCCCGAAGCAGAGAACATCCCGAGAGAGAATTTGCGGTCTATCTGCACCGTCCCGGCGCAAGCAATACCCGGCAATATAAACACAAACACACAAATGACGATCCATTTACGACTCATCTTTTTACCAATTTAACAATATCGGTACAGGATGTTCAAGTGGCCCCTGACATTTTTGATATAATGATTATATTGTACGGCCCTATGGTCTAATGGTTTAGGACATGGCCCTCTCAAGGCCAAGGTACGGGTTCGATCCCCGTTAGGGCTAGTTTCTCAAGCCCGAGATCTCTTTCTCCGTAAGATGCCGCCACTTGCCTGCATTAAGATCGCCGAGTTTTAACTTTTTTATCCTGGTCCTCTTCAGCCTCACGACTTTTTTGCCGAAATGCTGAAACATACGCCTTATCTGGCGTTTTTTTCCCTCGCCTATGACAATGATATATCTCTTCTCGCCCGCCCGGCTTATATCGCACGGCTTAGTTTTTCCGTCTTCCAGAAGTATCCCGTAGCGGAACTCCTTCAGCTCTTCAGGCTTCAGCTCTTCAGAGCTTGTCACTTCGTACTCCTTTTCGCACCCGTAGCGCGGATGGGTTATACGGTTGGCAAGCTCGCCGTCATCGGTAAGCAGAACCAGCCCTTCGCTGTCCTTATCCAGCCTGCCTACGGGAAAAACTTTTCTGTCTATTTTCACGATATCCATAAGCGACGCGCCCTGGCTGCTTGAACAGGACGATATATATCCGCGCGGTTTGTTAAGCGCAATGTAAACATGGCCCGCGCAAGGTTTTACTTCCCTGCCTTTTACGGAAACAATATCCTTGTCCGGGTCGATGCTTTCCCCTACCGTGGCAAGCCTGCGGTTGATGCACACAAGTCCGTCGTCTATCATTTTTTCCGCCGCACGCCTGGAAGCTACCCCGCATTGAGAAAGATATTTTTGGAGGCGTATGGAAGACATGGGATTATTTTATCACGTTGTTGTCGAACACCATATCAGAATTGAGCAAAGGCCTGAACAATTTGCTGTATAGAGCGTGTGCCGGCATGAACACGCGGGTCACAAGGTCTTCCACTTCATCTTTTGTCCTGCCCTTTTCAGCTACATCTCTGGCGACCTGTCTTGTCATGGAGACCTTAGGATCGATGTTTACATAAATTACCGCGTCCAGATATTGTCTTACCATCGGATTATGCATGAACAATCCTTCCGCCAGGACAATAGTGTTCTCATTCACATCAACAGGAAAAACGGCATCGGCAACTCCCGTATCTGAATCATATAAGCCTTTCAGCTCGCCTTTGAATGATATTCCTGACGATAAGAGCGCAAGAAGAGGTGCAAATCTCTCTCTATATCTAAACCAGTTGAAATAGCAGGAATATTTCTCCGGATCCGCCGCTCTCTCGGCTTTTGGGACTATGCTCCAGTCCCCTCTGGCTATCTGCACGGACG
>CAYWGM010000197.1:0-1564 GCA_964457875.1 uncultured Eubacteriales bacterium | reverse complement strand
GAGTACTCAGCATATCAAAAATAATCCTGGATATATTGAGGGGGAATCCATGATTCTCCATCATTCTCCAAGCAGCCAGTCAAGTGCATTAATCTGCTTTATACCGTTGTACGAGGCCACAGGATCGTCGTCCAAGGTCAGCAAAAACTTTGGATTGTGGTCGTTTATATTGTCAAGAGGGGCAAGTTCGCGGGCAAGCGTGTTCTCATCCCTGACGGTAAGCGCAACCTGATAATACTCCGTTCCCTTTTCGTTTGTCGCAATGAAATCAACCTCGGCGCTCCCGACCTTCCCGATTCGCACTTCGTATCCACGTCGCAGCAACTCAAGGTAGATTACGTTTTCCAAGGCGCGACCGGCATCAGACTTTTGCGAGCCAAGCAGATAATATCTAAGCCCAATGTCAGCAATATAATATTTTTCGCCGGTTTTCAAATATTGCTTGCCCTTGACGTCATATCGCCCAGCCTTGTAAAGAATAAAACTGTCGCAGAGCGCGGACAAATATCCATCCACCGTGTGCACGGAAATTTTACGCCCGCTCGCATTTAATGTGTCGGAAATTTTCTTTGCGTTACACAGGTTTCCGATATTGTCGAACATAAACCGTATCACGCTTTCAAGCGCTGAGACATCAGCTATCTTTTTGTGCGCAACCACATCCTTCAGGACAATGGATGTATAGATACCATCCAAATAAGCCCTGATGTCCTTTGGCTTGCTAAGTTCAAGGGTGTATGGGAAGGAACTGTTTGTCAGATATGAGGCATATTTTCTTGACAAATCAGACCTGTCAGGAAAAGCAGAAACATATTCGGCGAAAGACAAAGGCAGCATTTTTATTTCGATATACCTACCCGAAAGCAGCGTTGCAAGCTCACCCGAAAGCAAGTAAGCGTTTGAGCCGGTTATATAGACATCGCAGTTTTTCTTGATAAATAAACTGTCTACTGCCCTCTCCCACTGCTGCACATGCTGTATTTCATCCAAAAATATATAGCTCATCTTGTTCGGCAGCAGATGCTCCTTGATATAGTCATACAACGGCATATAGTCCCTCAAACCCTCGTTATCCGCCTCTTCAAAATTGAGAGCGATGATTTGTCCATCCTCGACACCATTTATTTTAAGTTCGTCGCGGTATAGTTCAAAAAGAGTGGATTTTCCACACCTGCGGATTCCGGTTATGATTTTGATAAGCTGCTTATCCTTAAAAGAAAGTAGCTGCTCTAAATATTCCGCTCGCGTTATCATAGTGCATCCCTCCGAAGGGATAATAACGCATAGCCTGCAGAAAGTCAAGAATAATTGCATCGTAATGCAATAAGTAACAACATATTGTAATATATTGCATTAAATATTAAATATAATTGTTATATGCCCACAGTGCTTCATGCGTTTTTGATTATCGTCCAAAGTCAGCAAAAATATCGGGTTAGGGTCGTTTATATTGTCAAGAAAAAGTGGGGCGTTTTTGGGGCGCAGAACCGCCCCTTAAACCCTTGAAACGTGGTCGGAGTGACCTGACTCGAACAGGCGACCTCTTGCACCCCAAGCAAGCACT
>CAYWGM010000196.1:0-1582 GCA_964457875.1 uncultured Eubacteriales bacterium | reverse complement strand
CCAGCCAGGATATAAAAGAGGACCACGCGGGGACTTTTGACCTTATACTGATAACCGTAAAAGCCTATGACACTTTTTCGGCCGCATCTGATCTGAGGAACATGATAAACATGGATACCCTGGTGCTTTCTCTCCAGAACGGCATCGGCAACACCGAGATAATAGCAAAGAACATCGGTGCTGACCAGGTTCTGGGAGGTATGGTCATATTCGGCGCCGACATCCCCTCTCCCGGGACGGTAAAGGTAAATGTTTCCGCGGATGACGTGATAATAGGACGTATAAGCGAAAAGACACTGAAGGACAGCGTAGAGAACGTAGCAAGGCTGTTCACATCAGCCGGAATAAAGACAAGAACGGCCGACAACATAGAAACGCACTTGTGGAACTAGATCCTGTACAACTGCGCCCTGAACGCCCTCGCGACAGTGCTTCATGTGAGCTACGGACAGCTTCTTGAAACCGAATACACAAAAAACATCATGAAAAGGTCCCTTGCCGAAATTTACGCTCTTGCGGAAAAACGCGGAGTGGTGCTTGAGACCAAAATGAAAGAGGACTATTCAAAAATATTGTTCAATCATCTGATACCTCTCACGGCATCACACAAACCATCCATGCTTCAGGATATAGAAAAAAGAAAAAGAACTGAAATAGACTACCTGAACGGCATGATCGTCCAGATGTCAAAGGATACCGGACTGCAATCCCCGGTAAACCTGATGCTGACAGAACTTATCAAGTTCAAGGAAAAAAAGAACCGCATCTGACATGCAAAGCTCCTGTTATAATACACCTATGGAGAGCAACCGCGGGGCCGCTCAATTTTCAGACGTTTTTCGCGAGACCGTAAATTCGACCCTGATATTTATCGAGGATAGCCGGATAGACAGGATGTCATGCGGAACGACCCAAGGAACTGGCACCAGAAAAATAAACGGAAGGGTTATCGATCACAGCTGTTCATCCGATACCGGCAGTCAGGCACAGAACGAGTCAGAGAGTCCTCCCCTATCAAAAAAAATAACGCTCCTTCACGGGATCGACAGGGCGGCAAGGAAAGTAAGCCCTAAAATAAAACAGGTATCTATAAGCTATTCTGAAACGGTTCAAAAAGTGGAGATATCGCCATCTTCGGGACCAAGTCGCTCAGGAAAAAGAGAAAGAACAAGGTTCGCTGTAAATGTAATAGCTTCGGACAACGGGATCATACAAACAGGATTTGAGGCCGCCGGAGGCACTTACGGTTTTGAAGGACTGATAAAAGAGGACCTTGAATCTCTCGCTGTCCAAGCCGCTGAAAGGGCCGTAAAAATGTTGTCAGCCAGGCATGCCCCTTCCGGGAAGATGCCTGTGGTCATAATGAGCGAGGCCGGAGGAACACTGATACACGAAGCCTGCGGCCACGGACTTGAAGCTGATTTCATAGAAAAAGGCATTTCAATATATAAAAATATCGGGGAAAAAGTGGCTTCCGAGCTTGTTACGGTCATAGACGATGCTACTATCCCCGGGTTGTACGGGTCTTTTGAATTCGATGATGAGGGAACACCTTCAAAAAAGAAGATCCTTATCGAGAACG
>CAYWGM010000195.1:0-1588 GCA_964457875.1 uncultured Eubacteriales bacterium | reverse complement strand
TGCGGCTGGATCACCTCCTTTCTAAGGTGTCGATGCCATACACTGTTCAGTTTTCAAGTCCGCTTTTAAGTCCGCTTATCACCGATCGCCGGGAAGAAGCGGTCAGAAGCGAGGAGTGCACGGAAGGCGAGACTCGAAGCGCAGAATGTATGCTGATACATGAGCACTGGAGAAGTCGAAGCCTGACACAGCAATCCGACGCTTATCACCGATCGCCGGGAAGAAGCGGTCAGAAGCGAGGAGTGCACGGAAGGCGAGACTCGAAGCGCAGAATGTATGCTGATACATGAGCACTGGAGAAGTCGAAGCCTGACACAGCAATCCGACGCTTATCACCGCTTATTAATGGGGGTATAGCTCAGCTGGGAGAGCACCTGCCTTGCAAGCAGGGGGTCATGAGTTCGAATCTCATTATCTCCACCACACACTATCCGAAAATTATTAGGCTAACTGTTCAAAAATTCAAGTAATGTAGCAGATATATACCATATATTACCAATAATTGTGTAAATATACAGATTTATAGTGCGTATAGTGTATAATAATGCATATAAACCGGATTTTACATTTTGATAACGCACAATACTTAAAATTCTGAACAATAGTGATATAAAGGGGTGGAATTATGATTATTGATGCACATGCCCACTTGGGCTATGATGAAGTGTCCGATATTGGCGTCAGCGAGGATGAGCTTATCGCAGCATGTGACATATTCGGCATTTATGGGGCAATTGTTCAGCCATTGATTCAAAGACCTTATATAGAGGATACAAGGCAGATCCATAACCGAATATACAGGCTGTGTCAACAATACCCCGGCAGGTTCTGGGGTATGATTTCCATGAACCCGCATTTCAGACCGGAGGATTTTGACGCAGAAGCTGTGAGATGTGTCAGAGAATTGGGATTCGTGGGGATTAAAATAACCCCTGCAGGCCATGGCGTAAATCCTTCGAAGAGAAACGGCATGCATGTGTTTGAGATCGCCCAAAAGCTGAATATACCCGTAATGGTGCATACCGGTTCGGGCATACCTTTCTCCGATCCTATCAACCTTTTGCCGGCAGCCAGGACTTTCCCGGATGTCAGGTTGGTAATCGCCCATGGCGGCGGTGAGTTGATGGCGGCGCAGGCCATTTTGCTTGCCGAAGAGTTTTCCAACGTATATATTGAGCCGAGTTGGTCGAGTGTTTTGACTATCGGCGCCATGTTAAAAGCCGTAGGGCCAAAAAAGCTTATGTTTTCGTCGGATTTACCGGTAAATATTCCTGTCGAACTGGCAAAATACAGATCGATGATTTCTGACGAAAATGATCTGGAACAGATATTGTCCGGTACTGTAAAAGAAGTCTTTGGTTTGGATCGATCCGATAAAATATAATTCAGATGTGATTGCCCGCATTTCAGATAACTTTATTGATGGTGCGAAACCCTGAAACATAGTTCTGGTGCGCTTAAGAAAAGTTTTTATACTTTGATTGACAAAATGGGTATCCTATTGTAGTATAGTTAATGCGTGTTTTGAGAGTAGATGCACATTGAAAACTGCATAATGCAAGCAAGAGGGAAACAAGCATTTAGCAAG
>CAYWGM010000194.1:0-1589 GCA_964457875.1 uncultured Eubacteriales bacterium | reverse complement strand
GAAGGCGGGATCGCGAGGGGCTGGCTTGGAAGCCTGTCGGGTCATGGGATGCGGACGCGCCCGCGACAACATTTTCACCGAAAGGCTCTGGCGCTCCGTCAAGTACGAGGAGGTGTATTTGCATGGCAGTGCCAGCCCGAAGGAGGCGTATCATCAATTAGCCCATGACTTTCGCTTCTACAACTTTGCACGTCCGCACCAGGCGTTGGACTACCTGACGCCTGCACAAATCTATCGTGTGAGTCCACAGAGTGTCCCTGTGGTACACTCAGCACTAACCTTAACAAATCGCATCACCTTAAACTGACCCTTTTTCAACTCTAAAGAGTCTTATCCACCTCAATCAGTTAGCCGAGCCAACTAAATCAGGCATGGAGAAAACACCAATGGAAAAGAAAAATAAATACCTGAGGCCATTTCCCCTTCAATCACTCCAGCATTTATACAGGAACAAAAGAATCGATTTTAACCCGGATTACCAAAGAGAATCGGTCTGGACCAGATCCCAGAAGCAATTATTTATTGACTCTTTGTTTATTGGGATTGACATTCCGAAAATTTATTTCCGGGAGGTTTCGCGGGGGACATATACATATGAAGTTGTGGATGGCCAACAGAGGCTTAGGGCGGCCTTTGAATATCTCGAAAATCAATACCCCTTGTCGGAGGAGTCAGATCCAATCGAGGGGACTGAGATCGCCAGGAAATATTTCCGTGATTTAACAGATGATCTGCAATTGCAGTTAATGGCAGTGCCGCTTGACATTGTTGTGATGAATGCTGCGTATACAGATGATGATATTGATGAAATGTTTCTCAGGCTTCAAAATGGTACACCATTAAATGCGGCAGAGAAGAGACGGGCCATAAACGGAGGAATGGGAAAGATAGTAAGGAGCCTGGCTGTGCATAAGGTTTTTGATCTTACCGGATTTAGCGATAAGCGCTATGCCTATGAAGATACGGTCGCGAAGACTTTGCACGAGCTCTTAGCCGGGGTGCTTACCGATATTCGGCCCGTCTCTCTTAAACGCACATACGAAGCCAACAGGACAATTGGCCCTACCCATAAGGCGGTGATAAAGCTCAAGGGCACATACAACTTTATGCAAAGGGCCTTTCGTAACCAGCCGAACCCAGGATTTAAGAAATATGCGATGATCAGTCTAGCGTGCGCCGCAGCCGAGATGCTAGAGCAATATGACCTTTCGAATTATCCGACACAATTCGCAAAAAGCTATCTTGATTTTGAGAAGAAAAGAATTTCTAATGAAGAATTGCCTGAAGAGGAACAAGATTCTAGATTGGCAGCTTTTACGGACGCAGCCAGGGCAGACAGTATTCAAGACCTAAAATACCGTGATGAGATATACAAGCGTATGCTACTTGAAGCCATTCCCACATTAGCATTGAAGGATGAGGATCGAGGTTTTACGGACGAGCAGAGGCTGGTTGTATATCTCACATACAATGGGATCTGCAATGAATGTGGAAAGAAATGTGATCAAGATAACTACCATGTAGACCATATCAAGCCATATTCGAAAGGTGGGCGGACTAGCCTTTCAAATGCACAATTGCTGTGTCCT
>CAYWGM010000193.1:0-1595 GCA_964457875.1 uncultured Eubacteriales bacterium | reverse complement strand
ATGACGTTCTTTAATTTCCGGATGGAGCAATAAATGCAGGTCCGCGGCATCCACGTCGCAGTCAACCATTATTTTGTTCTTGGCCACCACGGCAAGGGAACCGGTTACGATCGTCTTTCCTGTCCCGCCTTTTCCGCTTATAACAACTATCTGTTTCATTGTTTTCCCTGCTTTTGTTCAACAGTTTCGCATATATCCTTAAAAGCTTTTTTAAATTCTCCTTTTAATTCAGGAAGTATCTCGACGACAGGCACGCCTTTTGAATAAGCAAGGGCTATTTCTTTTTTAAAAGGCACGCGCATAAGCACGTCAATGTTCTCCGAGACGCAGTACCGTTCTGTCTTGTCATTGCCCAAATCGCTTCTGTTTATGATGACGCCGAACGGGATATTAAGCTTGCGCAGAGCGCCTACCGCTAGCACCAGGTCGTTCAGGCCAAAAGGAGTAGGCTCGGTGACCAATATGCAATAATCGCTTCCTTTTACAGCCGTTATCACCGGACAGGAGGTTCCCGGAGGCGCGTCTATTATAACGGTCCTTGACGGGGATATGTGCTTTTTTACCTGTCTAATAAGCGGCGGCGACATTGCCTCTCCTATGTTGAGGCGTCCGTGCACGAATTCCAGATCATCTTTAGTCCCTGTCTCTATCTCGCCTATCTCTCTGTCTATTTCCTTGATCGCCTGCTCCGGACAAAGCATCGCGCACGCACCGCAACCGTGGCACAGCTCCTGAAAAATAAGCACCTTGCCGTCGCCGCGCGGGCTTTTGGGCAATACCGCTATGGCATTGTATTCACAAACCTCTCGGCATTTTCCGCACAAAGTGCATTTATTGCTGTTCACTTGAGGAACAGGGATAAAAGCTTTTATCTTGTTCTTAATATCAGGTTTTAAAAATATCTGCGCGTTGGGCTCTTCAACATCGCAGTCCAAGAGTTGAACGTTTTTCAGTGATAGCGCCAGACTGGTCGCGATCGTCGTCTTGCCTGTCCCGCCTTTGCCGGAAGCTACTGATATGATCATCTATATTCTCTCCCCAACATATATTGCCTGTTTGTGCCCATCGTATTTGGTGACGGAAAATCCGTGTTCTTTCATATACTGCCCAACTATTGAGAAATCTCCGCACTTTTCCTCGTGCTGACGTCCTTCGTCTGCGTGCACTTTTCTTATGATCTCAAACCCGATCGCGTTAAAATCCGCGATTATTATTTTGTTCCGGCACACCCTTATCATCTCTTTTAGCACTGCAAAGGGCTTCTCAAAATGATGGAAGGCATTTACAGAAATGACAGTCCCGATACTCTTATCCGGAAAAGACAGCCGCTCCGCGTCGCAAACAACGAATTTGATCCTCGCGGACACGCCCGCAGCTTCCGTATTGAGCCTTGCGTATTTGAGCTCCTCCTCTGACATGTCGACGGAAATAACACGCTCGGAGTTCTTTGCCAGCAGGACTGTCATATGCCCCTTGCCGGTGCCTATTTCCAAGACAGTGCTTCCGACAGGAAGACATTTCGATAAAATAAAATCCCTGCTTGCATCCTGGTCATAGCCATATGCCTTATATAACTGCTTTCTTTCAAGCAGTCT
>CAYWGM010000192.1:669-1617 GCA_964457875.1 uncultured Eubacteriales bacterium | reverse complement strand
AGCCCTCAGGTGGCCGCGCAATACCAGATAATGGGAATTCCTACTCTTATGTTCTTTAAAGCAGGCAAGATGGTCGACAGGATAACAGGGTACCTCGACCAGAAAGCTTTGTCCCAGAAAGTGAACGAAGTCCTGGCTAAATGATCTATCTTAATAACGCCGCGACCACAAAGGACAAACCTCCGGAAGTTTTTGAGGCGGTAAAAGAGTTCATCCTGAACAACAATGTCAGTCCCGGCAGAGGGGCGGACAGGCTTTCGGTCGAAGCTGATTCAATATTGACCGAAGCCCGTGTTTCCGTAGCAAGACTTTTCAATGCCGAAGATCCCCGGCAAATAGTTTTTACACTGAACTGTTCCGACGCTATAAACACCGCGATAAAAGGCGTCTTAAAACCGGGAGACCATGTTCTCATAACTTCAATAGAGCACAATTCGGTCGTGCGTCCGCTAAGATTTATTGAGAAACAAGGGATCGAGGTTGAGGTTGTTCCTGTCGACTCAAAGACCTGTGCTATAGACCCGCAGGCGCTTCCCAAACGCTTTAAGAAGAATACAAAACTCGTGGCAATGCTTCACGCTTCAAATGTTATCGGGTCCGTCCAACCCATAGAAGAGATAGGGGCTTTAACCAAAAAGAACGGCGTTTTGTTCCTTGTCGATGCGGCGCAGACCGCGGGCATCTATAATATTGATGTCCAAAAAATGAATATAGACCTTCTGGCCTTTGCCGGTCACAAGGGGTTGATGGGGCCTCAGGGGACGGGAGGTCTTTATATAAAACCCGGGGTTGATATTGAAGCATTCAGGCATGGAGGAACGGGTTCGCAGTCAGAATTGGAAACGCAGCCCGAGATAATGCCGGATAAATTCGAGACCGGAACGCCGAACACGCCCGGTGTCACGGGACTCAAAGCATCAGTCGATTTTATTCTTAAAGAAGGCGTTC
>CAYWGM010000192.1:0-659 GCA_964457875.1 uncultured Eubacteriales bacterium | reverse complement strand
AGATACAAAAACATGCGGAAGAACTTACCGGTATTTTGCTGGGCGGGTTACAAGCCATCGAAAAAGTGAAGATCTATGGTCCTTTGGACGCAAAAAAACGTGCTGCAGTAATTTCTTTTAATATCGACGGCATGGAGCCCAAAAAAGTCGGGGATATCCTGGAAAAAGAGTACGGCATAATATCCAGGACCGGACTGCACTGCGCACCTTTTTGCCACAAGACCATCGGGACTTTCCCTAAAGGGACGGTCAGAATATCTGCAGGATATTATAATACGGAAAAAGATGCAGAGTCTGCTGTTGCCGCTATCAGAAAGATCGCTTTCTCCTAGCTGTGGGCGTACTTGATGACCTTTACCTTTTCCTGAGTGACCAGGCCTTCTTTTATTGTCTCGTCCAGAAAGGGCAATATTTTTGAAATGTTCTCTTCGGTATCAACTATTTCGACTATTATCGGCAGGTCTTCCGATATGTCCAGAAGTTTGGCCGAGTGTATCTTGCTGTCCGCCCCGAACCCCATGATCCCCTTTGTTACCGTGGTCCCGGCAAGTCCCAGTTCCCTGGCTTTGAACACTATCTGCTCGTAGAGCGGCTTCCCTTTGAAAGTATCGCTCTCGCCGAAGAATATCCTCAGCAAAATACATTCCTGCGGCAGTTTC
>CAYWGM010000191.1:0-1679 GCA_964457875.1 uncultured Eubacteriales bacterium | reverse complement strand
AGGGTGGTTTATGATATAACAAGCAAACCGCCGGCTTCAATAGAATGGGAATGAAAACGAAAGCCCCGAATTACTTGGTAAATCAAGCGGTTCGGGGTTTTATTTTGAGATTTGATAGCATTTTGATAGCAGATAAAGCCCAAAGCGTGTTTTAGGTAGTAGTTTCTTGCAGCTTACGCTACTGTTTTGAAGGATTCTCTCCCGCCGTCTGCGGATAGTTAAGTTTCCATTCCATATATTCGGCCTTGCTGATAACGCCATCGGCAAGGTCTTTTTTCGTTCTTGCCATTCGCTTAAGAAGTCGTCGAGTATGTGCACGTTGAAACTGACGGCCTTATGCGTTTCCGGTATGTAAGGGTCAAAATTGTTAGTTATATCATGAATTTGGATGTGGTTATATTGTTCATCCAGTTCAAACAGCGTGTACATCACGTCCTCGGCGGCGTAACGCATGGGTTCGTAGAGCCAACGATAGTTTACATCAAGAACCTCGGCGATTTTCCATAACATGTCCTCCTTGGGTTTTCTTGTGTTGGATTCGTATTGAGCGATGCGAACGTCGGCGGTGTTCTCCAAATGAAATGGGTGGGCGCAGTTAATAATATACGTAATTGCGCGGAATAAATGGTATTGAGCAAGATTATTTATCGCTAATATATTTTGAGGGAGGTTATGTCAATATGGCACACAGCGCTCTCTTATTTTAAAAAGAATTCCTCATGTTTAAGGAAGGTTTCCTTGACCATCTTTTTGAATGGTGCTACAATATATTGTAGTGATAAAACCTCATTTCTTCCAGGAGATACAGCATGTCGATAAGTTATGATAAACTATGGAAGTTGTTAATAGATAAAAAGATGAACCGCACAGCTTTGAAAGATGCGGCAGGTATTAGTTTCAATGTATTAGCAAAGATGGGCAAGGGAGAGCCAGTTTCTATGGAAAGCATATTGAAGGTTTGCAAAGCTCTTGATTGTAATATATCGGATGTAATGGAGATTGATAAGTAGGCGTTGAGAAAGGAGCTTTTAATATGGCGATAATACAGTCAATAGATATACACAAAGTCGATTTATCATGCGCTCCTTGGGCAATGCACGAATTCTTTGCGGGTAGCGGACTGGTTGCCTACGGTCTGAAAGGAATGTTCAGTCCGATTTGGTCGAATGATATAAGCGAAAAAAAGGTTAATGTTTATCGCGCGAACTTCAAAAGTGACCACTTCGTTTTAGACGATATTAAGAATATAAGCGGAGCTGATTTGCCTTATGCGCACTTGTCTTGGGCAAGTTTTCCTTGCCAAGATTTATCTTTGGCAGGTTCATTGGGAGGGATTGATGCGGCGCGCAGCGGGCTTGTATGGGAATGGCTCCGCATTTTGCAGGAAATGCCGCAACGCCCGGCTGTTTTGCTGATTGAGAATGTCGCCGGATTACTTTCGACCAACAAGGGGCAAAACTACACAAAGCTCCATAATGCCTTAATAAAACTTGGATATAAAATCGGCGCCATGTTAATTGACGCTATTCATTTTGTTCCGCAGTCAAGGCCGCGCGTGTTTATCATTGCGGTTAAAAAAGATGTCGCCATTCCACAAGAACTTGTTGATGCTCAGCCAAATTGGCTGCATAATAAGGCCGCTACTGATCTCGGAAAGGTATTGCCGGAATGGATATGGT
>CAYWGM010000190.1:0-1681 GCA_964457875.1 uncultured Eubacteriales bacterium | reverse complement strand
CTTTACAACAATGACTGTGTAACGGTTATTTTATGCTGCAGCGGATATTTCGCACAGAACTCGGATACTCGGAAAATTGCCCGAAACAGCCTCCTTTCAGGCAAAATCTCTTATTAAGTTTTTTCCGTTTTCGCTGTAAATGTTGAAAACTCTGCGCAAATTGTACGCCAAAAACACTAACGATTGTTCGCCGGTTGTTTTTTCTTTTCCGCGGCATATGTAGTTTCCGAAACCCCAGTTGCGCTTTGTTGTGCCAAAAGGATGTTCAATAATTTCCTTACGCTTTTTGTATATGCGACACCCTTCGTCGCTGCGCATCCGCGCGTCTACGGTGTCCAGCGCGTCTTGGTTCGGGTTGCGAAATATTGCTCTCGCCCGTTTGCCTTTTGTGCATTTCGCGTGCTCTGGACAACCATAACAGGCAGTGGAATTATGATACTCCTTTCCGATAAGGTTGCCAGACTTTTTGATTCGTTTGAACGGAATTTCCTTGCCTATCGGACATATGTAACAGTCGCGCTCTTTGTCATATCGAAACGCCCCGTGATCAAATTCAGGCGCAGGCGCACGCACGCCGCTTATCATACTCGATACGAAGCAGATTGTTTGATTTCGCTCGCATTCCGTAATATCTTCGGGATCGTAGTAACCCTTGTCTGCCAATACGCTAAGTTCCGAAACGCACATTATTTCCTTCGCCGCCTCAGTCATTTTAGGCAGGGCGCCTTTTTCATCAGGGCAATTGGTTACATCGAAATCGACTATTAGTTTGTTTTTTTCATCTACAACCGTCTGAACATTATAACAGGCATCTAATGGTCTTGCATTTCCGCCCTGCTTCATCATTCGGCAATCAGGGTCTATCTCCGCGATTTCGACGTTTCTATTTCCTTCAATTCGATCGCGCCAGCCCTCAAGCTCGGTTTTTCGCTCGCGCAGCCGTGCCAAAATATCCCGTACCGCCGCGGACGAAAGCTCTGACTCGCCTTGTTCTGCCGCGTCGTTTTCCGCAAGTTCTTTCATGTAATCGCTTATCTTCTTGTCAACGGAAGTAAGAAATATCTCCGTGTTCTTCTTTGTATGGATTTTTCTTCTTGAATTGTCGGCTCGAATCTTCGTCCCGTCCACTGCAACGAGTTCCCGGCCATACAAACCTTGCCGATTACACCAAAGGCTGAACTCACGAAAAGCCCTCTTTAGCGCGACGGCATTATCTTTCCTGAAATTGCATATGGGGTCAGTTTTTCAAGCAGCCACATAACTTCAACATTACGCTTTGTTTCTGCTTCAAGCCGCCGAGACGAACGGATGCGGTTCATATACCCATAGATATACAAACTCAGCAAAGCTGCGGGGTCATACGGCGGTCTTCCGTTATCCTTGGTTTCCGCATATTTAAACCCCAGCGACGTCAAGTCAAGGCTTTGCACATAAGCTTCTATCACACGGCAAATATTGTCCTCACCGACGTAATCGTCAAGGCACATAAGCTGAAACGTCATCTGATATTTGTTCTCGCCGCGGATATATCCCACACCGACCCCTCCTTGTGAACCAAGCCTGAATCTATATCTATTTTACCACTTTTGAAAGCCAAACTCCAGATTTAGCGGCTGTTTGAGGGTGCTTTTTGCGCAGTCTGTAATCGGATTTACGCTGGATTTCACCCAGATCATGAGCC
>CAYWGM010000189.1:0-1698 GCA_964457875.1 uncultured Eubacteriales bacterium | reverse complement strand
TTCATTATATTCAACTTTATAATACTAGAAAACCATTTGGTTATAATATAACTATATAGCTATCATATAACCATATGATTATATAATTATATTATACATAAAATTAATAAATGTCAATGCATATCATATGCATACACAAAAATTATTACTCTCACAGGGGCTCATTGGTGCGGAAACGAAAAAAGCGAAATAGTTGCAGTTTTATTTTATCATCATAGTATATTGACCAACATAGTAATTTGTGCTACGATATAATTGTACGCAGAAAGGGGAGGTTGCATTGAAAGAAAACATCGTGTCCGATCTTTTACGCGGACATACCGACACCGTTGTCCTGAGTATCCTCGCAAGAGGTGATAACTATGGATATGAGATTAGGAGAAGCATCATAGATAAAGCCGACGGCGGATTCGAACTCAAAGAAGCCACGCTCTATTCCAGCTATAAGCGCTTGGAGGACGGAGGTTATATAACCTCCTATTGGGGCGACGAAACCCAGGGTGGGCGCCGAAGGTACTATCGCATCACTAAAACAGGGCTGGAACTGTACCGGCAAAATAAAAGCGAATGGCAAAAGACTCAAACACTACTCAATAAATTATTGGAGGAATAAAACATGAAAGAAAAAGTTTATGTCGACCGCCTATTTGCGGATTACGAAGATACGCCGGATATACGGGATTTCAAAGAGGAGATCGTCGTCAATATGCATGAGCGTATCAAAGAGTTTACCAGAAAAGGTATGTCGGAGGATGAAGCTTTTGAAAAAGCTGCCGCAGAACTTGGCGATATTACCACAATAGCCGATAATGCCGCAAAGCAGAAACGTACCGAAACCATCGGGCAGATGTATATGAAAGCAAAAGTACCGCTGACAAAAAGAACCGCTGCAGGACTGACCGTCGCTACGGCATTCCTTTTGCTTGCCGTCGGGATGGCGCTTGTCAATTTCTTTGGCAGGTCAAACGATTCACAGTACTACATTGCCGTTGCTTTATTGTCTGTCGCTTGTGGGTTCTACGTCTATTTCGGCTTATCACAGGAAACCGCCGCACATTATGCCATGAAGAATGGACGGGCATTAACTTATGGCGTTATTTGCCTGGCGGGCGTTTTAGGCGCGGGACTTGCAGTAGTGTCATTCCTGTCCGGCGGTTGGGATATGTCTGCCGCACTGGGTATTAAAATCGCGTTGATAATCCCTGCCATCTGTGGTCTGATTTTTATGCTCGCCACCGAACCCAAGCGGGTTAAACCGTGGCTGAAAGCTATAATTGACCGTGATGTTGAAGCTTCCATGAGATACCATGCTGACACGGTTGATCCTGTGAAAGCCGCACGGTTTGGCGTTATGAGCGGAGCGTTATGGCTATTTGCCATTGCATTGTTTGTTACGTTCGGCATTTTTGCAGGCTGGCATGTTTCCTGGCTGCCGCTTGCCTTTGCTGTGCCCATACAGGTACTGATGGTTTCCGGCATATTTAAGAAAGGGGATAAATGACTGTGGCGCTGCGGCATATCCGACAGACCCGCCATTAATTCTTCGAGAAGCTCCATCATACTCAGCGCCGATATGGGGGCGGACAGTTGAAACGCAATATACCGGACAATGTCCCTGAGGTCGTTTTCCGCCGGTTCAGATATGTTTTTAGTACAATAAAAATACCTGAAAAGAGCGAGATAATTTCCCTGAAAAAA
>CAYWGM010000188.1:0-1708 GCA_964457875.1 uncultured Eubacteriales bacterium | reverse complement strand
AAGAGATAAAGATTCGGAAAAATATCACCTCAACAATATAACATCAATAGCCTTTTGCAAATCTCAAATCCCTTGAACCAAGCGGTTTTGAGACAAACAATATTTGTTTATCACTCAAATATATCATAGGATTTCCTCCCATAAATGTCGAATATAGTATTTGATGTAATCCTAACCCAACATTTAAAGGAGGAATCCTATGTGCCGACAATTAATGCTGAACATCACTGAACTTTTCACTCCTCAATCCAAAGTCGATTTCTACGACACGATATTCGACAGCCTTGATCTTTCACAGTTCCCTGATAGCGTCGGCTCCAGCGCCTACGGACCTGAAGGCTTTTCACGCCATGCCCTTTTCAGGGCTTTCATAGTAATGAAATGCGAGAAGCTGCTTGAAATCACAGCTCTTCAGGAGTACCTCTCCAATAATCAGATCATAGCCTACACATGCGGTTTCGATATCACGAGGAAGCTCCCTTCCTACTGGACTTACAGGCGATTTATCAGGGACACCTCCCACAAATGGCTCGCTCAGATCATGAAGTCACAGGTGAAATTTCTGGAATCACTCGGATTCATTGACGGGAGCTTTATTTCACTCGATTCGACTTCTATCGACGCGAACACCTCAAAAAATAATCCCCGGTCATTTAATAAAAACCGCTTCAACAAATCCATGCAGCCAAAGTCCGACAAGGATTGCCGGCTTGGCGTAAAAACCGCAAGCAACGCATACAGCGAGAGAAACTACGATTTCTACTGGGGTTACAAGAACCATATCCTCATTGACGCCATCTCAGGATTACCGATAGCCGAAATTACAACCCCAGCTAATATCACAGACGGTGAAACCGCTATCCCCCTGCTTAAGGAGACTAACTCCTGGCTTTCTCTCAGGGAAACGTTCTTCATAGCCGATAAAGGCTATGACATCAGAAACATCTATGATTTCGTCCATGACGAACTCCATGGCCAATGCTTCATACCCCTGAACAGAAGAGGCACGAAGAAAAATCGTAAAATCCTCAGCTGTGGCAATATCATCTGCGATGCGGGCCTGGCAATGCATAAGGATGGACGCCAGTACCTGAAGGGTTGCATAAAGCAAAAATACTGCTGTCCGTTTCGCAAATCGAAGAATGATTCCCTTTGCCCCTGCGGGCACCCCAAGTACCTTAATGGAAAAAGAAACAGGGGCTGTGTGAAATACATCTCTACAGGAACCGATTACAGGTCTTCGATCAATCACGATTCGGCATATTTTAAAGCTATATATTCCTTGAGAACCGAATCTGAAAGATACAATTCAAGGTGGAAAGCCCTTAATACCGATAAGGCGTCTGTCCGGAACCTCACAGCGGTTGAAAATCTCAACACGATCGGTCATATCTGTCTTCTTGCAATTGCCGTCGCCTCAGTTATAAGTGGAAGAAACAACTGCATGAAATCACTCAAGGAATTCAAACTTTCCGCTTGACAATATATGCCGTTTCCAATATCATCCCGGGCATTGTCACGGCTTTTTTCGCATCAGACGCTGTCTTTTACACTCTGGATTGAATTTTCAATGTTCAGCCTTGCTTATTCCTGTCCCTTACTATATAACTCAAGGCCTTTACGCCTTAAATTAATCAATTATGCTAATCCCTCATGCTTTTATTATCTGTTTATCTGCAGTGGATTGTCAAGCATTCAGGCATCAATT
>CAYWGM010000187.1:0-1710 GCA_964457875.1 uncultured Eubacteriales bacterium | reverse complement strand
GGATAAAGATAATAAAGATATTAGGGTCATCGATTATATCAGGAGCAAAGGTGAGTACGCTTCCCAGATGCCGGAAAGATTCTTATTTCCTCCAAATGTGCAATGGACACCTGTCTCCAAGCTTTCAGGAGGAGAAAAAAGAAGGCTGTATCTGCTGAGTATACTTATGGACATGCCAAATATCCTTCTTTTTGATGAACCCACCAATGACCTTGATATTCAGACGCTTGCCATTCTTGAAGACTATCTTGAGGACTTTGAAGGGGCGGTTATCGCCGTTTCTCATGATCGGTATTTTTTGGACAAGGTAATGGATAAGATATTCATATTTGAAGGAAACGCCTCAGTAAAGCCCTCAATAAAGCAGTTTCAAGGTAATTATTCAGATTACTATGAAGGCACGCTACAGGAGAAAACATTATCAACGGATAGCAACATTAAAGTTAAGGCAGATAAGGCTAAAACGGATAAAGGTAAAACGGACAGGCCTCTTAAGTTCACATTCAAAGAGCAAAAAGAGTATGAGCGGATCGATGAGATAATATCTGATCTGGAAAAGGAGTTAGCTGAAGTGAATAAGGGCATAACCGATGCAGCGAGTGATTATGAACGGTTACAAAAGCTATTGTCAATGCAGGAAGATCTAGAAGTGCAACTGAACAAGGCGATGGAACGCTGGGTGTATTTGAACGAACTTGCAGAATCAATAAGCAGGAACGACCTGTATTAATCGAGATATCTTTTCGCCGTTATATATGTGCCGATGGAATAACTTTTCAGATCGGTGATGATGACCTTCTTATGTGAGGAAGAGGCATGTATGAACCTGCCGTCACCCATATATATACCGACATGGTTTATTTTATCGAGTCCGCCATTTGTGTCAAAGAATACGAGATCGCCGCAGCTCAGGTTGGCCCTTGCCACAGGTAGGCCGCCCCTGGCTTGAAGAGCCGAGGAATGCGGGAGCACTATCTGGAATTTCCTGAATATATAGCTTGTGAAGCCGGAACAGTCAAAACCGTCCGGAGTAATACCGCCCCAGGAATACTTCACGCCCAGGAAACGGGTCGCGTATTCGATCAGTTCGGATGTCCTGCTGCCGCTTCTTGATAACTTGATGCGGATGCCGGATTTATCAAGTGACACGTAATGCTTATAAACCCAGCCGGTTTTACCATCAAGGATGGTGACCATATACCAATCCCCGTTTTGTTCCAGTATCTCAAGCCTATCCCCTTTTACCAGGCATTTTATGATTTTGAATATAGTGCTCGGACCGGAGCGCAGATTCAATTTGTTGACTGCGACCGTACCTGTCGGGTTTTTGGCGGCTGGCGCGGGTGTAGGGGCCGGCGTGGCAATGGTGGGCGTAGGAGCGGCGGAAGGTGCAACAGTCGCGGTAGCCATTGGTCCGGCAGCGTTGGGATCACTTGCGGTATAAGCAGAATTAGCTGATATAATGATAGCAGTCAGGGATAAACAAAAACTAAGAACCCATTTTATTAATCTATGGGATTTCTGATGCTTTACCATATTACCATATTACCATCATTTCGCAGAAAAAGTTACTGTTAATATTTGCTAATCAGAAACCATGGCTCTGCGGACAAACAAGCGTAGCGTATGGAGATATGTTAATATCCGTCGTTTCAATGCATAAATATCCTGTAGGGATATTACAGGCTACAATGAGTGAGCAAAAGGAAA
>CAYWGM010000186.1:0-1722 GCA_964457875.1 uncultured Eubacteriales bacterium | reverse complement strand
CATTGATGAAAGTTTTGACACGGCAATGGCCATTGCCCGGAAAGTGGCCTGAAGTATGTTGATGCGATCTATATCGGATTCTCCGCAAATACCTACCCCGACACAGGTTGCTTTCTTCATTATGCTATTAAAGACCTGTTCTCGTTTGGACGGGGACAGTTTTTTTGAATCATCCAGCCCGTTTATCTTTGCATCTTCGGGAAGCATCACGGCTGCGGAAAAAACAGGTCCCGCGAGAGGCCCCCTGCCGGCTTCGTCTACCCCGGCAATGTCGGAAAAGCCCTGTTTTCGGAGAGTTCTTTCTATTGAAGAGGTCTGCACCTAGTTTTTTGAAACAATCCCGAACTTAGTGACCGGCCAGATCCTTAAGAACGCCGAGCCCATTATATTTTCCTTCGGAACAAAGCCCCAATAACGGCTGTCGGCGCTGTCAGGCCTGTTATCCCCCATGACAAAATAGCTGTTTGACGGGACTTTTATCTTTTTCATGTTGAAATTGTCTCTGAACATACTGTGCGTTTCTTCCAGCGGCTGATTATCGATATAGATGATCCCGTCCTTTATTTCAAGCTCTTCATTGGGAAGTCCTATCACCCTCTTTATGAAATCTCTCCTTATCCCGACCGGGTCCTTCGGATATTTGAAAACGATCACCTCGAACCTTGCCGGAGACCTCCATCCGATAATATGCCTTGCCGAACTTAACGGAAAATTGGTGTTATATAAAGGGTTCGGTATATTAAAGAGGAATACGGGGCTGTCGTTCATATCATAGAGAGGATTCGGTATCCCAAAAGATATGCGCTCAACTATAAGTCGGTCATTTATGTCAAAAGAAGGCTGCATGGACGCGGACGGTATCCAGAAGACCTGAAAAAGAAAAGCTCTCACCACCAAAGCGATCAAAAGCGCGACCACAACGGTCTCTACGGTATCCTTGAAAAAAATATAGAACTTTTTCATTAAGGGTTATTACGCGGCCGCTTGTTGATCGGAAGTATTTTGCACTTCCTTGTCCTGTATCTTTGTGGCGCGGCTGCCGATCCTGTCGCGCAGATAATAGAGCTTGGCGCGTCTTACTTTGCCCTGCTTCACTATCTTTATCCTGTCGACTTTGGGAGAATGAACAGGAAATATCCTCTCGACCCCTACTCCCTGGACCACTTTCCTTACGGTAAAGGTCTCTCTGGCCCCGCTGCCTTTTTTTGCTATGACTACCCCTTCAAAACCCTGAAGACGTTCTTTGTCGCCTTCTATTATCTTGGCATAAACCCTGACGGTATCTCCGACCTTAAAATCCTGATATTTTTCCTTCAAATTCGCCTTTTCTATATCGCTAATAACGGACGACATTGCACAAATTCTCCCTCTGTTTTTTATATCTGTATTATAGCATACCAATCGTCAGGGATTTAGAGCTATATCGCCTATCATCCCCTTATCTTCCTCGCTCAACTCGAGCTTAGCCATAAGATCCGGACGCCTGAAAAGAGTCCTTCTTAATTGCTCTTTTCTGCGCCATTTTCTTATTTCTTCATGGTTGCCGCTTAAAAGCACATCCGGGACTTTGCCAAACTCCGATTGGGCAGGTCTTGTATAATGCGGAAAGTCCAATAATCCGTCGGAAAAAGAATCATTTTCCACCGAATCGAGCTCTTTTACCACACCGGGAATATAACGGCTGACTGCTTCCACCAGGACCGCCGCGGGCAATTCCCCTCC
>CAYWGM010000185.1:0-1732 GCA_964457875.1 uncultured Eubacteriales bacterium | reverse complement strand
GCCGGAATTGGCGGAAATATGGGCGAAGGCATCGGCGTGGGCTTTTTGAACGCTATGAATGGTGTTGAAAAAGATATGCAGAATGCTATCCCTACCGAATTTGATGTAAACGCTACAGTAAAAGGAAAAGGCAACGCCGATAAGACAATAAACCACACAGGTGTTATTCGTGTGGAGGGTGTCAACAACGAAAACGAAATGACTTCGGTGGTGGATATCATAATCAATCAGTTAAGGGGTGAGGTGCGGATATGACGGAACTCAAAGATATGGATAATAGCGTTATAATCACCTCGTTTGTTTCCCTGAAGGAAAAACAGGAGGTTATCCGTACCCTGCACCGAACCCTTGACGGCAGGCAACTTGTCTCCCGTTTCGGCGAACCTGCGGCCTCGTATGATCTGACCGTTTATCTTAAAGAGGACGGCAGACAGGCTTTATTCTTCGCCGAAGACCGGCTTTCGCTTTTGAAAGTTACTTTGGGCGATAAGGTGTACTTCGGCAGGGTTATAAAACTATCCGATTTTGACCGTATATCAAGGGAGTATTTCAAAGCTGAAGTTACCCTTGCAAAGGAGGCGGATGTATGAGAAGCGTTCCGCTCGACCTAAAGCAGAAGCTCCTAAAACGCTTCTACGGAACATCGACCGACAACCTACCGCAAATACAGGTCATTGCCAAACAGGCGAGCATCAACACGCTGATTTCCGAGGTGATTCATGAAGATATCCCGGCGAACTTCGGTGATGTGGCCATCAGGCAGCTTCCGGGGGAAGCACAGCCAAGCCTTGTCTATGCAGTTTGCGTTGATAATGGTACTGGCAATATTTATTCGCGTAAAATGCCTGCCTTTGCCGAACAGGAATGGGAATACCACTGGAGTATCGGGGCGGTCAAGGATGTTGCAATTGAGTTCAATGGGGGCTGGCGCATCAATCCCCAAAAGCGTTTTTATGAACTGATGACCGAAGATGTGCCTTACATCTTTTTCACAGACAGCAGCAATAAGTTATATGTGCAGAAATGGAACGATGTATCCACAAAGATTCCGCTTACCGAAAATGTCTCGCAGATTTCCGTTTGCCGTGGATGGCAGTCGACACTCGACACAGGAGTCGATCAGGGCCTTATCATCGGTTACCTGCGGGACGGTAAAGTGTTCTATCGCGCTTATTGTCAGCAAAGCAACGGTGAATATATCTGGGAAACGGAAAACGAGGTCACGGAACTCGGAACCGGCAACACTACTCTCTGCGTCTTTCGGACAAACGATTTTAGAGTAGGTTTTCTTACCGAAAATGCAGGGGAAATGAAGTATGTTCTCTCCGAGCGAACATATGCGGGTCAGGCGATGCCGCCGGAATATGCTGAAAGCCGGCCACAGGACGCAAAGGTATGGATTGATAAAGCAACCTATTGGAATGCAGTGCATAACGAAACAGCTACTGCACAAATAGATAAACCTTATCTTGCCTGCTATGACAAAGTTACTCCCATTCTTGCAGCAATATCATTTATGCGAAATGGACTGCGAGAAATTGTAATAACCTTTAATCACCCTGTAGGCGGAGTTCAAAATGTTTTTCAATCTTACTATACTGCCAATCCGTCCAGACCCGTTTCGTCAACTTCTTGGGAGGACGGCAAGCTGGTTATTACCCTTGCAGAGGATTTAGGTCAAGGTGTTCCATATGAAATGACGGTTTCTGAATGTCACGAGGCATGGCATTAT
>CAYWGM010000184.1:0-1748 GCA_964457875.1 uncultured Eubacteriales bacterium | reverse complement strand
GTGACGATGCCGGAAGGATCCTTGAAGATTATTATAAGACGAAGATATTCGAGGCCGACCCGACGGCAAGATTGGATCAGGTGGGCGTAGGCAAGCTGATGAAGATGGCTGTCGAACTCGGCAAGAAGACAAGACCGAATATCAAGTTGGGTATCTGCGGCGAACATGGCGGCGACCCGTCATCCGTGGAATTCTGCCACAGGATCGGCTTGAATTATGTGTCGTGCTCCCCGTTCCGCGTCCCGATAGCAAGGCTTGCGGCGGCTCAGGCTGTAGTACGCAAGGCCGATGACCTCGGCCAGAAGTAAGGGTAAGTTAATAAGATTAGGTTATACAAACAGGGTATTGCATTTAATACGTGCAATACTCTGTTTTGATTTTGTGGCAACAGTCGTAGGAGAGGCTATAAGGGCCCTTTGTATTTTGATAAGAGCTTGATTTATAACAAAACATGACATATAATTAAATTAGAACAAATGTTCTGGATGAACCCATAACTTTTTTGAGGAGTATGCTACGATGAAGAAGAAAAAAGAAAACGATATTACTATCCGCAGTTCGGCAGCTGAATATTTGACATTTGTGGCAGCTTCAGGCGACAATGAGAGCAGCGTTGAAATGCGGTATGAAGATGAAAATATCTGGCTGACGCAAAAAATGATGGCTGAGCTCTATGATGTGGAAGTACCAACTGTAAACTATCATATTAAAAA
Source organism: uncultured Eubacteriales bacterium (assembly GCA_964457875.1). Classification (GTDB taxonomy): domain Bacteria; phylum Bacillota; class Clostridia; order Acetivibrionales; family CAYWGM01; genus CAYWGM01. The sequence continues at coordinate 1,035 of CAYWGM010000184.1, read as the reverse complement.
AATATTAGATGATATGGAGTTATTTCCAGAAGCAACTATTAGAAAATTTCTAATAGTTCAAACCGAAGGAAATCGGCAGGTTTCTCGTGATGCAGAGCATTATAACCTTCAAATGATTATCGCAGTAGGCTTTAAAGTGAATAATGAGCGGGCGGTGTGTTTCAGGAAATGGGCAGGCCAAATTGTAAAAGATTATACTATTCAAGGCTGGACGATGGATGTTGACAGGCTAAAAAAAGGTCATATGTTCACGGACGAATATTTTGAGCGTCAATTGCAGTATATACGTGAAATCCGCTTGTCCGAGAGAAAGTTTTACCAAAAGGTAACTGACCTCTATGCCACTGCCTTTGATTATGATAAGGATGCTAAAACCACGTGGGAGTTCTTTAAGCTTGTTCAAAACAAGATGCATTGGGCTGTTCACCGGCATACTGCCGCTGAGTTGATTGTAGAGCGGGCGGATGCGGAAAAGGAACATATGGGGCTTACTACATGGGAAGCCGCCCCGCATGGAAAGATTATAAAAGCAGATGTTTCTGTCGCGAAAAACTATTTAAACGAAAAGGAGATGCGCTATTTAGAGCGTATCGTAGCTATCTATTTAGATTATGCAGAACTCCAGGCCATGCGTAAAATCCCTATGTCTATGGAGGATTGGGCAAAAAGGCTTGACGGATTTTTGGAGTTTAACGGCAACGAGATTTTGACCGATGCAGGTAAAATCTCGCATGAACAAGCAAAACTTCACGCTGAAACGGAATTTGAGAAATACCGCATTATTCAAGATAGGCTCTTTGAGAGTGATTTTGACCGTTTCATTGAACTGGAGACTAAGGCGAAAAGGTAAATATAAGCTTTTTCAGATTTAGCGTATTAATCAGAAGTGATTTTAGGTTGAAAAGTTGCCGCAACGATGCTATAATGTCGTTGCGGCGGCTTTTGATACAGCAGTCCGCAGAACGACCATAGGCGTAGACGGACAATAGACGGTGCGGGATTGTGTAATGGTAGCACAAGTGACTCTGGATCACT
>CAYWGM010000183.1:0-1758 GCA_964457875.1 uncultured Eubacteriales bacterium | reverse complement strand
GATGCACATTGAAAACTGCATAATGCAAGCAAGAGGGAAACAAGCATTTAGCAAGGAGAAGAGAGAACGAGGCGGAAAGTATCTCACTCAGGAATACCTGAGTAAGAGGAGATTGGAGCAAGATCAGGTCAAGCTAATAAGAGCACAGGGCGGATGCCTTGGCACCAGAGGCCGATGAAGGACGCGACCAGCTGCGAAAAGCCACGGTGAGGCGCAAATAGCCTTCGACCCGTGGATATCCGAATGGGGAAACCCACCCGGTGTAAAAAGCCGGGTACCTGCATATGAACACATAGTATGCAGGAGGGAAACGTGGGGAACTGAAACATCTAAGTACCCACAGGAAGAGAAAACAACAGTGATTCCGCAAGTAGTGGCGAGCGAACGCGGAAGAGCCCAAACCGTCTTATCCGGTCGTCCATATGCGAGTAATCGTATGGAGGGCCGGACAAGGCGGGGTAGAGGACCGGAGAAACTGCGAATTGGATCTAGCAGAATGTCAGGATGGAAAGCCTGGGCCATAGGGGGTAAGAGTCCCGTATGCGAAAGGTCTGATAGCAGTCCGGTATCCGGAGTACCACGAGGCACGAGGAACCTTGTGGGAAGCTGGGAGGACCACCTCCCAAGGCTAAATACCTACTGGTGACCGATAGTGAAGCAGTACCGTGAGGGAAAGGTGAAAAGAACCCCGGGAGGGGAGTGAAACAGAACCTGAAACCCTGTGTTTACAAGCAGTTGGAGGGCGTTAAGGCCCGACAGCGTACTTTTTGTAGAACGGTCCGGCGAGTTGCAGTACGTGGCAAGGTTAAGTACTTAAGGTACGGAGCCGAAGGGAAACCGAGTCTTAAATGGGCGCAAGTCACGTGCGACAGACCCGAAACCGGGTGACCTACCCATGGACAGGTTGAAGCGGGAGTAAAATCCCGTGGAGGACCGAACCACATGATCGTTGAAAAGGTCTGGGATGAGCTGTGGGTAGAGGTGAAATTCCAATCGAACCCGGAGATAGCTGGTTCTCCCCGAAATAGCTTTAGGGCTAGCCTCAAGCGAGTCTAACGGAGGTAAAGCACTGAATGGGCTAGGGACCCTACCAGGTTACCGAACCCTATCAAACTCTGAATGCCGTATAGATGATGCTTGGGAGTCAGACTGTGGGAGATAAGTTTCATAGTCGAAAGGGAAACAGCCCAGACCATCGGCTAAGGTCCCGGAATTGCGGTTAAGTGGGAAAGGATGTGGGTTTGCAGAGACAGCTAGGATGTTGGCTCAGAAGCAGCCACTCATTCAAAGAGTGCGTAATAGCTCACTAGTCGAGTGAGCCCGCGCCGAAGATTACCGGGGCTCAAACCGCATACCGAAGCCGTGGTTTCCAGAAGTCGGAAGTGAGAAGTCAGAAGTCAGAGAAGGTATTAGATGATAGCATCGTATAGGGATTTGGAGATATACAAAGATTCCTACAGATTAGCACTTGATGTTCATAGTATTACACAGAAATATCCTGAGTTTGAGAAGACGGTTCCTAATGATTGCGGCTGGTTCGTGTAATGAGATGGAAGTGTTGATAGAAATGAGCAAGGATTTAGAGTATATAACCTAAGAAGAATACAAAGAGCTGATATCAAGATACCAGACTCTGGGAAAGAGGATTAATACTTTAATCCATAAATGGAAATAAATCTGACATCTGACATCTGACCTCCGACTTCTGGAGAGGTAGGGGAGCTTACTGCCATAGGCAGAAGCACGATCGTAAGGACG
>CAYWGM010000182.1:0-1778 GCA_964457875.1 uncultured Eubacteriales bacterium | reverse complement strand
CGCAGGTAATGACAGATGCTATCGTGAAAAAGCTGGGGGATTCTGTCAAAATTATAGGCTATACTCATTAAAACAACTATTTAACAAATACGCGGGATGGAGGTGATGTGATTGGCAAGGCCCACCAAATGGAGAAAAATTGAAAATATTCCCACCATCCCTTACTTCATACCGTCGGAGGCAGAGGTTGAGGGGCCGCCGGAGAATATATTGAAGCTTGAAGAGCTGGAGGCGATACGCCTTAAAGATCTGGAAGGCCTGGAGCAGGAAGAATGCGCCGAAAAGATGGAGGTATCCCGTCCCACCTTTCAGCGGATCCTCTTGTCTGCAAGGGAAAAAATCGCCGACAGTCTGGTGAACGGAAAGATTATCCACATAGAGGGCGGATATTTCACACGTAATATTTGCCCGGTAAAATGTCAGATTTGCGGCAAGGAGTGGATGGAAAGCTACGAGAACCTTGATTCTATCAAAAACGGAGAGCATGCATGTCCTTCCTGCGGTTCAACGAAGGTCACCTGCGGGCAGACCTGCAAAGGCAAGTTTTGCCGGAGGCATTGCCGGCGGCATGGCAGAAATGGTGAGTAGCCGGGAGTTGCTAAAAATATGAAAATAAGTATCCTTGCGGATAACAGGACAAAAAAGCGCGGATTTGTTGCTGAGCACGGTTTATCCATCTTTATTGAGCACGAGGATGTGAATATTCTGTTTGATACCGGTCAGACTGATGTGTATTGCCGCAATGCCGAACAAATGGATGTGGATTTGAACAAAACCGATTGTATCGTACTCAGTCACGGCCACTATGACCACTGCGGCGGGTTGGTCCATTTCCCGACGGCCGGCAGGTTCCCGAAGGTCTATGCGCATGAGGCCGCCTTCGCTAAAAAATATGCGATAAATCCTGACGCAAAGTCATTCAGTGAGATCGGCATTCCATGGTCACCCGATGATTATAGTAATATCAAGAGCAATCTTGTGCTTACAAAGAAAGATACACCGATAACCCCTAACATCGTACTATGTGGAGAGATACCGGCTGCCGCAGCCTTTGAGGGGATGCCGGAAGATTTTTACACCGGTGATAAGGCGGATAAATGCGTTGATACGTTAAAAGATGAGCAGATGCTTATTTTTGATACTGACAAAGGCCTGGTTATATTTCTCGGATGCAGCCATCCCGGTGTCGTGAATTGCTTGATTCATGCTTTGAAGCAGTTCCCCGGCAAAAAAATCGATACGCTGGCGGCCGGGATGCATTTGGACAATGCCAGCCCCATACGTTTGCAGATGACAATACAAAGAATGCTTGATTTGGATTTGAAAAAAGTCGTCCCTTTGCATTGCACGGGTATTTTAGCAATTTCTGAGATGAAGCGATATTTTGGCAGCAGATGTTTTCCGTTATGCGCGGGAGATTCTATGGAGGTTTAGTGCAAATGAAATTGATAGTACCGTTAGAAAGCAAGTCTTTGGATGCGCCTGTTTGCCCTTCGTTTGGGCGGGCGCCCCTTTTTGTGCTATTTGATACGCAAAGCGGGGAGCATGAGTTTCTAAATAACGGAGCCGCTTCAAGCCAGGGCGGAGCGGGGATCAAAGCGGCGCAAATGTTGGTGGACAGCGGAGCAACGGCCCTCATCACTTACCGCTGCGGCGAGAATGCCGCAAGGGTGCTGAGTGCGGCCGATATAAAAATGTATAAAGCGCAGGATGGCTCTGCTGTCGATAATATCGCAAAATGCACAGAAGGAAAGCTTTGTTTATTGACTGAGATACAC
>CAYWGM010000181.1:0-1805 GCA_964457875.1 uncultured Eubacteriales bacterium | reverse complement strand
TCTACGTCAAATACATTAATAAGGTTTTTCTTCTCCGCGCTGCCACTCTCATAAAAGCCGCGCACCACCTGGCGCATCAGCTTGATAAGACCTCGCGTCTGCTGGAAACCAGGATTTTCTTTAAAACGAGCATAAAGCTCTTTGATGGAGGGATGGAAGGGGTATGAATCCTTTATGCCAAGATACACAGAATCCCCAGTGTGCCCCGTCAAACCAGACTTCCCGGCACCGACGAGGGCTTCCTTATAGGCTATAGCTATTTCATTAACCGACATAGAATTGGGCAATGGGCATTGCTCAAACAAGCGCTTGCGGAGGATGTCGTAAACCTCGTCCGTGTTTAGTGCAACAGGCTCCAAGTTCAAAGCCACGCGGTTAGCTTCGTTCTCCAGTTCCTTAAAGCTGGTTGAGAGCAGTTGGCTTCCCGCCTCATACGTGGCACGCAGGTCGGAGAATACGAGACAGACATTCGCAAGCTGCCCTTTACCTATGGCGGTAAAGAGGTTGGATAACGCTGTTATCGTTACCGTGCAAAGGTCGGATTTCCCAATTTCAATAGACTTCGCGTTAACCAGATATGGTGATAACTCGTCCAACAAAATCAGTACCTTCTGGTTTTTGAGCAGGTTGACCCAGGCACTTTCGCCCGGTGCCTTTAGTGGTGAGTAATGATCGGCAAAAAACTCTTTTCTGCCGAGTTGCTCCGCGATGCTGCCCCAAATGCCGAACTCCGCGTCGCTTTCACGACCGGAGAATGCGATAACCTTGATTTCATCAATGCCATCATAATTGCTGCCAACGAGTTTTTTGCGCCAGTTTGGATTTTGTGCGAGCAGTGCGAGAGCCAGCATGCTATGGGTTTTACCGCCGCCCATGGCCTGTGTTAACTTAATAACCCCTGTATCGGACTTACCGGAAAACCGTTTGAAAGCCGTATCAAACAGGATTTCCATACCCTTTGTCTTGAAGTTTTCTTCAAAGAACTTCGCGGGGTCAATCTTGTTCTCAATCAGGTCGCTGAGATTCAGGACATCGTCACGCGCGGTGTCGTAGAACACACTGTTACGCGGTTTGCACAAGGCTGCAATGGATTGCATATTTTACCCCTCCAGCAAGTTAATCATTCAAAATCGTTTTCCAGCACTTTACAAATCTAATTATCATGTCAGTGCTTAAGTTTTCGCCTAATGATAGCTTCATGATCGATGCTCAATTCATACACGCCGCAGCCTCAGGTCTTTTTTCTTAATGTCTTTATTATTCAGGATGTTCCACAATTTTTACAAACTGATGGCTATTCTGTCCACATCTCAGTTTTTACCTCATATATGAATACAGGACAATTGTATCAGGGAGAATGCCGATATGCAATAAGACTCTTCACAAAACACCAGATTATTATTCGCTTCAACCAAAATTCTTCTTTGGTTGTATTATAGCTACGTTTTCTATAGCATATCAATGGTCCTCCACAATCTCTATCATCCAAGTCGCGATAATTAGGGAAGTCACCTTCGGATACACCCATCGTCATTCCTAAAAGTAAATTATTTATATTAAAAAAATATATAATATTCACATTGTAACATATAATATGTTACAATGGAAAAATAGCGTTACGAGGTGACGATATGAACGATTATATCGAAAAAATGTTGCATATTAAGGTAGCTATATCTGATTATACAGATTTAGATAAGCTTCCGCTTTATCTGAAAGGAAGCTATCGGATCTGTGCAATAAAGCTCGCAGAAAAGGACTGCCTGTTGGCCGAACCCAAGGAAGTCATCAATCTTTCTGCACTT
>CAYWGM010000180.1:0-1810 GCA_964457875.1 uncultured Eubacteriales bacterium | reverse complement strand
CACGTGTAAGGTCAGAATGATCATAATCCCGAACCTCTATGCAGCTTGGGCAATATTGCCCTCATACATACTCACCGTTTGTAGTATTTTTTCATATTCATATCCCTTTGTCAATAGTCATTTTCACAAAAGTCGTATGACTTTTTGGATTGCGCTACACATTTTTCGAATGACTTTTGCAAAAAGAGATACATTGACTGGAATACCCAAACATATTAATATTGAAGTTACAAAACAATATCATACGCAATGAAGAGAAGAGTACGCCATCACGAATCTTTTACAGAGAACTCCACAAGATGAGAAGGAGCAAAGAGCAGTGGCGGAAGATGGTCTCGGAGCGCTCGCACCGAATCTTTTAAGGATTATTTCATAGATTATCTTTAAGGTTTAGGCTGCGGCGGATGCGCCCGTTACAGCGCCGGAGTATAAACAGGTATATACAGGTATAAACAGGTATAAACAGGTTCAGTCACCCTGCCGTACTCGTTGAGGTTGATGCTGTGAAGCATTAACGAACCGGGGTGGTAACACGAAGCGAACAGGCTCTCGTCCCCAGGAATATAGATTATTCCAATAATATTTCTGGAGGAGGGAGCTTTTTTATGAACGTTTTAATCGGAGGGGCATGGCCTTACGCTAACGGATCGCTGCATATAGGCCATATAGCCGCGTTGTTGCCGGGAGACGTGCTGGCGAGGTATTTCAGGGCGCGGGGCAACGCCGTCTTCTATGTATCGGGCACCGATTGCCACGGTACGCCCGTTACAATCAGAGCAAAGCAGGAAGGCAAGACGCCGCTGGAGATAAGCGATTATTACCATGAAGAATTTGCCGATTGCTTTAACCGGCTTGGCTTTTCTTATGATCTGTATGGAAAGACATCCAGCGCAGAGCATAAAGATTTCGTCGCTGATTTCCACGAGAAGCTTTATGGAGGCGGTTATGTCTACAAGAATAGCACGCCGCAGGCGTATTGCGAAAATTGCAGGCAGTTTCTGCCCGATCGGTTTGTGAGGGGGACGTGCCCACATTGCGGTAAAAGCGCTAGAGGAGACCAATGCGAAGCGTGCGGCAGCGTACTGGAGCCGGAGAACCTGAAAGGGGCCGAATGCAGTATATGTGGCGAGACGCCTGCATTCAGGTCTGCGGAGCATCTATTTCTGGCTGTGACACGCTTGAAAGACGAGTTGGAGAGGTATGTCGAAGACCATAAAAGCTGGCGCAGGAACGCATATGAAATGTCCAAAAGGTATATCAACGAAGGGCTGCGCGACCGCAGCCTGACACGCGACCTTGATTGGGGCATCGACGTCCCCGCGGAAGGGTACGCTGGCAAGAAAATATACATCTGGGCTGAAAACGTCCTCGGATACCTTTCAGACTGCTATACGCTGTGCGCCCGCCAAGGGCTCGATTTCACCGGTTTCTGGAATAGTTGCAGGCAATACTATGTTCACGGTAAGGACAATATTCCTTTTCATACAATCATCCTGCCTTCGCTGCTCCTCGGTCGCACCGATGCCAAATTTAAGCTGCCGGATGATATCATATCAAGCGAGTACCTTACGCTCGAAGGCAAGAAGATATCGACCAGCGCTAACTGGGCGGTCTGGGTTAAGGATATCATCGGAAGGTACGACCCTGATTCCATCCGGTATTTTCTGATCGGCAACGGTCCGGAGAAACGCGATACCGATTTCACCTGGAGAGAATTCATCAACAGTCATAATAGCGAGCTTCTCGGTGCGTACGGGAATCTCGTGAACCGCAGTCTGGTCTTCATCCGGAAATCCTTCGGGGGCAGGAC
>CAYWGM010000179.1:0-1811 GCA_964457875.1 uncultured Eubacteriales bacterium | reverse complement strand
CACTGCCATTGTTCCGGCACGAATAAGAAAACCTAAGGATAAATCTCCGGGTGAAAGCGCTGTCAACCAGATAAGCACATGGATCATTGCAGCGCTGCGTAAACAAACCTTCTTCAGCTTCACGGAACTCAATATAGCGATACGCGCCAAACTTGCTGAGTTTTCAGAAAAGGATTATCAGAAGAAAGACGGCAGCAGGAAAAGCGTGTATCAGGAATACGACCTGCCGGCAATGAAAGCGCTTCCCGTAATGCCTTACGAAATGGCCGAATGGAAGGTGGCTTCGGTATCATTCAACTACCACATAGAGGTAGATAAGATGTATTACAGCGTACCTTACGCCTACATTCAGAAAAAGGTTGATGTGAGGATCACCACACTGGTGGTTGAGGCTTATTCGGATCATGTAAGGATATGCTCCCATATCCGCTTGAGAGGAAGACCGGGACAGTATTCCACCAATCCGGAACATATGCCGCCGAATCATAAGGAATATCTCGCATGGGACGGCAACCGTTTCCTTGCCTGGGCGTGCAAGATCGGGGACAATACCAGGGAATTGGTCCAACAGGTGCTTATGTCAAAGAAGATCGAGCAACAGGCATACAAATCATGTTTCGGCATCTTGAAGCTTGCCGACAGGTATACCGCCTTCCGACTGGAGAATGCCTGTGGGAAGGCACTATCTTTGATTTCCCCTTCGTATACTACAGTCAGCAATATTCTGAAAAGCGGAATGGATAAGGTATCGATCGCCGATAGCAGCACAGACGGCAAGGTGATACCGATAAACTTAACCATCAGGGGTTCTGGCTATTATGCGAGAGGAGGCGTTAGATGATGAACGCACAGCAGACAATCGATAAGCTTAATTGGATCAAGGTATGCTCAATGGCGGAAGAATACCGCCATCAGATGCAGGATCCGGAAATATCGACGCTTCCTTTTGACGAACGCTTCGGCCTACTTGTGGATACGGAATGGACGGCCCGGCAGAACAAACGCCTCAGGAATCTTGTCAGGAAAGCCGGAATGAAATACAACTGCGCCATCGAAGAGATAATATACAATCCTGACCGTAACATAGACCGGCAGCAAATCATGCAGCTTTCAACGTGCACCTGGATCGTTGACGGCTTGAATGTAATAATTACTGGAGCTACAGGGACAGGCAAATCGTTCATCGGATGCGCCCTTGGCAATGCGGCATGCCGCAGCAGCTTCAAGGTCTTGTTCAAAAGAGTGCCGCGTTTGTTGACCGACCTTGCCATATCCAAAGGAGACGGTACATACAACAGGCTTATGAGAGACCTTAAGAAGGTGAACCTACTCATCCTCGACGATTGGGGCATCAATCCTTTCGGTTCTTCGGAAGGCCGTGACATGCTTGAAGTAATCGATGACCGTACCCAGAACAACTCGACAGTGATAATGAGTCAACTTTCTGTCAGCGACTGGCATCCGCTTTTTAGCGACCCCATTGTCGCCGATGCCGTTATGGACAGGCTTATTCATGGCTCTCATATTATCGAGTTGAAGGTGAATATATCGATGAGATCCTTGAATTTCAAGGCTCAGGCCAATTAAATCCATACTGATTATTTATATTGCCCGGATTTTCCCTGCCGGGCATTTTTGTTATATTGCAACGAGATGAAAAAACTGATATTATCGTTTTACCATTAGTGTGATGCCGGGTCAAAATGAAGTGAATCTGATGGCTACTTTGAAATACATGCCCGGGTCAGAATAAAGTACACTGGTGGGTCAATTTGAAATATACCCCCGGGTCAAACTCAGTGAATTACTCA
>CAYWGM010000178.1:276-1814 GCA_964457875.1 uncultured Eubacteriales bacterium | reverse complement strand
GCGCTTATGGCTTTTAATGTTGCAAGACCGCCAAAAGCTTCTGCAGGGAAAAATTTGACGACGTCAAGGCCAAAACCCAAGGCCTTTTCGATGTCTGACGGATTGCTGCATCCCGGAGTAATGGGTATTTCATTCCTGACACAGTAGTCGACGACCTCCGGATTGAAACCCGGACTTACAATAAATCTCGCTCCTGCATCCGTAGCCTTTTTGACCTGTTCGACGCTCAGCACTGTTCCCGCGCCTATAATCATGCCGGGAAGTGCGGATGCGATGTTTTTTATCGCATCTTCGGCGGCAGCAGTACGAAAAGTTATTTCCGCCAGCGGCAATCCTCCTCTGATAAGCGCTTCGCCAAGCATTACAGCATCATTTGCATCATCTATCCTGACGACCGGGACAATTCCGATCTCGCCGATTTTCTTTAAAATGCCATCCATGTCTTCACTCCATCTTGAAGCTATCAAGGGTATGATTTTTAATCAAATCCCAATCAAGTTCCACTCCCAATCCGGGATCTTCCGGAATATCAACACAGCCGTCCTTATCTATCCCATAAAGCCCATCTCTGTAGTTTCCCTTATAAATCGGCCTTTGCATCGCCGGAACATCGGGGTGCACCCAATATATTTCATAATAATTTGAATTCTTGGTTGCAGCCATAACATGCCTTGTTGCGGGACTGCAGCCATGGTACTCTATATCTGCTCCAAATCCCTCGGCAATATGCGCAAGCTTTATCGAACCTGTTATCCCTTCCTGTTCAACATTTCCCCTGATAAAGTCTGTTGCTTCCGCCGTAAGGAGATTAGCCTTATTTTCTACCCCTCTCACTTGCTCTCCCATTAAAAATGGAGTTTTTATCAAGGACTTTAACATTTTATGGGTATAATCGGATCCCCCTCCATCGGGACATGGGTCTTCAATCCAGAAGAAACCCGCCTCATCGCAGGCTTTACAGACTTTATACGCTTCACCGAATGTTTCATAGCAACAGCAGAACGGATCAATCATGAGATCCATCTTGCCACCGACTCTCTTTCCAAGGATATCTATTGCTTTTATATGTTTTTCAATAGGAGCGATAGGCCAGGGATGTATTTTAAATCCGCGATAACCCAACTCAAGGCATTGTTGCGCAAAATCCCCATAACTTTCAGGCGTCGAAAGACCGCCATTCTCAGCCCCATTCATCGTACTTGCATAACATGGGAGCTTTTTCCTGTAACCGCCCAGAAGTTTATATATGGGCTGGTCATAGTATTTGCCTGCTATATCCCACAAAGCAATATCGACAGTCCCCATCCCCAGCCTGCCAAACGCTCTGGTCATCAATTTCAGATCATTATAAATCCTTTCCCTTTCAAGTGCATTTTTCCCAATCAGATATTGACCAAAGGTTTTAACCATTAAACCTTCCCGGAAACCAAATCCTGAAACCTCACCAATCAGTCCGCCGTCAGTGTGAATCCTCAAAACCCCGTCGATCATCCTGTATTTGTTGCCTTTGCTGTATGTAGGGTCTCCATAACTGTCAC
>CAYWGM010000178.1:0-266 GCA_964457875.1 uncultured Eubacteriales bacterium | reverse complement strand
TTACATCGGCACCATTACTTATTAAGAACTCAACAATATCTTCATAGTAATAATCGAAAAACGTCATTTCAAGCTTTGTGATAGTCAATTCCTTATTCATGTATATCCTCCTGAAATTAAAATAGTATGTCGGATAATCTATCTTCCTTTGTCTTGCTATCTCAAAAACCGTCACATTTTATATATATCCTCTTTTTATTTGATCTGGATGCGGCGTCAATAAGCCTTGCAGCTTTCAATCCATCGTCCGCCGTCGGGTAAGGTTC
>CAYWGM010000177.1:0-1814 GCA_964457875.1 uncultured Eubacteriales bacterium | reverse complement strand
TAGAAAAAGACGGCAAGAAGAAATATGTTCCCATGCCTCCCGATGATTTGGTTTCCGCATATAAAACCAGAATGGATAATACATTGTCAATACTACAAGATAGACTAAATTGCATATCAACCGAGAAGAACGTTTCATATATCTGGAACATCACAGATTATGAATATCTGCTCGAAAAGGGCAAAAAGATAATTGATGAGGCCTCGAATTCACTCCTGATTTCAATCTGGCCGGAGGAATATCTGCTTTTGCTTCCCAATCTGGAGAGAAGCATCAAAAGAGGGGTCAACGCTGCCATCATATATTTCGGGAAGGCGGCAAATCCAATAGGCCGCTTATACGAGCATCCTATCTCGGATACCATTTACAGTGAAAAAGGCGGCAGAGGGCTTGTTATAGTTGCTGATTCACAGGAAGTGCTATTCGGCAGGATTGACGACAGTATGGCAGTTCAGGGCGCCAATAGCATGAGTGAAGGCTTTGTGGCAATGGCAGAGGACTATATTAATCATGACATTTACATTATGAAAATAGTCAGCAGATTCAGTCCGCAACTTATAGAGACATTTGGTGATAATTACCATCTCTTGAGGGATGCCTTCATGGATCGGGAGATCAAAAGGAAATAGACACGATAGGAGGATCAGAAATGGTTTATATCAATGGAATATTTTATACGAAAGAAGAGGCCAAGGTATCTGTGTATGACCATGGTTATTTATATGGCGACGGTATTTTCGAAGGGATCAGGATATACAACGGTAAGATATTCCGTTTGCATGATCATATAACGAGATTATTTGAAAGCGCCCGGGGAGTATTCATGGACATTGGATTATCGCCCGACGAGATGGAGGGTATAGTACTGGAGGGCGCTTCCAGATACTCCAGGAACGAAGGTTATATACGTCTTGTCGTTTCACGGGGCGAAGGGCTTTTAGGCATCGATCCGCAAAGTTGTAAAAAAGCGACTATAGTAATCATTTATGATGGGATACAGCTATTCCCAAAAGAGTATTATGAAAAAGGTATAGCGTTGATAACGTCATCATGGGCGAGAGTACCGGTTCAAAGCCTTGATACACATATAAAATCACTGAATTATCTTAACAATATTCTTGCCAAAATCGAAGCCCGTCGTAACGGCTGCTTCGAAAGCATAATGCTTACAACTGAAGGATTTGTCTGTGAGTGCACTACCGACAATATTTTTATAATAAAAAATAAAGTAATTAAAACCCCTTCACTGCATCATGGCTGCCTTGACGGGATTACCAGAAAGACGGTGATGGAACTCGCCATTATACTAAATATTACAGTTCAGGAAGCCACTCTCACTCGTAATGATCTGTATTGCGCCGATGAATGTTTTCTAACAGGGACGGGAGCCGAAATAATGCCTGTAGCCAGCATAGACGGAGCTATCATAGGTACTGGAGAACCTGGCAATATCACAAAAAAGATAATTAATGCTTACCGTGAAATAGTAAATGCATATACCCCTTAGCTTATCGTCTTTACATATTAAATCATCCATACGGGCATATACCAGTTATCATTATCCGCCGGTAAAAGCCTGTCTATCATGCATACAACCGCGCCGGTGCCGGTGTGGATAGGAATTGGCGGGTACTGCGCTCCATGTAACTTATCTGCCTTATCATCCTTATCCGCTTTACCTGCCTTATCCTGACCGGCAAGTGGAGCAATGGCGCGGAAATGCTTAATCATATTCTTATCCGGCGTAGCGGTTTTTTTGATCTCAATCGGATACAGACAGCCATTCTGATGGATAAGCAAGTCTATCTCCCTTC
>CAYWGM010000176.1:0-1840 GCA_964457875.1 uncultured Eubacteriales bacterium | reverse complement strand
CACGTGTAAGGTCAGAATGATCATAATCCCGAACCTCTATGCAGCTTGGGCAATACTACCCTCATACACATACTCACCGTTTGTAGTATTTTTTCATATCGGCATCTTTTTGTCAATAGTCAATTTCACAAAAGTCGTACGACTTTTTGGATTGCGCCACACATTTTTCGCATGACTTTTGCAAAAAGATACATTGACGATTATTCGACTATTCAATTTCTCTCTCCAGTGGTGAGAGTATTTCATTTTGCGGTGATAATAATATTTGTCATATCTTGGTGGATTATTTCTTCCTTTTGATCGGGATCCAAATCTCACAGCGGTAATTTATGTCGTTGACGTTTCCGGGAGGGTAGACTTCAATATCCAAGTCCCCATCTCTCACAAAGCCGGTGGACGGGAACCATTCTGAATAGATACGTTTATTCAAATTCTGTATCGCATCAGGCATCGACCCTACTGATTCAAATATCACCCATGAGGCAGCAGGTATTTCTTTTTGGGTGAAGCCATTCGGTATGTCGCCTTTCGTATTGCCTTCCGCACTTTCCACGCCTATGAGATACGTAAACTCTTTTGAATCAGTGGAAGATTCGATGCATACACCAAGTTTGCTATCTCCGGTAATAGCATTCTTGCCCGACATTTTTTTGAGTCTTGCGCAAAAGCCGTTCTTATAACATTCTCCCCATAATTCAGGAAGAATCTTACTGTTCTCACTATCATCCGTCGTAACCCTGATTCCTTTGCCAATGACCTTAAAGGCCGGTTTATCTACGATTATATAATCCATTCCATCATCTCCTTTGACTGTTATTTGAAATGAGAGGCGTGGAAAGGCTTTTAGTTTAACTCCAGGCTCGCGCGCAGCCTTAGGCGTTATCCCATGCAGTTTTTGGAAGGCCCGGGTGAAAGCATCCGGAGAATCATATCCGTACTTTAAGGCTAAATCGATAACCTTATCTCCACCGTTCTGCTGAAGGTCATATGCGGCAATCGTCAGCCTCCTGCGTCTGATGTATTCAGCCAGCGTCACACCCGTCACATACGGAAACATCCTCATGAAGTGATACGATGAGCAGCATGTGATCCTTGCCAGCTTTTCGATATCAATATCAGACGTCATATTGTCTTCAATGTAACGCAATGCTTCATTCAACCGGTCCAACCACTCCACTTTCCTTCCCCCCATCCAAGGACAGTATACAAGAGAGACTATCATTCATCCCGATTTTTAATGTGCAATATAATCGACATCATGCTCCTTTATTTCATAATTTTCAATGACAAGCAGCTTATCGGCGACGGCGCTCACAAATCCGATATCATGCGAGACAAACAAGACGGTCCCATCATATTCACGGAGCACATCCTGCAAGGCCTCTATGGACATCATATCAAGGTAATTGGTCGGCTCGTCGAGCATCAGGACATTAGCATCAGAGACGAATAGTTTCGCAAAAGAGACCTTTATCCGTTCCCCGCCGCTCAAAACGCCGACATTCTTATACACGTCATCTCCCGAAATGAGCAATCTCCCGAGGATAGTCCTAACTACAGTCCAGCTTCCAAAATAAGCATAAAAAATCTCTCCTTCCACCCCGAAAAGTGTACCGGAAAGATCTATCGAACGTTCGCCATGGATATTTGCAAAAAATGATAATTTATGCAGTGCAGATGTTATCTTATTGGCTGCTACAGGCTTTTGCGGCCTGCCAACGGTTCAATAATAGGCCAATCCGGCACGATTTAGGGATAACGCATACAAAAGTGCGCTCATGAACGCGAAATGCCCTTATCATTTAACTTGCCGAATTAGCGTATTCCCATCAGCGGATAC
>CAYWGM010000175.1:0-1852 GCA_964457875.1 uncultured Eubacteriales bacterium | reverse complement strand
TGGTGTACAATTAATGGTGTTAAATGGTGTCGTGAGGAGGAGATTTTATGGCTTATTTCCTTAAAAAATCAAACCTCGAAAGGGGCATTTATCTTCAAATTTATGAATCATTCTACAATCATGACAAAAAGGAAACCTCTCACAAATCCTATCAGGCGATTGGCTATGTGCAGGATCTTATCGACTCGGGTATTTCTAACCCGATTACCTATTATTCTGATGTCGTCGCTCAAATGAACATTGAGGCAAAGCGTATCAAAGAAGAAAATGAGGCAAAGCAGATAGGCGAATCCCCCGAAAGCTTCCTTGGCTATTTCCTTTTACAGAGCATTTATGACAGTCTGCACGTCTCCAATTACCTGGATTTGATGCAGTCTGTCAGGGGTTTCCGCTTTCGGCTCTCCGGACTAATGGAGGCCCTCATATACAGCAGGGCAGTTGACCCATGCTCCAAGAATAGAACCTGTCATGACGTACTTCCTAAGTTGTATGAATCCTATGATCTCTCCTATGACCAGATTCTTGATGGTGTTGAGTATATGGGTAATGAATATGAAAAGATTATCGAGATCTTCAACCATCAGGTCAGCCTCAAATACCCCTTGGATACATCTACCACTTATTTTGACTGCACAAATTTCTATTTCGAGATCGACAAGGAAGATGAATCCAGGAAAAAGGGCCCTTCAAAAGAAAACAGGAATGATCCCATTATCGGCCTTGGGCTGCTGCTGGACGCGAACCAGATCCCCATCGGTATGAAGCTTTACCCCGGCAACGAAAGCGAGAAGCCCGTCATCCGCGATGTCATAAAGGAACTCAA
Source organism: uncultured Eubacteriales bacterium (assembly GCA_964457875.1). Lineage (GTDB taxonomy): Bacteria > Bacillota > Clostridia > Acetivibrionales > CAYWGM01 > CAYWGM01. The sequence goes on along the minus strand of CAYWGM010000175.1, from coordinate 1,029 downwards.
GGACCGAAACCAGATATCCGGCAAAACGGTACAGGTCGCAGACAAGGGCCTAAACTGCGCCGAAAATGTCATTAATGCCCTAAAAAACAAGGATGGATACCTGTTCTCAAAATCGGTGAAGCAACTCCCCGAGACTGAAAAGACCTGGGTCCTCTTAAAGGACGGCTATAAAAAAGTCATTGACAGCGATGGTACGCTTCTCTACCTGATAAAGGAATGCATCGATGAATTCCCTTATACTTATACAGACGAAAATGGGAAGAAACATGCCGTAAGACTAAAAGAAAAAAGGGTTGTCACATACAACCCCAAGTTGGCGGAGAAAAAGAAATGTGAGATAAACAAGATGGTCGAAAAGGCTAAGATGCTAAAAGCCTGCCAGGCAAAAAAGAGCGAATACGGAGAATGCAGCAAATATGTCACTTTTAGTTGTGCCGATCAGAAAGGGAATGACATTGATGGCAAGGTAAGGGTAGCCATTAATCAGGATGCCATTGATAAGGATTTAGTGTTGGCCGGCTACAACCTTCTTGTCACATCAGAAATTAAAATGAGGGCAGATGATATATACAACACCTACCATAACTTATGGAGGATTGAGGAGTCGTTCAAATTGATGAAAACCTACCTTGACGCACGTCCTGTCTACCTTCAGAAGCCAGCATCAATCCATGGGCATTTCCTGATTTGTTATCTAACCGTACTCCTCATCAGGCTCCTGCAGTTCAAAGTGCTGAAAAACAAATATTGCACGGAAAAACTTATTAATTTCATCCGGGAATTCCGGGTTGTAAAATTAGAACATAATAAATATGTGAATATCACGTCTTCTTCTAAATTTATAAAAAGTCTGTCAGTTGAGTTGAAACTTCCAATTACCAATTACTTTCTTAATGAGTCACAAATAAAAAAGATGCTAAGCCATAAATTTTGAGGTCTAGCACCATTTTTCTCTTTTTACTCCTAAAGACAGGTATCATAAAACAAAGCAGGGCACAATATGAATCACTGTCCGTGTCCGTAAATCGC
>CAYWGM010000174.1:0-1901 GCA_964457875.1 uncultured Eubacteriales bacterium | reverse complement strand
TGCCTTGATTTGCTGCATTTTGCCCGATAGCGCATAGGTGACGGTGTAAAATGCACCGTCCTCGTAGTAGCTGTTCACCGTACGAACGGCGGGACGGTCTCCATCAATGGTCCAACGGAAATCAGTGTGTCGTGACCGAAACGCTTATCCATGATTTTAAGTGCTTCTTCATATTTTGTCATACGCCAATCCTCCTACAGTGTTTTACGCATCACGACCACGCCGTCATGCTCAATAACAGGTACAAAGCCTAATTTCTCATACAACCTTGTCGGGCCCTTGAAATCAAAATCATACCGCCCTTTCCGTATGTGTGCATAGCCTTCAACCGCATCAAAACCCTCGGTCTTGGCATCGGTAGTATTCTTTAACTCAATAACAATATAGCAGCGAAGTTTAGTATTATAAAACAGAAGGTCAAGATAGTAATCTTTGCTGCTGATTTCCATGTGATATTGGTTTCCAACGAAAGCAAATCCAGTCCCAAGTTCCATAATCGTTTTGGCAACGTTAGCGATGAGTTCCTGCTCGATTTCACGCTCAATAATCCCCTCGCGTTGTTCCACAAAGTCGAATACATAAGGATTTTTTAAGGTTTCGTTTGCAAGGTTGCTTTGCGGCTGCGGAAGCATAGCATTATAGTTTGCCACTTTTTCGCCCAATGCCTGGCGTTGATATGTTTTTGTGCCAACATAGTATTCAAGCGAAGACAAAGACCAACCGTTTTTAATGGTCTGTGTTGCGTACCAGACATACTCATCAAGCATCGTTGTTTTGTCAAAAAGGTGTCTATTATGCGACCATGTTAAAAGTGCCGACGCTGTCTGCACTTTTTCCTCATCTGAAACAAACTCAGCAAATTTACGCATATATTTCAGATTTCTAATACGGCAAGTTATCGGCAATATAGCCCCTTTGCTATTGTTTTTCTGAAATGTTGTCTTCCTGCTCGTAATAGTAGGAATAATCCACGCTATAAGATCAAGCCAAATTCGTGTGCTTCTGCCGTTGCCTTCCATAAACGGGTGAGCGACATTCATCTCCACATATTTATCTGCGATTTCGTCAAAAGCGCTTTCGGGCATTTTTTCAATGTTCTTCAGCGTTTCGGGCAAGAACCGCGCCATAGCGAACTGAAAGCCGCCTTTCGCTATGTTGAGCGTTCTTATTTGTCCGGCAAAATCATAAAGCCCGCCGAACAGATAAGCATGAATCTGCTGCAGGCCTTTGACTGTGCCGACTTCTAATGTATCAAGCAAGGAGCTGTCAAAAAGCGCATATGCCTTACTCTTGCTTTTTCCATCTATCGTTTCATCGCTGTATGTGAACCATTCAATGAAACGATTTGCTTTATTGCTTGGAAAATTCTTTGCAAGCGCGATGATACCGTTATAATCATAAGTGTCGGTAAGATATTTTTTTCCATCTGAGGCTGTCAATTTCAGTTGGTTAGCGCGACTAACCAACTCGCTGTTTTCTTTTTCCTGTCAAAGTATGTCAGAATTATTATATATCTCTCAAACGAACAAAACAAGACAAATTTCACTAATTAATGGATAAGATCATGAAATAATAAAAAACGTGTAGCCCTTGAAACTACACGTTTTTTGATTGGAGCTGGTGAGCGGATTCGAACCGCTGACCTGCTGATTACGAATCAGCTGCACTACCTGCTGTGCTACACCAGCATATGACACACTACTACAAATGATAATATAATACCTTTAGGTCCGTTAGTCAATGCCGGTTTTTGAGCGCGTTTTTGAGCATGTTTTGAAGCATGTCTTTTAACATGGTTATAAATACGGCTTGTCTGCACGCCCGGTTGGGGTATAAAATCTTAAGTATGAAAATAAAAAATACTGAGGAGGCGACCAACATCAAGATCTTAAAAAGGGACA
>CAYWGM010000173.1:0-1904 GCA_964457875.1 uncultured Eubacteriales bacterium | reverse complement strand
CTGCAATGTGGACGCCCAGACGGTAAGATCCGTTTTTCAACAATTCAATGGACACAGCATCATCAAGGTCTTTCGCGTCTTCATCATCTATCGTGATTATAGTCAGCCCTCTCAGATCCCTTCGTCCATGCAGATCTTCCGGAGTGACTGATGACGGCGTTAAATCCGCCTGTTTTAGTACCTTTGCCGGAAATTCAGTATCCAGGTTATGAGACTTGATTATTGAATTAAAGAGAAGAGGGTTTTCCAAATCCTTAACCCTTGATGGCTATAAACAACAGGATCGAAGTGACCAGAAACGCTATGGCTGCAAAAGATGTGTATTTGCTTAGTAAAGCATCGATTGTCCTGCCTTTGTTCTTACCAAAAAAGGTCTCGGCGCCGCCCGCTATCGAACCTGATAATCCGGCAGATTTACCGGATTGAAGCAGTACAATTATTATTATTGATACTGCAAAAATAATGTGCAATATATTAAGGATAATCTGAATAGCGTTCAAATTTCACACCTCCAAATGTCTTATACTGTGAACGTCAATCAAATGACGTTCACAGTATAACATAGCCTTTTTTAAAAAACAACTACTTAAGGTTGAAAAAGGCTGCCATTCCCGGATATTGCGCTATATCGCCTAGTTCTTCCTCAATCCTCATAAGCTGGTTATATTTTGCCACGCGGTCGGTCCTTGAAGGAGCGCCGGTCTTGATCTGCCCGGCATTGACGGCGACGACCAAATCGGAGATGGTCGTGTCTTCGGTCTCTCCGGACCTATGCGATACAACCGCAGTATAACCCGCCCTGTTAGCCATCTGTATCGCGTCGAGAGTCTCAGTGAGGGTGCCTATCTGATTGACCTTGATGAGTATCGAATTTGCCACTCCCATGTCGATACCCTTTTTAAGCCGCTGTGTATTTGTGACGAACAAATCGTCGCCTATGATCTGAACCTTTTTCCCGACTCTTTCGGTAAGCATCTTCCAGCCTTCCCAATCTTCTTCTGCCATGCAATCCTCAAGAGAGATTATTGGGAATTTATTCACGATATTTTCAAGGAAATCGACCATCTCTTTTCTGGATTTCTTGATGCCTGACTTCCAGAACAGATACTGTCCTTCCTCCCTGTACATTTCTGTCGCTGCGGCGTCGATTGCCAATCTGAAATCGTCGCCCGGCTTGTATCCTGCTTTTTCGATAGCGTCGACGATGACTTCGAGGGCTTCTTCGTCATACTTAAGGTTGGGCGCGAATCCGCCTTCATCGCCTACGGCGGTACTGTAGCCCTTGGCGCTGAGCACCTTCTTCAGATTGTGGAATACCTCGGCGCACATCTGCACAGCCTTCGTGAAACAGCATGCTCCCACCGGCATGATCATAAATTCCTGGATATTAAGGCTGCTGTCTGCATGTTTGCCTCCGTTTATAATGTTCATCATCGGTACAGGAAGCGTTTTAGCGTTAACTCCGCCTATATACTGATACAGGCTCATCCCTGCAGCTTCGGCAGCCGCTTTGGCCACTGCGAGCGAAACGCCGAGTATTGCGTTCGCGCCCAATTTCTCTTTATTTGGGGTGCCGTCCATCTGTATCATCAGATTATCTACCGCGACCTGGTCGAACACATTCGATCCTTCGATTTCAGCCGCAATAGTTTCATTGACGTTTTCGACAGCCTTGAGGACGCCCTTGCCGAGGTATCTGGACTTATCACCGTCTCTCAGCTCGACTGCCTCGAATGCGCCCGTCGAAGCTCCCGAAGGTACCGCTGCCCTGCCAAGGAACCCTCCGTCGGCAACCACTTCCACTTCAATAGTCGGATTACCCCTTGAGTCGAGTATCTCCCTTGCATAGACACTTTCAATTTCAAGATATTCTTTCACTATAACTCCTCCATTCCATACTAAAA
>CAYWGM010000172.1:0-1908 GCA_964457875.1 uncultured Eubacteriales bacterium | reverse complement strand
TCGGTGCTTATCCCGACCGATATCCCTTTGTCTATCATCCTTTTTATCGGATTTGCCTTTAAGGCCATTTCCCCGTAATAGTATTCGGTATCATCTTCCACGGGCCAAAAAGCGGGCTGAACAGTAGTTACCACCTTGCCGTTAAAGCTTTTGATCTTATCCAGCTGCTCATCCGTCGGAAAAGCAAGATGTATCAATGTATGGATCCCTTTTATCTTCCCTTTTTCGGCGCGCACTTTGTCCAGAGCGTCAAGCACTGCCTGTATAGCCCTGTCTCCCTGAACATGATAATGCATATTCATCCCGTACTCTTCAACTTTTGCAACAATGCGGTTCAGATTAAGCTCCGGGCCGCCTATATCGTCCGTGTATATTTCCTGAAGGCCATGGTTGCCGAGCTTATTAGTCCAGCTTGTCCACGCTTGCCCTCCTGCAAAAGCCCCGTCAACGAATATCTTGCATCCCAAAAAGCGCACCAGCTCCGTACTGCGTCCTCTATACTCCGCAGCGCGGTCAACATCGTTCAAATTGAATATCGTATAGCAATAATTAACACGGAGAGGCAGTTTCCCTTCTTTTTCCAAGTCAAAAAAGACTTCAGGATAGTGAAAACGAGCGCCCGGCCCTCCCATCAGGTCCACGATCGCCGTATATCCGATCGATGCCCAACCTTCCGCCAAGAGCCTTGTTCCTTCTTTCATCTGGGCGCGGTCAAAAAGAACGCTGACCGCGCTATAAGGCAAGATCATTGCAGATTCCCTCAGCATTCCCGTCGGTCTGCCGTTCTCCACGCCCATTTTGCCGCCGAGAGGGATCTTTGTGTCCGCGGTCATCCCGGCAAGCTTTATTGTCGCGCTGTTTATGACGGCATTATGACCGAGCTTGTCGAAAAGGATCGCCGGGCGGCTGCCGGTAACTTTGTCTATCTTCTCAAGATCTGCAAGGGTCCATTTATCGTAATCGCGCAGCGAAAATCCTCCGCCCAGAATAGCCCCGTTGGCTGGCAGGTCTTTCAGTTTTTTTTCGAGCACTGATACGATATCGTCAACGCTTGTGCATCCCATAAGGTTGACGCCCGCATGGAAAAAATATCCGGTTTCAGCCAGGTGCACGTGGCTGTCGCAAAAGCCCGGATACGCGGCGGCTCCTTTTAAGTCTATTACTTCGGCTTTGGGATACTTGGCAGGGTCCACATTAAAACCTGCAACGACCCCGTTCCTGACAAGCAGATTGCCGACTCTTTTGTCGGCATTTACATATATAGAACCGTTAGTGAACAACTTGAGGTCTTTATCGGAAAACGCGTATTTATTAAAACCTGCGTATAAGGCAGCGGACGCTAAAATCAGGACTACTATCAAGCCGGTGATTTTTCTCAATTTGGAATCTCCTTTCTTGTGATTATATGGCAAAAAGTCGATTTGCACAATCATAATCGCAATGGTATTATTCCGGAAAATGGCACAAAAAACTTTGGTGATCGTATTTTTGCTGTGTTTGGCATCATCTTCCTCTTACGCGATAGACAAAAACCGCCTCATGCAGCTGGACCCTTTACCATCGACCAGGCTTAAGCTCATCACCGAAAATTACGAAAGGACCAAACCGCTTGAAGCAACGGCTTTCGGGCTGGCAGGCGCCTGGATAGTCCTTAACAATATAGACAAAGGGACGGACGCCTATCATATGAGCAATATATTCTCCGGATCTTCTCTGTTGGCTACGGCATGGATAAACCTTATAAGCCCGAACAATTACAGATCGGACCTGAAGCTTTTGAACGATCTCGATGATGAAGGTTATGCCAGAGAAGCTCTGGCGTATTATAGTATCAAATCAAAAGCCCGTACCAGCCTCTGGTCAAGGCGAACTTCCGCGGCCATATATCTAATATCGGGATTAAGCTCC
>CAYWGM010000171.1:0-1911 GCA_964457875.1 uncultured Eubacteriales bacterium | reverse complement strand
CGGTCGAGAACGGGCGCGTCAAGGATTCTGTGAGGTTTGAGACCCGTGATAAACGGGCAAAAAAGCTGCTGTCTTGTTTTAAGACTGCGTTTATCGAAGGGGCCGTTATATCCAGCGTGGTTCCGGATGCCGATAAAAGGGTATCCCAGGCCGTAAAAGAGCTGTACGGGATAAGCCCTCTCTTTATCTCCTCTGAAGTCTTGAAAGGTATCCTGGCGATAAAACTGAGCAATAAAAAAGAGGTAGGGGCCGACCGCCTGGTGAACGCTTATGCGGCAGAGAAATTGTACGGGGCGCCTTCCATAATAGTTGATTTCGGCACGGCCACCACTTTTTGCGCCGTTGACAGAAATGGGGCTTATTTGGGTGGGGCGATAGCTCCGGGAATAGCCATATCGCGTGATGCCCTGCATGAAAAAACCGCCAAACTCCCGAGTGTCGAGCTTAATTTCCCTCCTTCTGCTATAGGGCATAATACTGCTGCGGCCATGCAGTCAGGCATATTGTACGGATATGTTGGCATAGTGGAAAGCATCATAGCGAGGTTCAGGAAGATATTGGGTAAAGATGCCATCGTCATCGCCACGGGAGGGCTTGCGGGGAAGATATCTTCCAAAACTGATATAATTGAGATTGTCGACCCGGACCTTACACTGAAAGGGCTTTCGATGATATGGGACAGGATATGGAAAACAAGCCGTTAGACGGCAAAGAAGACCTTAGCGAATTGCTCAGGGTCCGCAGGGATAAAATGGACTTTTTCAGGTCTAAAGGAATGGATCCGTTCGCTTATAATTTCAAAAAAGATGCCGATGCTTCCTCTCTCGTGGACGAATATAAGGGTCTTGAACACGGACAGGAAAGCGAAAAAGAATACAGCGTTGCCGGAAGGCTTGTGCTCAAGAGGGGGCACGGCAAAGCTGCTTTTGGGAATATGCAGGACGTTTCCGGAAAGATCCAGATATATGTCAAACAGGATAATGTCGGACCTGAAAAATTCGAGATATTCGACAAGGTCGATATAGGAGATTTTATAGGGGTCAAAGGCAGGATATTCAAGACCAAGACGGGAGAGGTCACCGTAAAAGTATCCGACTTCATGCTTCTGACCAAATCTCTTCATCCACTCCCGGAAAAATGGCACGGCTTGCAGGACGTGGAAATGAGATACCGCCACCGCTATGTGGACCTCATAGTTAACCCGGAAGTAAAAAAAGTATTCGAGCTGCGCAGCAAGATGATATCGCACATAAGGAAGTATCTTGAGGATAAAGGTTTTTTGGAGGTTGAAACCCCGATACTTCATGTTCTTCAGGGCGGCGCCGCCGCGAGGCCGTTCAAAACGCATCATAATGCACTGAACATGCCTTTGTTCTTGAGGATAGCTCCCGAACTTTATCTGAAAAGGCTGATAGTGGGAGGGTTTGAAAAAGTTTTTGAGTTGGGGCGGGTGTTCAGGAATGAAGGGATCTCTTTTAAGCACAATCCGGAATATACGATGATAGAAATATACCAGGCCTATGCCGACTACCAGGATGTAATGAAACTTACCGAAGAACTGATATCTGATTCGGTGAAAACGGTTTTCGGGACTCTCAAGGTCAAGTTCAAGGAGCACGAACTGGATTTTTCGACCCCCTGGAAAAGAATGACTCTTTCCGACGCTCTCAAACATTTTGCCGGTATAGATATAAATGTGTCCCTCGAAAAGCTAAGAGCTCTTGCCAAGGACAGGGGAGTGGACGAAGTCGAAAGCCTCGGGGAAGGCAAACTGATAAATGAACTTTACGACCGTTTTGTTGAGCCGCACCTCATACAGCCTACGTTCATAATGGACTATCCCCTGGAAACATCCCCTCTGGCCAAGAAAAAGCGCGAAATCCTGCTCGACAAAACCCAGCGCACCGAAAT
>CAYWGM010000170.1:0-1917 GCA_964457875.1 uncultured Eubacteriales bacterium | reverse complement strand
TTCGGGCTGATGTTCTATCATGCGCGGTGGTATGACCCTGCGATTTCACATTTTGCACAGGCGGATTCGATCATTCCCGGCGCGGGGCAGTCTCAGGCATGGGATAGATTTGCTTATGGCAATAATGATCCAGTGAGATACATAGATCCGTCAGGCCATAAAGCTTGCGAAGGTGCAAGTAGCGACAGCTCATGTGAACATATTAGACCAGCTAGGGCAGAGCTCCTTCGTTATGGAGTAAAGCTCGTGGGGGCTTGGGGTCAAAGAGATTTGGAAGCGGCCTTGTTCGCTGTACAATCCGTAGGAGAGGCGATGGCTGCTGTTTCAGGGCTAAAATCCTACCAGGCATTTAGGATTGCCTATAATATAACATCAGACGCTCCCCTTTTATTTGAAAAAGTCCATAGCTATACCTACAACGATGAAGTATACACAGATGGCGCTGTAACCAAAAACTCACATTGGATACAATTTGCTACTCTTTCCCAGCCTGCAGGCTTACGAACGGCCGTAATGGCTTTTGTTAACGCCAGAAACAATATTGTTCATGAATTAGGTCACGCTTTCGCGAGTGCCTGGCCAGACAGCGATTTTGATAATATACCAAGTTCCCTTCTGAGTGAAGCGGGATGGCCAGATTCGCCTGTAAGTGCCAATTTGACATGGAGGCAACATCCCAGCCGATTTGATGGTGGAACTTTTCTGCCAGGAGAAGTTTATGCTGATATGTTTCTGGGTTGGACATTCGGCGTATGGGGGAATGGGGCGGAAGCTTATGCACGTATGGATTTTATGACCACGGGTATGAGTAATTTCTGGGCTTGCCATTAACGGGAGAATAGGCCGTGAAAAGAAAAAAATATCTGACCATTCTTGCTACTATAGCTGCCTTCCTCAGTTATTGCTCGCCGGTAAAATCTGTCGCATTGCCTGAAGATGCTGCAACGATTGCGAATCCCAATGTGCCGGTGGCGACCAAATCCGTTATCCAAACAGCGATTCGCGCGCCACATGGTTCCCCTACACCAATGCCTAATACATCTGATCAAAATGCAAAGGCTGTTTTAACTGCCCTCATGCAGACGAATGGAGAGTGCAGGCTCCCTTGCCTGATTGGGTTATTTCCTGGGATCTCTGGTAAACCTGAAATAAGCGCGTTTCAATCGTATTTCCATCAACTCGCATCCCCTCTTGATCTTGGAGGTGATAGTACCGGCATAATGAGTAGAATCGAAAAAGATGAGGGTGCTGTTAGAATTCAGTTCTGGAAAAGTGATAGAACCGCCGATATTTCACTCGATTATTATATGGATCAAGGCATGCTCTCTCAAATGGTTCTCACATCGTGGGCCAATCAGTATTTTGACTATGGAGCGAGAGGGCTTTATGATGACCCTCAGTATATTAATATCCTCAAGTATTTTTCACTTGCGAGCATACTCGATCTGTACGGCCCTCCCTCGGAAATATTAATAGCTGCTTTTCCAGATGATCCCGGTTACCCCTCGCCACCAGCACAATATTCATTTTCAACAGTACTCGTATACTCAGAGAAGGGCTTTCTTATGCAGTATACGTCCATACGTAAAGAAGAGAATGAGAGCTATTACGGTTGCCCCCAGTTCTCACACGTTGATGTGTCTACATGGAATCCAAGAGTGAACCTCTCTGTTTCTGATGCGGTGAGATATTTTTCTGGAGTTGATAGCATTAATAGCGAAACTATAACTTTCTTCCACGAAATTGCCGATGTGACCGAATACACTGTAAAGTCTTTTTATGAGCAATTTAATTCATCGCAAAACACACAATGTGTTTATAGCCCCAAAAGCTTTTGGCAAGCACCATAATAAGGATGCTTTTGAAAGAGCTAGCATCAGTCGTGGCATACATACCACAGCCGCTCTCAATGGGCGA
>CAYWGM010000169.1:0-1919 GCA_964457875.1 uncultured Eubacteriales bacterium | reverse complement strand
ATATTGAAAGGGATCCCTGCTACCGTAGATGCCATGTCTGTGTACCTCCTTTTATATCTCTGAGTATATCATCAGTTGTTTCATTGTCATAGCTATACTGCTGTCGACCGCGGGATCCGCATTCGCGGACGGGACATTCCTCATGTATGATAGCGGTATGTCCGACATCCCGGCATTGTCGGTTTCATCCTGATCCGCGGCGCCGTCGCCGCTGTTGTGTTCTCCGACAGAAACATTAAGGGACCCCACGTTGAGATCGGCTTGTGCAAGAAAGTTCTTTAATTCTTCCAGCTGGGACTCTATCAGATCCTTTGTTTTTTGATTTGCAAATATCTGTATGTTCATGACGCCGTTATCGGATGTTATATTTATCTTCAGTCCGCCGAGCCATTCCGGTTTTAGGTTGAGCACCAGCTCTGTTTTTCCGTTGATCTTTATCAGGTTCGCGTTCTCTATTATTTTTTCGGATATTTCCCTTATATTGGGCCTCATGCTGAGGCTTTCGAGCTTTGAGACCATCTCCATGACAGGGAAGGGGATGCCTGTGCTCTTAAAGTATGCCAAAAGTTGAGCTATTATTTGCTGTTGCGTGTCCTGCTTATTGCCGTTTGCCGCAGTCGCGTTCTCGGAATGGCCGGCGGTGCTTCGGGCTTGCTCCACGCTTGCCGAAGCGGATATCTTTAAGTGTTTTGCCATATCCGACAAACGGTCCCCTTCGGAGCTTTTTTCGGATATCCCTGTCATGTTGGGCTTGAATGTTTCAGAGCTTTGACCGGCGGCTGACGACATTCCGGCAAGCATGTTTATTATGTCCAGAATATCCCGATCGTTCTCTTCAAGCTTCTTTGTAGAGGTCCTTAGTTCGTTCTCAAAAGAGGATGTTCCTTGAGGATCGGATGACAGCGTTTTTTTGCCATTTTGTGGTTGAGATTGCGGCCCTTTTACGGATGTTATTTCAGGGTCCTTCATTTTTGCCCTCTCAACTTATCCATCGGCTGACTAAATATATACTATGCATTCAAAAAAATCAATACGTCGCAAGATGAGGGAACAATGCCGCGGGAGAGACTCGAACTCTCAAGCCTTACGGCATACGCACCTCAAACGTACGTGTATACCAATTCCACCACCGCGGCTCTAAGGAAACTATTTTTATAATATATAAGTCACCGGCAGTTGTCAAGAATTTTTTGCGTAATTTCCTCAAGTTTAAGGCCTCTTGAGGCTTTTACGAGCACCGTATCCCCGCTGCGCAAGCTATCCGCAATAAATCTCGCGGCGCCGATCTTGTCTTTAAAGTGAAAGCCTTTGTTCTTTCCAAAACCTTCCACAAAATATCTTGCCTGATCGCCTATCGCTACGATCAGGTCTATACGGTATTTTTTCGCGATCTTGCCGATCTCTCTGTGGTATCGCCGGGAACTCTTGCCGAGCTCCAGCATATCCCCTATGACGGCGATCTTCCTTCCTTTTTCTCCGGCAAGCGTTCTTATAGCGGCGGCCATTGAGGAAGGATTGGCGTTGTACGTGTCGTTTATCAGCTTGATGCCGTTTTTGGTGTTTATTATGTCCATCCTTTTGCTGGAAGGGCTGAATCCCTTAAGCCCCTTTTTTATCTCTGCCAAAGGAACTTTAAAGACAAGGCCCGCTGCCACGGCCATAAGCGCGTTGTATATGTTATGTCTGCCAGGTATCGGCACACGGAATGTTCGTGTTCTTCCGGCCGCTTTGAGCTTGAAAAGTGAACCGTTCACTGTTTCTTTTATGCCGAAAGCCCTTAGAGAAGCCTTGTTTTTGATCCCTATGGATAAAATCTTTTTTCCTTTGGCCGTATTGCTCAGAAAATTAAAGAACCTGTCATCGGCATTCAGTATGGCAGTCCCGCCTTTTACGAGCCCATGCATTATTTCGCTCTTGGC
>CAYWGM010000168.1:0-1919 GCA_964457875.1 uncultured Eubacteriales bacterium | reverse complement strand
TCATACCACATATTCAAATTTATAGCAAATCAAGGGCCTTCAATATCCCGTACATAATTGCCTGAGGCCTGGGCGGGCAGCCGGGAATATATACATCGACAGGTACAATGCAGTCGATGCCGTTGCGCGTCGCGTAGCTGTCCTTGAATATCCCTCCGCTGCAAGCGCAAGCCCCGACAGCCACGACGAGCTTCGGGTCAGGCGTAGCGTTATAGGTCTTGACGAGAGCAAGCTCCATATTCCTCGTTGCGGTACCGGTCACAAGCAGCATGTCCGCATGCCTTGGCGATGCCACAAAATGGATGCCAAGCCTCTCGATATCGTTGAACGGATTATTCAGGGCATTGACCTCATAATCGCAGCCATTGCATGAACCGGCGTCCACCTCCCTTATCTGAAGGCTTCTTCCGAATAGCTTTGCCGCCTTCTTTCCGACCTCTGCGCATATTATCTCATATGATTCATCCGGAATATCCCGCTGTTCAATGATGACCGGCGTTTTCCTGAGCCTGGCCCTGTCTTTCTCGGCAAGCTCGAATTTGTTTGTCATCTTTACGGCTCCGGCGGGGCATACTTCTTCGCATAAGGCGCAAAACACACACTCATCATAGTTTATCCCGATACAGCCCGACACGACAATCGCGCGCGACGGACAACGTGATACACACACCCCGCATCCGGTGCACTTTTGGGCGTCGATCTCAGGCCTGCCGATGAACAGGCTGGAATCAAGAGGCTTCCTGGGGTAATCCAGCGTAAGGCGCGGGTACTTGATGATCTTGCTTATAGTCCTGAACATGTTGCATTATCCTCACTCATAGCTAATATCTTTCTCGCTCATAAATCGTTGCCTGCGTACGACAGGTTGAAGCTCTTGTTGATCAGAGGGAAATCAGGCACGATGTTGCCTTTTACGGCATGGCACAATGCGGGCCAGTTACAGAAGGACGGGGTCCTTATCTTGTATCTGTAGATGGTATTGCCCTCTCCTGTCATTACAAAGTGGATATTCTCGCCCCTCGGTGATTCGGTCATACCAAATGCGTATTTGTACGGTTCTACCGATTCTATGGCTTCTGACATCCTGCCTTGGGGCATTACTTCAATTGCTTCGATGGCTTTGATGGCTTTGACCATCAGGCCGATCGACTCAAAACACTCTTCTATCTTGGTCTTCATCCGGCAGTTGACATCGCCGTTGTTATGCTTGGGGACGTTAAAGTCCAGATGCCCGTATGCCGCATACGGGAATGCCTTCCTTACATCATAACGAACCCCTGAAGCGCGTCCTCCGGGCCCGACGACATTCAGATCGACGGCAATCTCCGGTCTGAGTACCCCTGTGTTTTCAATCCTGTCAATGAACATGCTGTTCGAAAAGATAATCTTATATGTATCCTCAAGCTCCGCCTCAATTTTGCCGAGCCGCGCTATCAATCCCGCTTCCTTCCCTGCGACAAAATCCTTCCGGACTCCTCCCAGCTTGTTCACGCTCCTCAAAAACCTCATGCCGCAAAGCTCGTCTGCAATCAGATAAGCCCAGCCCCTCATCATCCTGAGCTGGAATGCGGCAAATCCATAGGCTACGTCTACGCAGACGCCAGCAAGGTCTCCGAGGTGGCTCGTGAGCCTTTCCAATTCTGCAAAGACGACCCTTGTATACTCCGCCCGTTCAGGGACTCGTACGCCCGCGATCTCCTCTATGGCCTGGCAATAGGCGAGCGAATTGGAAAAGGTCTCATCGCCCGATATGCGCTCCGATATGTACAGGCATCTCTCGATATGCTCACCTTCGCACATCTTCTCGATGCCTTTGTGGACAAAATACAGTTGCGCTTCCAAATTGATTATTGGCTCGCCCGCTACACTGAACCTGAAATGCCCCGGCTCGATGATCCCCGCATGCACCGGACCGACAG
>CAYWGM010000167.1:0-1922 GCA_964457875.1 uncultured Eubacteriales bacterium | reverse complement strand
AACCATTCTTCCGCACAAAGGCATATAGCTCATCTATTCCTTGAACAAGCATAAATGTAATCACATTTTTTTGAGGGTCGCCATGAAACAGGTGAATCCCGGTAAACGGTGTAATATGCAATGCTGCCATATCATGAGGTATTGAGCAAACGCATCCGTATGTTCCTGTGCCATCTTCATCCCTTGCATCGATTGCATCATAAGTAAAGATCACTTGAACCTTTTTCATATGGTGTGTTATAATTTAATAAGGATGGCGACGCTTAGTCAGATTATACGAATAAACTAGAGCAATAACTAATACTGAAAGATTATTCTCTTAAATGCTTATACTATCTGCCGCCTTTTTTTATACGGGCCATCATTGCAGAAAGGCCCCCACCGTTTTCAAGATTGGTAAAGCCGTATGCTTTAAGAATCTTCACCGCGTAAGAGCTTCTTCCGCCGGATGCACAGTAGAGTATTATCTTTCTATCTTTGTTTCCCAACGTTTCTATCCTGGATTCTATTTCATCCAGAGGAATGTTTATCGCACCGGGATATGCACCGCGCGCAAATTCTTCTCTGGTACGCACATCGACGATCAGCGGCCCATTTGCATCCATCTTTCCCTCATTGCTTTCTTCTCTGACTGCTTCTCCGGTTATTTCTCCTATGATTTCTCCGGTTTTTCCTCCGATTATTTTCGGTTCAGGATCAGGCAGCGCCAATCGGAAGTTTTGTGGGATTACTGCCCTTACGTATCCGGAAAGGCTTGCAAATCCTCCGCTTACGTTAAAGACATTGGTAAATCCTTTTCCTGCAAGAGTACGTAATGCCTGATGGCCTCTCTTTCCGGTATTGTCATAGACGAAGATCAGCTTATCTTGCGGAATCCCGGTCAGCCCTGACGGAAGGATTTCGAGAGGCATATTTACCGCTCCTTCCACATGAGATTTCTCAAATGCAAATACATCCCTGACGTCGATCCAGAGCGCATTTTTGCCTTCTAAATAAGTGTCTGTTTCAGCAACCGTCAAAGCGGGAGAGTATCCTGACATTCGGTTCTCTGCCGCGTATGCTGCCATATTAATGGCGTCATTTGGTGTTCCGAGAGGCGGAGAGTAAGCAAAATCCATATCTGCAAGGTCAGAAACCGTGAGTTTTGCCGCCGCGGCAGTTGCCAGGACATCCAATCTTCGGTCGGCTCCTGCATAGCCTGCAGTCTGCCCGCCGAGTACAACTCCGGTTTCACGGTCATAAACCACAAGGATAGTGACCTCCTCCGCACCCGGATAATAAGATGTGTGGTGCTCTTTATGAACGACGACAGCATCCGCATTAAGGCCCGCCGCTCTGGCGCCTTTCAGGGAGAGTCCCGTAATACCGGCTACCGCTTCAAAAACCCGGATTATTGATGTGCCTGTCGATCCTTTGTATTCATGTCTTCCGCCAAGCGCATTTTCAGCTGCTATCCGCCCCTGGCGGTTAGCAGGCCCGGCAAGGGGAATGCGTGTTTTTTTGCCATGGACGCGATGCTCGAGTTCAATCATATCGCCTGCGGCATAAATATTATCGTCGCTGGTTTTCAGTGTCGGATCAACAAGTAATCCTCCTGCTTCGCCTATTTCAAGTCCGGCTTCTTTGGCAAGCTTAAGAGTTGGACGCACACCTATGGACATCACAACCATATCTGCATCAACCTTGGTTCCGTCATTAAGAGTCACACTATTGCTGCCAATTTCATTGACCGCTTTATTTGTCAGAATATCCACTCCGTAAGACATCATTTCTTCCTGAATAAAGCCCGCTATCTCGGCTTCCATGATTGACATCACATGAGGCATCATCTCGACAACGGAAACCTTTATTCCCCTCTTGACCAGCGCCTCCGCCATTTCAAGTCCAATAAATCCTCCGCCCGCAACTACTGCTGTCTTTGG
>CAYWGM010000166.1:0-1934 GCA_964457875.1 uncultured Eubacteriales bacterium | reverse complement strand
GTCTGATCGGTATATCCCTGGGGGGGCTCGAAGAGGGCGGCATGTTCCAGGCTTCAATATTTGATTCTGCAATACTTAATTCTTCAATGCTTAATTCTTCATTCGATTCTGCGCCGGAATACGGCATGGATAAATACTGTAAGGATAAATACGGCAAAGATAAGGCGGAGCGGCTTGAAAAGGCGATCGACGGCATAAGGCGCAGGTTCGGCGCCGGCAAGATCCGTCGGGCCAGCTCTTTGGAGAAGCCTTAATTGGCAGTTGATAATGGAAGGCATTTACCCTAAAATATTAAGCGGGCAATATGCGCTGCAGATGCAGTACGGCTAAACATGATATGTTGCTTCAGGAGGACTTTTATACAATGCGTTCCAGGATCGACTGCGTTTACTGCTATCTCAAACAGATTGTCTCGGCTATGGAGTTTGCCGGTATCCCCAATGACAAGATGCACGAAATAGTATACATAGTTATGGATGATGTCAAGACATACGACAAGAACGATACGCCTGCATGGAATTCGACGCTGGCAATACTACGCGCGTACGAGCTCATGGGTATCGAGGATCCGTACAAAGAGGCCAAGAAGGACTCGAATGACCTCGCTCTCGCCATTTACCCCGATTTGAGGAAGATGGTCGACAGTTCGGATCCCGATGACAGGCTGCTGACCGCGCTTAAGGTGAGCGTTTCGGGTAATGTCATAGACCTTGGGATCAGCAGGAGCTACGATATCCATGGCGGGCTGAGACATAGTCTGGAGGCCGGTTTTGCGAGGGATGACTTCAAGCTGTTCAGACAGAGGTTGGATGATGCGGAGGAAGTCATCATCCTTGGCGATAACGCCGGGGAGATAGTATTCGACAAACTGCTGGTCGAAGAGTTGAACGCCATGGGCAAAAAAACCTTCTATGCAGTCAAGGGCGGGCCTATCCTGAACGATGCGCTGATGGAGGATGCCATATATACCGGGATGGACAAGATCACCACCGTAATCACTAACGGGTCGAATTACCTCGGCAATCCTCTTTGTAAAATATCCGAAGAATTGCTTACCAGGCTCAAGAACGCCACTCTCGTGATTTCAAAAGGGCAGGCCAATTTCGAAACCCTCGATGAGGAAGACATAGCCAAAGGCCGTATATTCTTCCTGCTTAAGACCAAATGTGAAAGAGTCGCCGAGCAGGTCGGAATAAAAAACGGGGGCATCGTGTTCTTCACGCCCTAGCCACGATAAGCAAGTTAATTTATATTTTTTTCTGAAAGGCCACTACATCCAAAAGTCTCCCGAATTTCTTGCCAATTTCTTTATAATGGGCGCATTTCTCATATCCGCTTTTTTCGAACAACTTAATGCTTCTGCTGTTTTCTCCGGATATCGAAGCTATTAATACATGTATTCCCTGGGTAGCTGCATATTCTTCTATGAATTTCACTGCACGGCTTCCGATACCCGCGCCCGTACAATCAGGTTTGAGAAATATTGAGACTTTTGCAGTCCTGTCGTATGCCTCTCTGTCTTTATATTGACTTAAAGTAATATAGCCACATATGACATTATCTTGAAGGATAATGAAAGTCTTATACTTTTGGTTTCTAAACATAACCTGATTTTTAATTTCATCTATTGTCAGGCTATGAGTGTGGAGTGTTGCAGTGGTGTTCAATACATGATAATTATAAATCTCTGCATACCGGTAGATATTCTATGGTTAGTTCTTTGTAATTCAAATTTCTCATAATCTATATTAAAATACAAATTTCTTCGGGTGTAAACAGTAACAAGATACTCCGGTATACATAAAATGTATCTGGGTGATTAATATGCCACAACAAATGCATAGCCATAATTATGCCGGTGAGACGACCCTCAACGACAGACACACACACCGTTATTCGGGGATGACGAGCATAAATCCTGATATCCGAGGCCA
>CAYWGM010000165.1:0-1974 GCA_964457875.1 uncultured Eubacteriales bacterium | reverse complement strand
CTTATTCATTGATACGTCCTTCTTCAATAATTCTATAGCCTTTTTATAATCGAGACAATTCTATTCAGGTCGCTTTCGCCCAGCTTCGTATCGCTTGGTAGACAGACACCGTACTCAAATATCTTTTCTGAAATACCCTTGCCGATAAAATCGCATGCCTCGAAGAACGGCTGCATATGCATCGGCTTCCAAATGGGCCTGCTTTCTATGTTCTCCTTTTCCAAGGCTTCCATGATATCCAGCGGTCTGACTCTGCCATGCAGCAACATACAGCTCAGCCAGTAATTCGGTTTGTTCCATTCGTTGATTGGCATCATTTCAACACTGTTAAGTCCGCTTAGTTCACGCTTATAGAATTCAAATATATCTTTTTTTCTAGCGATCCTTTGGTCCAGAACCTTTAATTGCCCTCGACCGATTCCGGCGACGATATTGCTCATCCTGTAGTTATAACCGAGTTCGCTGTGCTGGTAATGCTTTGCAGGGTCCCTGCTCTGAGTCGACCAGAACCTTACTTTTGAGATTCTTTCTTCATTGTTGCTTACAAGCATCCCGCCGCCGGAGGTGGTAATTATCTTGTTCCCGTTGAAGGAGTAAACCCCGTAATCTCCGAACGTACCAGTATATTTCCCCTTGTACAAGGTCCCCAATGATTCAGCGGCATCCTCGATCAACGTGACGTTACGGCTTTTACAAATGCCTATGATCCTATCCAGGTCTGCTGATAGCCCGTATAGATGCACAACTATCACTGCTTTTGGTGTATATTTGCTGAAAGCCTCCTCCAGAGCCAAAGGGCTCATATTCCAAGTCTCATAATCGCTATCAATAAATACAGGTATGGCATTCTGATAGATGATCGGATTAGCTGTAGCGGAAAACGTCAGAGACGGGCAGAACACGATGTCCCCTGCCCCTACTCCTGCAGCCTTGAGCGCCATATGTATCGCGGCTGTCCCTGATGATAATGCCGTGGCAGCCCTGGTCCCTACCTTGGCGGCAAGCTCCTTTTCGAATTCGTTGACATTATTCCCAAGGGGAGCTATCCAATTGGTATCAAAGGCTTCCTGTATGTATTGCATTTCATATCCTTCATCGCTCATATGCGGCGATGACAGGAATATTCTATTACCACTTGCCATTATTTAAATATCCCCCTCAGGATCCCGTCCAACTTCACTTCGTCGGGCACCCAGTACCAGACCTTGTCTATCGTGGCTTCGTTGCCCGGTACTATGCTGTAGTGCGTGCCGCTGGCGGGGACGTCCATGATGAGCTCTGCGAAGGAGAGCATCTGCTTGAGGCTCATGTTGGTCTTGATGTATTTGCCGTAGTTCATGATTATGTTCACGGCCTGCAGATATTTCTTCGATTCTTTAATCTGACTGACCATGGCCTTGCAGAATTTGTACTGACGCTTGGCCCTCTGGATGTCGCTGCCGCCGCCCCTCCAAGTCACGTATGTCAGGGCCTGGCTGCCGTTGAGGAGATGCCTGCCTTTGGAGAGGCCCTTGCCCATGTTGATCTCGACGTCCAGCTCCACGCCGCCGATGCCGTCCACTATTTCGGGTATGGGCTCCATGTCGATGGCGAAGTAGTAGTCTATAGTGGAGTATCTGATGAACCGGTTTATGGTGTTGATGGTGCTCTGTATCCCTTTGTAACCCATGCCGCCCCATACGTAGGCGTGGTTGATCTTGTCCATCCTGCCGATGCGGGGTATGTACGCGTAAGTATCACGAGGTATGCACAGGGTCTGCACCTTTTTGGTATCAAGGTTGATGGAGGACAGCATGATGGTGTCGGTTCTGTAGACCCCGAGAGTCTCGTCCCTCGCTTCGGTCCTGTCTATTCCGAGGAAGAGGACGTTTATGACGCTGTCGCTGTTGGCATGCGGAGTAAGCGTGACATCGCTCGGGGAGCCTTCGTATCGCGGCGGCTTGGCCTTTTTGACGCTGTCGGATGCGCTGCCGG
>CAYWGM010000164.1:0-1975 GCA_964457875.1 uncultured Eubacteriales bacterium | reverse complement strand
GATTTGCCGTTTGAGTTCTGGAGGAACCAGTTTGCCGTACAGATGCAAGACGCTCCAGGCGCTCCAGGCGTTTCAGGCGTTCCAGACGCTCCAGGCCTTGCCGGAATAAGTGATTTGATAAGGTGCGCCCACCGTGAGATTTTCATGATGAATCCCACTTTTTTCAGGGCGCTGTCCAAGTATCTGAAGAATACTCATCAGCAAAAATCCCTGCAGGATTACATCGATGCTGTAGCAGGCAGAATATTGGATACGTATGGATATGCCCGCACGACCGTCAATGAGAAGTATTTTGAAAACAGGAAGACGGCGCTTGCAAGTTTCTGGCGCGAATATGACGCATACAAATCAGGCTGCAAGCTATGGGGACAGAAGACACTTGCCAAAATCGCAGCTTCGTGCGACGTTGAGTCTGATGACTATATACAATTGATACAATATCTGAATGGGGGGAAATAAGGGAGTACATATGGGGGGACATATGAGGGTACATATTGCGGGAAGCCTGATTGATGGATCACCAAAATTCGAAACCATCAAACAAAACATCAGATGTCTGGTGGAGTTCCTTATTCTCAAAAAGTGTGAATTTATTATAAGGAATTTCCACAGGGATAAAAACGCATTGCATTCTGTGCCGGTGGAGGAAATGGTGCTGGATGTTATACGTGAACATATCCTGAAGAATGATGATTATCCCAAAGTGCTGATATTTATTGAAAATGGGGTTGACAGCTATATCAATCTGGATCATATCAGGTATAAATCCGTAAGCGCCACTACCTCATACAGGATCAAATTTTATGAGGAATTGCTGGAGCATGTTGATATTGTCGTGGGGGTGGGCGGCGAGACGGGCGTCCTGCGGCTGTCAATGTCTTGCGAGGTTCTACGCAGGCCTATGCTTGTCCTTCCTGGATCCGGATATGCAAGCAATATAATATGGGAGGAATTCTTCCTCAAATCTTTCCAGACGATGTTCCTTTCAGAGAAAGAGATCCGGCAGCTTAAGCAGAATCCCAGGTGTGACGTCGCTATCAAAGAGAAGGACGCTTATTGTGAAACAGTTTTTAATCTGATGAAGATACTGTGTAAAAAGGTCTCTGTGAAGAAAAGCAGCAAGGCTATCATAACCGCTGATAAATATACGCCGAAAGACCTGTTGAACGCCTGCAAACATTTCAGCATCGGCACCTGGTGGATCGTCGGACCGTTACTGCTGCTGGTGGCTTCCGGACTGATCCAGATAAAGGACCTGATATTCGCTTTATTCAATATCAATATAGGCGAATAACAGCGCAGATAAATGACAAACATAGGCTTATTTTGTCCATTATTTAGACTTTGGAACGGAATTTCATATAAAAATGCCTTAATAATGAATTTTTATGCAGTAATAATATAAAATTAGTAATATTTATTCATAATTTAGCCTTAATAGCGTTCCTTACTCGCAAATTTGTACATTTACAAAGCCAAAATGCATTGACATCGAACGGTGCAGGGCACTATAATCATTATAATTGAATATTCAGATAACCTGCAGTGAAGGGATATGAAGGAAGGAATAATCTGACGCAGAGAGAAGGCGTTTGCATTCATGAATCATGAATCGTGACATGATTCAAGTCGGATGCGAGCTGTGATCGCCTTTGCCGGATACTTCCGGAGACCGGCCCCGAGCGGGTGCGTTGGCGGCGTTAAAGCCCGAATGAGAATGAAGCAGCTGAAACAGGTATAAAACGGCTGAAGCAGCTGTAACAGGCATGAAACATGAAACAGGGTGGAACCACGGGAGCAAAGCTTTCGTCCCTTTTTAGGGACGGGGCTTTTTTTATATAAATCGGACTATTGCCGGATTACGGCCTGATTATAACATTATAAAGAAAAAGCGTCGAAATAAGGAACCGGAGGTAACGGAAATCATGATTAATGTAACATTAAAGAACGGAGAAGTAGCATCCTATCCTGACGG
>CAYWGM010000163.1:0-1987 GCA_964457875.1 uncultured Eubacteriales bacterium | reverse complement strand
TCAACTGCCGGCACCTTTACGGCGACTGACTGAATGTCCTTTACATCGGGTTTCAAAAAAAGATGCCCGTTGGGCTCCTCTACATCGCAGTCCACGTATGCCGCATTTCCGGCGACACAGGCTAGATTGACGGATACCAGGGTTTTGCCCGTCCCGCCTTTGCCGCTGAGTACGGCTATCTTCATCGCTGCTTGCCCCCGTGATTGTGAAAGCCGGGATGTATCTCAGTAAATAATGAAAGCTTTCCTTCTGTGCATTTAGCGATATTATCGGCAGCAGAGCCGTCCTGCGCCTTATACATTTTTACATCGGCCGCACTAAGCACTCTCGCGGCATTCTCGCCGCAGCGATAGGTGATGAGAGCCATGGCTCCGCTGTCCACCAACATTTGCGCCGCTTTGATCCCCGCCCCGCCCTGGCTTGAAGCGGCCTCGTTATTCAAAAATTCATGCTCCCCGCTTTGCGTATCAAACAGCACAAAAAGGGGCGCCCGCCCAAAGGAAGGGCAAACAGGCGCATCCAAAGACTTGCTTTCTAACGGTACTATCAATTTCATTTGCACTAAACCTCCATAGAATCTCCCGCGCATAACGGAAAACATCTGCTGCCAAAATATCGCTTCATCTCAGAAATTGCTAAAATACCCGTGCAATGCAAAGGGACGACTTTTTTTAAATCCAGATCAAGCATTCTTTGTATTGTCATCTGCAGACGCATAGGACTGACATTGTCCAAATGCATCCCGGCCACTAAAGTATTGATTTTTTTGCCGGGAAACTGCTTCAAGGCATGAATCAAGCAGTTCACAACCCCGGGATGGCTGCATCCGAGAAATATTTTCAGTCCTTCTGCAGTATCAAAAATAAGCATCTGCTCATCTTTTAGCGTATCAACGCATTTATCCGCAATATCACCGGTGTAAAAACCTTCGGGCATCCCTTCAAAGGCTGCGGCAGCCGGTATCTCTCCACATAGTACGATGTTAGGGGTTATCGGCGTATCTTTCTTTGTAAGCACAAGATTGCTCTTGATATTACAATAATCATCGGGTGACCACGGAATGCCGATCTCACTGAATGTCTTTGCGACAGGATTTATCGCATATTTTTTAGTGAAGGCGGCCTCATGCGCATAGACCTTCGGGAACCTGCCGGCTGTCGGGAACCTGCCGCCCGTCGGGAAATGGACCAATCCGCCGCAGTGGTCATAGTGGCCGTGACTGAGTACGATACAGTCAGTTTTGTTCAAATCCACATCCATATGCTCGGCATTGCGGCGGAACACATCGGTCTGGCCGGCATCGAACAGAATATTGGCTTCCTCATGTTCAATAAAGATAGATAAACCATGCTCCGCCACAAAACCACGCTTTTTCGTCCTGTTATCCGCAAGGATACTTATTTTCATATTTTAGCAACTCCCGGCTACTCACCATTTCTGCCATGACGCCGGCAATGCCTCCGGCAAAACTTGCCTTTGCAGGTCTGCCCGCAGATAACCTTCGTTGAACCACAGGAAGGACATGCATGCTCTCCGCTTTTGATAGAATCAAGGTTCTCGTAGCTTTCCATCCATTCCCTGCCGCAAATCTGACACTTTACCGGGCAAATATTACGTGTGAAATATCCGCCCTCTATGTGGATAATCTTTCCGTTCACCAGACTGTCGGCGATTTTTTCCCTTGCAGACAAGAGGATCCGCTGAAAGGTGGGACGGGATACCTCCATCTTTTCGGCGCATTCTTCCTGCTCCAGGCCTTCCAGATCTTTAAGGCGTATCGCCTCCAGCTCTTCAAGCTTCAATATATTCTGAGACAGCCCATCAACTTCTGCCTCCGATGGGATGAAGTAAGGAATGGAGGGAATATTTTCTATTTTTCTCCATTTGGTGGGCCTTGCCAATCACATCACCTCGTTTTAATGAGTGTAGCCAATAATTTTGACAGAATCCCCCAGCTTTTTCACGATAGCATCTGTCATTACCTGCG
>CAYWGM010000162.1:0-1990 GCA_964457875.1 uncultured Eubacteriales bacterium | reverse complement strand
AGAAGATTTGATCGAATCGATAAGAAGTTTGAAGAGCATGACAGAAGATTCGACATAGTCGAAAAAAGGCTTGATACTGTAGATGAAAGACTGGACGGAATTGATAAAAGACTCGATACAGTGGACCAAAAATTAAGTGGAGTCGATAATAGGCTCGATATAGTGGACGAAAAATTAAGTCGAGTCGATAATAGGCTCGATACAGTGGACGAAAAATTAAGTGGAGTCGATAATAGATTGGAAAGCCTACTGCTCAAACAATTTGCAGAAGTGAGCTAACGAATAATATTTGATAGTCAGTGCGGGCGTGGCGGAATTGGCAGACGTGCAAGATTTAGGATCTTGTGCTGAGAGGCGTGCAGGTTCAAGTCCTGTCGCCCGCACCAAATATACTACACTGTCCAATCTACGATACACAAATCCGTTTCCAGTCAGCATTTCACATCACCCGCTAAAATGTTACTGTTTTTATCCGTTAAAATATAATATTACCAATAGGAAGAAAAGAATAGAAAAGAATTGAATTATAACAGTTTGCAGGAAATCTTGCAAATTATATTGACAATTTGGAAATACCATGTCATAATACTCCAAAATGGTGAGTATGCATGAGGGCGAACGCCTGAGCTGCATAGAAGCTTAAAGCTTTACACGCGGATTATCGACCCCGCGGAGTCACTTAAAAAAGTGATTCTGCGGGGTTTTTATATTTAAATATATATATTCATTTTTATTTTGAAGCATATGAGCTTAAGAGAGGGGAGGATGGGGCCACAAATGCAGGCAGAAGAGAATGTCATTAGCGTAAAGGGATTGGGGAAATGCTTTCGGACCAAGGTTAAGGCTGAAGGGCTCAAAGGGAGCTTTAAATCACTGGTTAGGCCGGAATACAGGGAGATTGTAGCAGTGGAGGACATCAGCTTCAATGTATCAAGAGGCGAGGTTCTTGCTTTTATAGGCCCTAACGGCGCGGGCAAATCCACTACTATCAAGATGCTCACCGGCATTCTTTTTCCGACATCCGGTGAAATAGATGTGCTCGGAATGAATCCCAGCCGTGACCGCAAAAGGCTTTCCGGCAGGATCGGTAGCGTTTTCGGCCAGAAATCGCAGCTCTGGTTCCACCTGCCTCCCTCTGACAGTTTCAAACTGCTTGGCGCCATTTATGAAGTCCATCCTAAAGAATTGTCTTCAAGGATAAGCAGCCTCGTTGAATTATTCGAAATTGGTGACCTGATGAATATCCCCGTAAGGAAACTCTCGCTCGGACAGAGGGTGAGGTGCGAGATCGCAGCCTCGTTGCTGCATAGACCCGAGATAATATTTTTGGATGAGCCGACTATCGGCTTGGACATAGTGGTGAAGCAAAACATAAGGGATCTTATCGTACGTCTGAACGAGCAGGATAGAACCACGATATTTTTGACGAGTCACGATATTGGCGATATAGAGCAGTTGTGTAAACGTGCCATAATCATAAATCACGGTGAAATAGTGCTTGATCAGCCGCTCAAAAATCTTAGGCACAACTACTTCAACCGTAAAATCATAGATGTCAAGTACAATGAAAAAGTGGACATTGCGCTGTCCGGCATAGTGAAGCTTAAAGAAAAGGATTATTCTGCCAAGATTGAAGTCGATACCGCAAGGCAAAACCTTCATGACATTATGCAAAGGTTGATCAGCCTTGGGAGTGTGGCGGATATAACGGTAACAGACATACCGCTTGAAAATATTATAACAAGCATATATCAAAACGGAGGCCCTGCGTGTTATTGAATAAGATACGTAAATACGGTCTGGTTATGAGGATCAGCTTGCAGAGCAATATGGCCTATGCTTCGAATTTCCTTTTCAGGGTGCTTTTCTATGCATTCATAATATTTATTTTTTTGCAATTGTGGAAAGCCATTTTCGCAAATGGCGGGACGGCCTCCGGATACACTCTCAACCAAATGATATGGTACTGTATCTGCACGGAGATGGTGGC
>CAYWGM010000161.1:0-1999 GCA_964457875.1 uncultured Eubacteriales bacterium | reverse complement strand
CCACTATATACTGCGGCCTCAGAACCCCGTCGTCGGCATATTTCAAAGGATACTCCGCCTTCATCGCACTGATCCTGTCATTCCATGCCGCGTACTTCCGCTTTACGACCCTTGAATTCAGCTGCTTGAGTATGGCTTTTATATTACCCACAAGAGCAATATCCACATTCACATTTTTCCTTATCTCCGCCGGATCGATATCAATATGTATAATTTTTGCACCTGAGGCGAATTTATTAACATTTCCGGTCACTCTGTCGCTGAATCTTGCGCCGATTGCGATGAAAAGATCCGATTCCGAAGCGGCGATATTTGATGTGCGCGTCCCGTGCATACCCATTAATCCCGTAAACAGTTCGTGTGTACCGGGGAAAGATCCCAATCCCATAAGGGACGTAGACACCGGTATCCCTGCCTTCTCCGCTAGCTCCAGGACCTCGGCCGCCGCGCCTGCGATGGACGCCCCGCCCCCCGACAAAATGAACGGCCTTTTTGAATTATTGATCAGGTCCGCCGCAGCGCTTATTTCATCATCGCACTGGATCATGCCTGTCATATCATCCGCCGCCGTACCGGCCTCAGATGCCGCTCCCGGAGCGGCATACGCTTCCCGGATGGCAGATTTGAACACATATTCCGCCGTAAGGGCTGTAACGTCCTTGCATATATCGACAAGAACAGGCCCCGGCCTGCCCGACTTCGCTATGGTAAAAGCCTGCCGGATCGTATCCGCCAGTTTCTCGACATTCTTGACAACGAAATTGTGTTTGGTGATGGGCATTGTTATACCGGCGATGTCGACTTCCTGAAAAGAATCCCTGCCAAGCAGCGATGTTGCGACCTGCCCTGTGAAGGCAACCATGGGCACAGAATCCATATATGCTGTCGCAATACCTGTAACAAGGTTTGTCGCACCCGGACCCGATGTGGCAATACACACGCCCGTCCTGCCCGTTGCCCTCGCATATCCGTCGGCGGCATGAGCCGCACCCTGTTCATGTGACGTGAGTATGTGCCTTATCTTATCACTTGCCTTATAGAGCGAGTCATATATATTGAGCACCGAACCGCCCGGAAATCCGAAAATGGTGTCCACACCCTGCTCTTTCAGGCATTCTACGAAAATATCCGCTCCTGTCAGCTTCATCTTCATGCTGTCAAACCAGCCTTTCTTCAAAAACCGCGCCTCTGTCAGCCGATGTAACCAGCCTGGAGTAACGCCCGAGATAACCGGAGCTTATCCGGGGCGCGGGTGCCGCCCATGAGGACTTTCTTCTTGCCAGCTCATCGTCCGTCACCTCGGCATCGAGTTTTCCTGCCGGGATATCTATGGCGATCATGTCGCCTTCGCGTATCAACGCGATATTACCGCCTTCCGCCGCTTCAGGCGAAACATGCCCCATAGCGGCGCCCCTCGTGGCGCCCGAAAAACGTCCGTCGGTGATCAGCGCCACGTCCTTGTCCAGGCCCATCCCGCTGATGGCGGACGTAGGACCGAGCATCTCCCTCATGCCAGGACCGCCCTTCGGCCCCTCGTACCTTATTATCACAACGTCGCCCTTTTTTATCCTGCCCTCGTATATGGATTTTATAGCGTCGTCTTCACAATCAAATACCCTCGCCGGGCCTTTGTGCACAAGCATTTCAGGCGCGACCGCCGAACGCTTGACCACAGCCCCGCCTTTGGCGATGTTGCCCTTGAGTATGGCTATCCCGCCCGTAGCGCTGTATGGCTCGTCAATCTTTCTGATGACACTGTGATCTCTTACTTTGGTATCTTTTATATTTTCACCGACCGTCTTACCGGTGACCGTCTTCAGCTTGAGATGCAACAGATCCTTCTTTGTCAGTTCGTTCATCACCGCCTGCACCCCGCCTGCCTCGTACAGGTCCTGCACATGGTGGTGCCCGGCCGGAGATAATTTGCAGAGGTTAGGGATCTTGCCGCTTATTTCGTTGATGATGTCAAGGTTGATCTTAAAGCCGGTCTCATTTGCGA
>CAYWGM010000160.1:0-2004 GCA_964457875.1 uncultured Eubacteriales bacterium | reverse complement strand
TTGCCGGCTCTCCGTTCAATACGGCTATTATCTGTTCCGCCACATCCACGGCAACATTGACCTGAGCCTCCAGCGTGGAGGCCCCGAGATGGGGAGTGGTTATGACGTTATCAAGCTCGGCAAATATATTCTCGGCTAAAGGCTCTACCTCGAATACATCCAAAGCAGCAGCCGCGACCTTTTTTGATATCAGGGCTTCCTTGAGGTCATTCTCATCTATTATCCCGCCGCGCGCGACGTTTACAAGCCTAACACCGTCTTTCATCGTGGATATCTTTTCTTTGTTTATAAGATGAAGCGTTTCCTTGTTCTTAGGTATGTGGAATGTTATGAAGTCGGCTGTTTTTATTACATCATCCAGAGACTTGACTTCCACTCCCAGCTTCTTCGCATATTCTTCGGTAACAAAAGGGTCAAACACCACCACTTTCATCCCAAATGCCTGCGCATAAGAAATAACGCGGCTTCCTATCTTGCCGGCTCCTACTACCCCGAGCGTTTTTCCGTACAATTCCGTCCCTATGAACCTGCTTTTCTCCCACTTTTTTAACTTCATGGAGGCAGCGGCCTGCGGAATATTCCTTGCAAGCGACATCAGCATGGCAAAAGTATGCTCTGCTGCCGCTATCGTATTACCTTCAGGGGAATTCACCACTACTATGCCTTTTTTGGTGGCAGCACTGACATCAATATTGTCGACCCCTACTCCGGCCCTGCCGATTATTTTCATTTTCTTCATGGAGTCTATTATCTTGGGGGTCACCTTCGTTTCGCTTCTGACCATCATTCCGTCATAATCGGCAATAATATCTATCAGCTGCTGTTCGTTCAGTCCGGTTTTGATATCCACATCAAATCCCGCACTTTTAAGGGCCTCGATCCCCTCTTTTGCGGCTTTATCGGCAATAAGGACCTTCATGCCAGCACCTCTTCCGCGGCTGCAACAGCAGACCCTTTTTTCACAGATGAACCAAGCTCTATCTCAAGCGCAGCTAATGCCGCGAGGAGCTCCATTTTGTCTATATATCCCAAATGGCCTATCCTGAAAAGCTTGCCTTTCAGGTCTTCCTGCCCTCCGGCAAGGACCACTCCGTATTTTTCACGTACGGCCTTCCGGAGCTTATCCGCATCAACACCGTCAGGAGGAAATACGGGAGTAACAGCTCTCGAGGCTATCTTTTCGTCCTGGACAAGCAATTTTAGGCCCAGGGCTTTAAGGCCGGCCCTGGCAGCTTTTGTGATCTTTTCATGTCTGGCAAATATATTATCCAATCCTTCTTCTTTGAGCATTCTTATGGCTTCCTGCATGCCGAATATGACCGAGACCGCCGGCGTCCAAGGGGTCTCCCCTATCTCCGCGAATTTCATGGCCGCCTTAAAATCAAAGTAAAATCTGGGCATTTTGGCTTTTTCATGGGCAGCCCAGGCCTTTTTGTTCACTGATACGAATGCAAGCCCCGGAGGGACCATAAAAGCCTTCTGAGAACCTGACACCACGACATCCAGCCCCCATTCATCGGCTTTTAGAGGAGCAGTCAACAGTCCAGAAACTGCATCAACGATCATAAGAGCCCCGTGTTTATTCACCAGTTCCGCAACTGACTTGACATCGTTTAGAACTCCGGTAGAAGTCTCATTATGCTGGATCAGCACTGCCTTGATCGCCTTGTTCTTGTCGGCGGAGAGCTTTTCATCTACCGTCTTAAGATCAACGGCTTTCCCTCTTTCGAATTTCACTTCATCTACATCGGCACCATATGCCTTAGCTATTTTAGCGAACCGGTTTCCGAAAGCCCCTATGTTCAACGAAAGGACTTTGTCGCCCGGAGACAAGAAATTGACTATGGCCGCTTCCATGCCGCCCGTGCCTGAAGTAGTAAGAGTAATGATATCGCTATTGGTCTGATAGGCCCACTTAACGCCTTCAACGATCTCCTTTATTATGCTGGAAAATGACGGGCCTCTGTGATTTATCATCTGCTTGCCCATCGCAGTCAAAACTCT
>CAYWGM010000159.1:0-2017 GCA_964457875.1 uncultured Eubacteriales bacterium | reverse complement strand
TTATGACAAAATTTGCACCACTTTTAAATGTCTGATACCAAAGTCAGGTTATATAATAATAGCTAAGCATTTGTAAAGAGGAGGTTTGAGGTACGGAATGGACAATGAACTGCTTCCTTACCGATGGAACTAAGAGGCTGATATGAGTATGCAAAAGGAGACTATCTCATATAAACATACTGAAGGATGCCAAATAAAAGCCGATATATACTTGTGCGGTATCAGAAATTCCCCTGTTATCATCCTTATTCATGGCGGCGCTCTGATCTGGGGCTCCAGAAATGATATGAGGCCGGATCAGATCGAACTGTATGTAAACGCCGGGTACAATGTTGTTTGCGTCGATTATCGGTTGGCGCCGGAGACAAAATTAATACATATTGCCGAGGATATTTGCGACGCCATCAGGTGGGTGAAGTCGGCAGGCAGTGCCAAAAACCATTTTAACCCGGAGAAAATGGCTGTCATCGGGCATTCTGCCGGCGGCTATTTGTCCTTGATGACGGGGACATTCTCACAGCAAGATAGGCCGAATGCAATAATCTCGTTTTACGGGTACGGCGATATCACCGGCGATTGGTACTGCAAACCGAGCAGCCATTACTGCAGGGAGCCTTTGGTCAATCGGGCGGAGGCTTATGGTTCGATTGGGGGTAAGGTCATTTCAGAGGGAAACGGCAACCGCTTCAAATACTATCTGTACTGCAGGCAAAACGGTATTTGGACAAGTGAAGTGAGCGGCCTGGATCTTGCCCTCGATGGTGAAAGACTCAGACGATATTGTCCTTACTATGAAGCAGACAAAGATTTCCCACCGGCATTGTTTTTGCATGGCGACGAGGATACCGATGTACCATACGAGCAATCGGTCATGATGTCTCAGAAGCTGGATGAATGCGGCGTCGCAAACAAGCTTATCGCGATGAAGGGCATGGGGCACGTCTTCGATTGGCGGATGGACGATGTAAATGTGGCAGCTGCGTTCGACGAAGTACTCAGGTTTTTAAAGTGGGATCCTAAATGAGCTTCGAATGGATTTGACCCCTCTCATTTCCTTGGTTATAATATATTCCAAGATATAGTGATAATTAGGATTATCGCAGTAAGGGGAGAAATTATATGGAACGTAAGATTATCAGTGTTTCAGGGAAAAGACAGGTTACAATCCCCAGGAGATTTTTCGAGGCGCTTTGCTTTAGTAATGAGGCTGAGTGTATTTTGCATAATAATGCAATAATTATTCGTCCTATAAGAGAAAACCTAAGAGGTGAATTTTCCGAACAGATACTTGCCGATTTGATTGCACAGGGATTTTCAGGTCAGGGATTGCTTGAGAAATTCAAAGAAATGAGTAAGAAAATTGCTCCTGCTATGGAGAAATTGGTTCGTGAAGCTGATGATATCGCGAAAGGAGTGAAAAAGGGTTCAACTATGAAAGACATCTTTGGATCGGGGGATGAATAAATGTACGAAATCCATTTTAGCAGAGCAGCTGAGAGATATCTGAAAAAGGTCAAAGATAAGGGATTAAAAATGGCATTCCACGCAGCTCTTGATGAAATAGCCGATAATCCTTGTATCGGGGAATTGAAGACCGGTGATCTGATAGGTATTTATTGCTATGATGTTTATTATAAAAGAACCGATTATGAAGTTGCTTACAGAGTCTATGAGGATGAAGAGCGCTTGATTGTCGTGATTCTGGCAGGAACAAGAGAGAATTTCTACAAAGAGCTTAAAAGATATATGTAGCATTAATACATTAATACATTAATACTCGTCCAAATGTCTAATGAAAGGTCTGGTGGGTTCATGTTAAGCATTTTCAAAAAGCAAAATGGAATGAGCATTGTGGGACAGGGCGCGAAAATAATCCTGTTCATGCTGCCGTCTTTAGTTGCAGCCATTCTGGTGCATACCTATTTGCCCCAAATCGCGGCATTACCCGGGAGCATCTCTTTCATAAGACCCGTGGGATATCTGCTATTGCTGTTAGGGCTGATTTTATGGGGGGCTG
>CAYWGM010000158.1:0-2018 GCA_964457875.1 uncultured Eubacteriales bacterium | reverse complement strand
AAGGAATTTCGCTTAGAAAACGATCTTTGCCAATAAAATAAAGGGATAAAAGGGAGTTCACGGCGCTGGGATACGCCAGCCCGGCAGGCGGCACTGTCATGGAACTTTGGGCGTGCCTGCCGTTACCGGGCGGCGGTCCAGCGCCTGCCGTCAATGATTCCGGATTTTCAGAGATAACACAGTTCGTCAGCCGCAGACAGTTAATGGTTGAATTATTCAAATGTCTTAACAGATATAGCAAAGGGCGTGGACGGCTGCATGAATCCAGGTTGCTGAGTGATGCAGCCGTCGGATGCATATTTGCGTCTTAAGTTCACCCGGTATCATGGCATCCACTGCGCTGCATAGGCGAAACGGCAAGGCCGGGCCAGCCGTAAACATTTTAAGCTGCTGTGTTTGCGGCGCTGGCGATGGCCTTGCGGCGTTTCGCGCGCAGCGCAGCACGCTCGCAAGACAACCTATAAAATGGCATAAAAAAAGGCCACTCAGCAGAAACTGTGTGACCTGTATGATTTTAAAAAATATCTCTTTTTATATAGGATTCAACTATTTTCCTAATAGTTCCCTCATCATATCCTCCACCGATCGAATATGATGTGTTCAAAACCTCTTCCGCTATCTTATCTATACTACTCTTGTAAGCATCTTTATTATTTTTTTTAAATTGTTCCTCAATAACCCTTTTTACACGTTCAATATCTTTTTGAGTTGCTTTATACAATAACAATCTTCCCCCTTTATTTTGGAAGTTTTATCAATTCATCAAGCTTAATACTTTTTTTTGTAATTGCTTGGGTAGCTCCACCTCGTCCATATTCAGGAAAACTATGCGTTAATGGTTCTAAATAATTTGCTTTTCCCCAGTTTCCATACGGTATTCTTATATCATCAATAATTTGTAAAACATCAAATGAACCTCTGATTGAAGCATCATGTGGGACTTGTAACTTTTCAGGTGAAGCCACATCATATCTATCGAAACTGAAGTAAGTACCATTTTTATTACCAGGTATTACCCTAGTTTTGCTTAATTCGTCCAAATATGGTGCATTTTCAGACATATATCTATATCCTGTTGATGGTATTGTCTCTCCAGAAGGTGTTACATAAAAATCGGGCTTAACCTTTGCCGTTACCTTATTAACATTATTCGTGCTGCTTTCTTCCTTGGCCGCAGCTTTGCTGATCTTAGTCAGCACACTCTCTTCTTTTACTGCATTTGTCGCTTTAGCGCCTGTTCCTGCTATTTCGACAACCGTATTCGGTTTTGTAACAATACCTGCTTTGCTTACCGATTTGGCGCTGCTTAATGCTGCTTTGCTTCCGGCAACTATTTGTCCTGCATTTCCCAAAGTATTGCCAAAATTGTATGCAGTGCTGCTCCTTACCAAATCCTGTGTGGATTCGGTGAACCGATTTTGCCTGCTTGAAATATCAGACCATATATCACTAGCTGCTTGCGTATTCCCGGTGAAGCCAACTAACACTGTCAAAGCATTCTTTACTACTTCCATCCCGCCTTGCATGATACTATGGCCTATTCCAACCAATGTATCCAATGGATTCTTGATAGCTTCTTTGACATTTTCTTTAATATCGTTATATGTCTTACTGACCTTTGTCTTAACGTTATTCCACGTTTTATTCAAATCGAACTTCTCTTTTTCTTCGGCATATCCGGTGTTGCGGTTAAAGAACATAGGTACAGAGAAGTGTCCATCCGGGTCAGTATACATTATCGGTTCGTTATGGCAGTAGGTGTAAAGGTTCAAGGACAGCGGATCCGAAGAGCTTCCCCTGTAGGTATCCTCACTTAAGAACCGGGCTACCTTGCTGTCGTAATACCTCGCGTTCAGATAGTATAGGTCGGTCTCGGTGTCATATTGATACCCGGCATACCGTATGGGGTTGCTGAAGCTGCCTGTGGACTCGAGGATGTTGCCGAATGCGTCGTAGTAGTACGACCCCGCGATTGCGCCTGTTGCCGTATTGATGAGCGCAGTCACATCGGCATGCCC
>CAYWGM010000157.1:1612-2052 GCA_964457875.1 uncultured Eubacteriales bacterium | reverse complement strand
TGGATACTCAGCTTATATCCGAAATGCTTGGCTATCCTCGCGTGCAGATTTAACTCTTTCTTGAACAGTCCGACATTACCCCTGTAGTCTACGCCTTTCTGAAATTCTCCACAAAAGCGGGGCGCCAGGCTTGTTATGCCGATCCTACGGGCGGTCAGTTCGGCGGCAATGAAAAAGTGAGATTGGGGGCTTCGTCGATAGAAACTTCAAAATCAATATGACGACCCGCTTTGCTTATCATATTATGATAAATTGCCACAATATGGCGAATTGCATCGATGTATACGACCGCTGTTCTTTTATGGTCGTCTTTTGAAAAAATGATATTCTCGCCTGCGGCCGAAAACTGCCTGCCTGCGTACGAAGATTCGATACGGTTCCTTTCTTCCGACGGTATAGAATCGTATAATATACTGATTTCATCAGCAGGTAGAGTTACT
>CAYWGM010000157.1:0-1602 GCA_964457875.1 uncultured Eubacteriales bacterium | reverse complement strand
GTTATCATGGTATACCCGTATTTCAGGGCGGTATTTATCTCTGCTTCGGTCTTAAGGTGGTCTCCGTCGGCGCCGTAGCCCGAAACATAGCCTTCCTGGAACACCGCCCAGGTCGCTGCTGAAAGGACGTCCTCATATGTGCGTCCTGTCAGAAGGAGTTCCCTCATTGACTGCTGCGCAAGTACAGGAAAGACGTCATAATCCTTCAAAAGGCGGAGGTGTCCTGCCGACGCCAAGCCGAGTCTATCTCCAAGACCTATCGTAATCCCGCGGCCTTTATGGCTGACCGGCTTTGTAAACGGGAAAATCTCCCTTATTGCGCCGGCGTTCGCATTGTCAAGTGCGCATATCCTGGCGCTGACGCCTGAAAGTGTTGTCTTTATGCCGGAGAAACGCTCAAGGCATGGTCCTTTTCCTGATATGACAAGCTTTTTTTCAGCCCCGTCACGTGCGATAAAAAAATTACAGCCGTCCGCAACGTGGAATGAAGAAGGATATGCGGTTTTGGCAATACCTGCGTCACATGTATCCATCCGATGCCCCCGATGCAAAGCATTACAAGATATTATATATTTATGATTACTAATGATAGCATTCAGCGGCTTACAATTACAATCCCATATTTAATTTAAACTATACCTGCTTCGTGGTCTTTTACTTTCTAATACCTATATATTGACAATAGCGAGCATAATGATTAGAATAGTATAAGAATGTATAAGATATGTATTAGAATTGTATTAGAATGTAGCAGGATATGAGGTGGATCAGAAAATGATAAAAGAAACCGATGGTGAAAAATATGAGGATTTACGTTCACTCAACCAGGATTTGACCTTTCTTGATGCGAAAAAAGAGTTTCAGTCAAGGAATGTTCCATTCGGTGCCAACCAGCAGAAGACGCTCAAGCTGATAACGGCTGACGGGGTCTATACAAATCTCGCATTGCTATTATCCGACCAGTGTGTTCATACAGTCAGGCTGGCGGTTTTCGAGGGTCAGGCAAAGGAAATCTTTAAGGACCGGAGAGAGTTTACCGGCTCATTACTTAAGCAACTAAATGAAGTGTACGATTTCATTGATAGATATAACCGCATTCACGCTGAATTTGAAGGGCTTTTGCGGATAGACAGCCGGGACTATCCTGTAGAGGCGGTACGCGAAGCGTTGTTGAATGCAATTGTCCATAGGGATTATTCTTTCAGCAGCAGTACGCTCTTAAGCATATTCGACGACCGTATCGAGTTTGTATCCATTGGTGGCCTTGTAAGAGGGATTTCGCTTGAAGATATCATGCTGGGTGTCTCGGTTGCGCGTAATGAAAACCTCGCCGATATATTTTACAGGCTCAAGCTTATCGAAGCATACGGCACCGGTATTCCCAAGATCATGCGCAGTTATGACAGTTTCGCTCAAAAACCCCGAATTGAAGCAACAGACAATGCGTTTAAAATTACGCTTCCCAATACTAATGTGGGACCAAAATCGGTTGAAGATACTGGTCAACTCACTGAAAGCGAGCAAAAGGCCATGAAACTTTTTAATAGCGCTTCATCAATTATTAGAAAAGATATAGAAAAAGCGCTACCCATTTCCCAGGCC
>CAYWGM010000156.1:0-2052 GCA_964457875.1 uncultured Eubacteriales bacterium | reverse complement strand
ATATGCGATATCAACGCCTGCTTTGCTGTATGTCAGACGCTCTTTGCCCTTTTCTTTACCGTCCAGCAATTCATCAACGGTGATGCCCAGCAATCCGGACAATTCACGCAGAAGCTCTGTATTGGGGTATGTACTGCCGCTCTCCCACTTTGATACGGCTTGGAATGAGACATTCAGCTTATCGGCGACCTGCTGCTGGGTCAATCCGAATTGCCTGCGTTTTTCCGAAATAAAGCCGGCTATCTTTTTATTATCAAGCATTATCGATACCTCATCTCAATTCAAATTATACTTATGTCTATATGAGGCTTCAATAACCTAAAATTTGATTTTTCACCACCGACTCAACTTCCAGTTGAGTAACTGTCGCATTCGTTATACTATTTTTCTATCGCACTTTGTTTATCGGCAGGTATATTGAGAAAGATACAGTCGTTGGCATATGTCCTTTCCGGCAGGACAATCATGACGCTCAGGCAATCTGTGTTAACAGGCAGCGGCGCCCAGTGCCACACGCCCGGACGTATGGCGACCATCGTGCCTTTGGGGATCAGGAACGCTTCAAAGCTGTCATAAGGTATCTGATCCTGCGGAGTTGCCGGGGCGAAGTACAATACCGTATCCCCGTCAAGAGGCATTATGCCTTCGCTTGTGTTGTTATGGTACTCTATGCGGTCGACCAGCATCGGCCGTTTCAACACGCGGCACACCGAAAAGGATACGTTGCATGCCTGGCCTAAGCTTGAGATGACCATGTCCCTGAAGAACTCCACCGGCTCTTCACCTATCTTGCAAGCCTTGGGATTGATCATATTGGCATATGTACCATATTTACCGAATTTTTCAAGAGACAATTCCTTGATTTTTATTTTCTTCATTTCTTCCAGACCCCCGTTTCGCTATTAGTAATAAATAAATAGAATATGACAATTAATTATACCCTAACCGTATATTTTCTGGCAACGAAATTAAGACTGTGGCACGTAAAAGACATGAAGGGGAGCACGGGCAAAGTGCTGTACGGCGCTGTATGGTGCGATACGCTGCTCCCCCTTAAATTAGAAACCGAAACCGAAAAATGGTCTTCTCCGGCGGATCAAGCCTCTTATCAGAAGTATCAGGACAAGATCCCTTAGAAGCCGTCTGCCGCCGAGCAGCAACTGCCTTTCATCGGACTTTGAACCGGGGTTCTGCCTTACTGCGGCATCAACATCATTTTCGACACTCTTGCAGATATCGTCAGCCATAGCATCCATTTGTTCCCGCGTCGGAACAGACATGGTTCCATATGTCATGACCATCATGTCACAAGCATTATCTACGGCAGGTTGTACTATATGGTAAGTCCTCGGATATAATGCTTCGAGTTGCTGCTGCGACGCCGCCATCATAGGGCAATTCTGGCACTGAGGCGCCATGCCCTGCATACACCCGGGCATGCAATGCTGCATGAACTCAGGCATATAAGATTCCATGCACCCCTGCATCATACCTGGCATCATACCTGGCATCATATCCTGCATCATACCGGGCATCATACCTGGCATTACACCCTGCATCATACCAGGCGCACATCCTGACGGCACCTGCATCATTTCGGGCGCAGATCCCGGTATACCTAACGGCACATTGCCAGGCATCGGCATGAATTCCTGCATTTCATTTCCAGAAGGTACCTGCATTACAAATCTCCTTGAAATTACAAAAGTAATTTACATAATTAGTTAATTCGTAATACATAGTATGCAGGAAATCCCGCCATGTTTACACTATCTGCGAAAGCCTTTTGAAGTCCTGCTTCAATGATTTATACAACTGGGTATACATGGCATAATTACCTGTATACTTCGCATTCAGGCTTTTATCGCATGATTGCAGTGATACGACTTTTACCGCAGCATCGCATGCTTCAGGCACACTGGAATAGATTCCGGCGCCTACGCCGGCCAGAAGCGCGACTCCAAGAGCAGGCCCTTCTGAAGAATTAACAGTGGTGATGTCCGCGCCAAATACGTCTGATTGCATCTGACGCCACAACGGGCTTTTCCCGCC
>CAYWGM010000155.1:0-2064 GCA_964457875.1 uncultured Eubacteriales bacterium | reverse complement strand
TATTTGTGCTAAAATAGACAGCGCTGTCTTAGCGATAAGGCTGGCTATATATTTTTCGAAAACATCATACAAGGATTTGGGAAAGAGGTTGTTTCAGTGAAAGAGAAGATACATCCGAAATACTTTGAGAAGGCAGTCGCCAAATGCGCTTGCGGTGAGACTTTTGAAACCGGTTCGACCAAACAGGACCTGCACGTCGATATATGTTCTAAGTGCCACCCGTTTTTCACCGGCAAACAGAAGCTGATCGACACCGGCGGAAGAGTGGAGAGATTCAAGAAGCGCTTTAATATTAAAGAAGGATAATAACGAAATAGAAAAGGAATTAAAGGGCAGGGAAAACCTGCCTGTTTTATTATGGAAACAAACCTTGACAATGGAAATGCCATTGAGAATAATTGCCCCGATAAGAAGTCCAGAGTGACAACCGTAGGGGGACAAGCCCTTATCGAAGGGCTTATGATGATCGGCCCGCGCAATGCTGCTATAGCGGTCAGGAAGCCTGACGGCGAGATCGCATTGGAAACGATGCCCATACCGGCAAAAGACCTGCCTGCCAAAATACCCGTCGTAAGAGGAGTCGTCAATTTCGGCAGACAACTCGTCCTTGGTATGAAGGCATTGGTGTTTTCTGCGCAGTTCCTCGAAATTGATGAAGACCAGAAGCCCGTCAAGCAGCAAGAAGGCGGCGATGAGCAGGAGTCAGGCCAGGAGCAGGAGTCGGGCCAGGAGCAGGAGTCGGGCAAAGAGCAGGGGCCTAAGGTGTCGGGTGAAAAACTGAAGGACGGCATGATCTACATGGCTGTCGCGGTTGCGATCGCGTTGAGCGTTGGTCTTTTCGTATTGCTGCCCAATCTGCTGGCAAGCCTTTTGCATTTTGACAGAAAGACAGGTACCGGCGTGGTCCTGTATAATCTGTTCGAGGGATTTATCAGGTTAGTACTCTTTTTTGGTTATGTCGCGGCGGTCTCCAACATCAAGGATATCGGACGAGTATGGCAGTACCACGGAGCCGAGCATAAGACCATACATTGCTATGAACATATGGAAGAGCTCACTATAGAAAACGTGCGGAAGTTCACGACCAAGCATCCGCGCTGCGGTACGTCGTTCCTGTTCCTTGTGTTGGTGGTAAGCATCCTGGTGTTCTCGTTCACCGGATGGCACAGTATTTTTGTGAATATCGGCGTAAGGCTGCTTTTGATACCTCTGGTGGCGGGTTTGTCGTACGAATTGCTCAAGGCCGCCGGCAGGAGCAAGGGTATCTTTGCGCGGATATTGAATGCGCCTGGGCTGGCCTTTCAGTATTTCACCACGCGCGAGCCCGATGACGCGCAGATCGAGGTGGCTATCACGGCATTCAAAAAAGCGCTGGCGGAAGGCGATGCGGCTTGAATATCCGGAAGTCTGCAAGTCATACGATCCGGCAGGCGCTGAAATCTGCTAAAACCATACTGACAGATGCCGTTTCAAGACCTTGTTCCGCTTCTATATCGGATTCTCAGAATGAAGCTGTCATCCTCCTTTCATTTATATTAAATAAAGATAAATCATATATTTATGCCCACCTTGACGATGAGATCGGCGAATACGATTTGAATAGGTTCGAGACGGCGGTGCGCGGCCGTTCAGCCGGAATGCCGGTCCAATACATCACTGGCCGGCGGGAGTTCATGTCGCTGGATTTTTATGTGAATAGCGAAGTCCTGATCCCCAGACCTGAGACTGAAATTCTGGTAGAGACAGTAATAAGGCACTGCAACATGTTATGTGCACAGAAACCTGTCGATGCTCTTGAAATCCTTGATATAGGTACAGGTTCCGGATGTATTGCAATAAGTCTTGCGCACTATTTCAGTCAATGCATGATCACTGCAACGGATATCTCCCCAGATGCCCTTGCCGTGGCTGAAGCCAATGCCTCCCGCCTTGGCGTGAGGGACAGGATCCGTTTCCTTGTGTCAGACTTGTTCGGTTGCTTTAAGGATACGGACGATGCTGATATCGCGAAAAAGTTCGATGTCATAGTATCAAATCCGCCGTACATTCCCACCGCTCAAATCG
>CAYWGM010000154.1:0-2086 GCA_964457875.1 uncultured Eubacteriales bacterium | reverse complement strand
GTTTTATTGACAAGCGTTTGTCTTCTCTGATAGTATAACGCTGGATTTCATATGATGGGAGTTGCAATCAAATGGGCGGTTCTGACAGACGGAAGGTAGCTGTTGT
Organism: uncultured Eubacteriales bacterium; assembly: GCA_964457875.1. Lineage (GTDB taxonomy): Bacteria > Bacillota > Clostridia > Acetivibrionales > CAYWGM01 > CAYWGM01. Next base: position 1,980 of record CAYWGM010000154.1, on the reverse strand, counting down.
CGCCGGTAGCGAATCGGATTTGCCGCTGGTCAGGGAGTGCCTCGGGACGTTGAGCGAGTTCGGCGTAGAATTCGACGCCGTTATATGTTCAGCCCACAGGACGCCGCGCAAAGCTGCCGAATTTGCCTCTAATGCCGAACAAAACGGGTATGGCGTCATAATTGCAGTTGCGGGAAAGGCAGCGCATCTGGCGGGGGTATTAGCCTCTTACACGGTATTGCCTGTTATCGGTATCCCGGTAAAGTCAAGTGCCCTTGATGGAATGGATGCGCTCTTGTCAATGGTCCAGATGCCGCCGGGGGTGCCGGTTGCGACGGTTGCGATCGATGGGGCGGCCAACGCCGCGATCCTCGCGGTTCAAATATTGGCTATGACAGACAGTTCATTAAATAAAAAGCTGAAAGAATACAAGGTCAGGCTTGAAAAGAAGATTGACGGGCAGAATTCAGGTCTTGCCCAAAAACTCGGCATCAATTACTCAAATGATATGGAAGATGATATGGACGATGACAAGCCAAAGGACCAATGCGGCGTCTTCGGGGTTTATAACGCCGATTGCCACGACGTGGCCAGATTGGCTTATTATGCGCTTTATGCGCTTCAGCACAGAGGACAGGAAAGCGCGGGCATAGCTGTCAATGATAATGGCACTATCGTATATCATAAGGACATGGGGCTTGTGCCTGAAGTATTCAATGATGTTGTGTTGAACCACTTGAAAGGTAATGCTGCCATCGGTCATGTCAGATATTCCACGATGGGCGGCAATTCAAGGGAGAATTCGCAGCCTATCGTCGTCAAATACCGTAACGGCCAAATGGCTATCGCCCATAACGGCAACATATTCAATGCGTCCGAACTGCGTCGCAGGATGGAGGAAAGCGGCGCGATATTTCAGGCCGCCAACGATTCCGAGGTCATTGCCAATCTTATCTCCCGCAACCTTATTACAAGCGGTTCCATAGAAGATGCGATTCCATTGATGATGAAGGAGCTCCGCGGTTCATATTCACTCGTCATTTTGACGCCGGACAAGCTTATAGGTATCCGGGACTCGTTCGGGATAAGGCCGCTTTGCATAGGTCGCCTGGAAAATTCCTATGTATTGGCGTCCGAATCCTGCGCGCTTGATGCGATAAATGCCGAATTCATAAGAGACGTGAGCCCAGGTGAAATAGTTACCATTGATGACAACGGATTGCATTCCGTCCAGACGGGTAAGGCGCCCGGGACCAGCCTCTGTATCTTTGAATTCGTATACCTTGCCAGGCCGGACAGCTATATTGACGGCGCAAGCGTATATCAGGCAAGGATCGAAGCTGGAAAGATGTTGGCGATAGAGCATCCTGTCGATGCCGACCTTGTGATAGGCGCTCCCGACGGAGGATTGAACGCCGCGCTCGGTTATTCGATGCAATCCGGCATTCCTTACGGACAGGGACTCATTAAAAACAGATATGTAGGCAGGACTTTCATTCAGCCTGATCAGGGCAGACGCGATCTCGGCGTTAAAATAAAGTTCAACGCAATGAGAGCGGTGGTCGAAGGTAAACGCCTTGTCATGGTCGACGACTCCATCGTCAGGGGCACCACTACGAGGCGGATCGTGCAAATGCTCAAGAGCGCCGGCGCCAAAGAGGTCCACCTTAGGATCAGTTCGCCGCCCTATTTGCACCCTTGCCATTTCGGGATCGATACTCCGACCAGGAACCAGCTTCTCGCGTCAGGACAGTCGATCGAGGATATCAAGCGTACAGTCGGCGCCGACAGCATAGGGTATCTCAGCCTGAAAGGCCTGCTTAAATCACCGCGCGGTATAACCAGCGGACTATGTACCGCCTGCTTCACAGGTTGCTATCCCATGGAAGTGCCCGACGAAGGCGACAAGTTCATACTTAACTAAACTTAATTAACTTAATCAGTAAAAAAAGGAGTATTTCATTAATGTTCAATTATAAAGACTCAGGCGTCGATATAGAA
>CAYWGM010000153.1:0-2131 GCA_964457875.1 uncultured Eubacteriales bacterium | reverse complement strand
TATTTGTGCTAAAATAGACAGCGCTGTCTTAGCGATAAGGCTGGCTATATATTTTGCGAAAAACATCTTATAAGGATTTGAGAAAGAGGTTGTTACAGTGAAGGAGAAGATACATCCGAAGTATTTTGAGAAGGCAGTCGCCAAATGCGCCTGCGGCGAGACTTTTGAGACCGGTTCGACCAAACAGGACCTGCACGTCGACATATGCTCGAAGTGCCATCCGTTTTTCACCGGAAAACAGAAGTTGATCGACACCGGCGGAAGAGTGGAGAGATTCAAGAAGCGTTTTAATATTACAGAAGGTTAATGGAATAATAGAAGAAAAGGAATTAAAGGGCAGGGAAAACCTGCCTGTTTTATTATGGAAACAAACCTCGATCATGAAAATGCCATACAGGATATGCAGGATATGCAGGATATGCAGGATAATTGCCCGGAAAAGAAGTCCAGGGTGACCACCGTAGGGGGACAAGCGCTTATCGAAGGGCTGATGATGATAGGTCCGCGGAAGGCTGCGATAGCTATCAGGAAGCCCGACGGTGAGATCGCATTGGAGACGATGCCCATACCGGCAAAAGATCTGCCTGCCAAAATACCCGTTGTGAGAGGCGTAGTCAATTTCGTAAGACAACTCGTCCTTGGTATGAAGGCATTGGTGTTCTCTGCGCAATTTGTAGAGATTGAAGAAGATCAGAAAAGAGGCGAAGAACAGAAGCCCATCAAGCAGCAAGAAGGCGGCGATGAGCAGGTGTCGGGCCAGGAGCAGGGGTCGGGCCAGGAGCAGGAGCCTAAGGCGTCGGGGGAAAAACTGAAGGACGGCATGATCTATATGGCTGTTGTGATTGCCATAGTATTGAGCGTCAGCCTTTTCGTATTGCTACCCAATCTGCTGGCAAGCCTATTGCATTTCGATAAGCAAACAGGTATAGGCGTAATCCTATATAATTTATTTGAAGGCTTAATAAGGATATTGCTCTTTTTCGGTTATATCGCGGCGGTCTCCAACATCAAGGATATCGGGCGCGTATGGCAGTACCACGGGGCTGAGCATAAAACCATACATTGCTATGAACATATGGAAGAGCTCACAATAGAAAACGTACGGAAGTTCACGACCAAGCATCCGCGCTGCGGTACGTCATTTCTGTTCCTTGTGCTGGTGGTGAGCATCCTGGTGTTCTCATTCACCGGATGGCACAGTATTTTTGTGAATATCGGCCTAAGGCTGCTTCTGATCCCTCTGGTGGCGGGTCTGTCCTACGAATTGCTCAAGGCTGCCGGCAGGAGCAAGGGCATTCTTGCACGGATATTGAATGCGCCCGGATTGGCATTTCAGTATTTCACCACGCGCGAGCCCGATGACGCTCAGATCGAGGTGGCTATTACGGCCTTCAATAAAGCGTTGGCGGAAGGCGATGCGGCTTGAGTATCCGGAAGTCTGCAGGTCATACGATACGGCAGGCGCTTAATTCAGCTAAAACCATTCTGACAGATGCCGATTCTTTATCCAGTTATCAGAATGAGGCCATCATCCTCCTATCATTCATATTAGGTAAAGATAAATCATATATATACGCCCACCTTGACGATGAGGTCGACGATTGCGATTTGGACAGGTTTGAGGCGGCGGTGAGTGACCGTTCGGCCGGTATGCCGGTACAATATGTAACTGGTCGGCAGGAATTCATGTCGCTTGATTTTCATGTGAACAATAAAGTCCTGATTCCCAGGCTGGAGACCGAAATACTGGCCGAGGCTGTAATAAGGCGCTGCAACCGGCTATATGCGCACAAACCCGACACTGTTTCCGACTCCGTTCCCGATACTATTGACATCCTTGATATAGGGACAGGCTCCGGATGCATTGCCATAAGCCTCGCGCACCACATCAGGCAAAGCAGGATAAGGATAACCGCGACAGACACCTCTCCCGAAGCCCTTGCGGTGGCTGAAGATAATGCCTGCCGCCTTGGAGTGCGGGACAGGATACGTTTTATCAGGTCCGACATGTTCGAATGCTTCGCGGATGGTGGTATCGGCGAGGGTCAGAGTCAAGGCGAGGGTCAGGGTAAGGGTAAAAAGTTCGATGTCATAGTATCAAATCCGCCGTACATTCCCACCGCTCAAATCG
>CAYWGM010000152.1:0-2131 GCA_964457875.1 uncultured Eubacteriales bacterium | reverse complement strand
GCCTGCAGCCGAAAACTGCCTGCCTGCGTAAGAAGCTTCGATACGGTTCCTTTCTTCCAAAGGTATGGAATCGTATAATATGTCGATTTCATCAGCAGATAGAGTTGCTGCGGCGTTATTGATCTGTCCGGAGCAGTCGAGTGTTATCATGGTATATCCGTATTTAAGGGCGGTATTTATCTCGGCTTCGGTCTTAAGGTGGTCTCCGTCGGCGCCGTAGCCCGAAACGTAGCCTTCCTGGAACACCGCCCAGGCCGCTGCCGAAAGGACGTCCTCATATGTGCGTCCTGTCAGATGTAGTTCCCTCATTGACTGTTGTGCAAGTATAGGGAAGACGTCATAATCCTTCAAAAGGCGGAGGTGTCCTGCCGATGCCAGGCCGAGCCTGTCTCCGAGGCCTATCGTGATCCCACGGCCTTTATGGCTGACCGGCCTGGTAAACGGGAAAATCTCCATTATTGCGCCGGCGTTCTCATTATCAAGCGCGCATATCTTGGCGCTGACGCCGGAAAGCGCTGTCTTTATACCTGAGAAACGCTCAAGGCATGATCCTTTTCCTGATACGACAAGCTTTTTTTCAGCCCCGTCACGCATGATAAAAAAATTACAACCATCCATAACGTGGAATGAAGAAGGATATGCGGTTTTGGCAATACTTGCGTCATATGTATCCATCTGATGCCCCCGATGCAAGGTATTATAAGATATTATATATTTATAGCAAGGTATACGGCAAGATATATGGCAAGTCATGGACGCAGATACATCAATCAGCATACCTGCTTCGCAGCCGTTTACTTTCCGAATATATATATTGACAATAATGAGTATGATGATTAGAATGGTATTAGCATGTATTAGAATAGTATCAGTATGTATAAGAATGGTATTAGAATATAGCAGGATATGAGGTGAGCCTATGGAATTGGTAGAAAATGAAACTGTAGAACTCAAACGTGAATACACAGAAGATATCAAGAAGACAATCGCGGCTTTTGCGAATACAAACGGAGGAACGCTGTACATCGGCGTTGAGGATGGCGGAAAGGCAGTCGGGCTCAGCGATTTAGACGGTACTATGACTAAGGTGTCCAATACGGTACGCGATTCAATCAAACCTGATATAACATTATTTATAAATTACGAAATTGAAATTATAGACGGAGTATCGGTTATAAAGGTGGTGGTTCAGAAGGGTACTGCAAGTCCTTATTATCTTTCCGGCAAGGGTATCCGGCCTGAGGGCGTCTATGTCCGTCAGGGGACTTCCACTGTGCCCGCCACCGATACGGCTATCTTAAAAATGATAAAAGAAACCGACGGTGAAAAATATGAGGATCTGCGTTCACTTAACCAGGACTTGACCTTTATTGATGCGAAGAAAGAGTTTCAGTCAAGGAATGTATCATTCGGCGTCAACCAGCAGAAAACGCTCAAGTTGATAACGGCTGACGGGATCTATACAAATCTCGCATTACTATTATCCGACCAGTGTGTTCATACAGTCAGGCTGGCGGTTTTCGAGGGGCAAGCCAAAGAAATCTTTAAAGATCGGAGAGAGTTTGCCGGTTCACTACTTAAGCAATTAAATGAAGTATATGATTTCATTGATAGATATAATCGCATTCACGCTGAATTTGAAGGGCTTTTGCGGATTGATAGCCGGGACTATCCTGTAGAGGCGGTACGCGAAGCGTTGTTGAATGCAATTGTCCATAGGGATTATTCTTTCAGCAGCAGTACGCTCTTAAGCATATTCGACGACCGTATCGAGTTTGTATCCATTGGTGGCCTTGTAAGAGGGATTTCGCTTGAAGATATCATGTTAGGTGTTTCGGTTGCGCGTAATGAAAACCTTGCCAATATATTTTACAGGCTCAAACTTATCGAAGCTTACGGCACCGGTATTCCCAAGATCATGCGTAGTTATGATGGTTTTGCTCAAAAACCAAGGATCGAAGCAACAGACAATGCATTTAAAATTACGCTTCCCAATACTAATGCCGGACCAAAATCTGTTGCTGATACCACGCAGCTTACTGAAAGCGAGCAAAAAGCCATGAAACTTTTTAATGACGCTTCATCAATTATTAGAAAAGATATAGAAAAAGCGCTACCCATTTCCCAGGCC
>CAYWGM010000151.1:0-2132 GCA_964457875.1 uncultured Eubacteriales bacterium | reverse complement strand
AATGTAGATACACTTAATTTTTAAATCCTTTATACCCGTGCTTTTCGGCGTTTCCCAAAAGATACAGAAACGCAAACGCCGGGATTCTGAGGAGAGGCTTGTTTCCCTGAGTTGGCTGCACACCGTAATCATCTTCCCGTTTTGTTATAACGATTGCGGCGTCTGCAGCGTCGGATTCGGTAAAGACCGCGTCTTTTCCGCCGATCGACGCCTGTTCGCGGTACTTGACCTCGATCAATATCCTTCCCCGCGGATAATCCACGACAATATCAATTTCTTTTCCTTTTGTACCGTCGCGATAATAACCGACATTAGTCGCTTTTTGATAGTAAAATGACGCTACATGCTTATATACGGCTGTTTCAGCCATAATACCCATCTCTTCGGTATTCGTCAGCAGATCCTCCTGCATCAAAACCGCATTCCGGATAGCGGCATCGGCGATATATACTTTGGGTCGGGCTTTAAGCACCTTCTTCCCTGCCATCCGGACAGGAAAGCTGCGATAGATCAAGTTGGCGCTCTCAAGGTATCCTATATAATCCTCGACCGTAGGCCGGCTTACCCCCTCCAATTCCTTTGCAATTGCATCGATAGAGATTATGTCCGAGGAACAATAACACAAATAAAGGAATATCTTTTCCAATTCGGTAGAATTCCTGATATTGTAAAGAGCAGGCAAATCCCTTTTTAAAACCTTGTCCACCACATCTTCCCTCATTATGTTCTGCGCCATATAGTCGTCTTTTGATATTGCCAGCTCTGGGAATCCCCCTACCTGCATATACCTGTTGAAGTACTTCTGCAGGGAAGAGAGCTTGAGCATCAGTTCAGTCCATTCTTGTTTATCCAGGCTGGCAAGACCGGTAGGACGGACATCAGCAGCCAATACCGGTTGATTCTCCACGTTAAGCAATTCACAGTATTCGTAGAAAGACAAAGTCGGTACCTGAACTATGATCCAACGGCCGGCTCCGCTCTCGGTGCTTTTTTTGACAAGTACAGGGCTGGCAGATCCTGTGGCCATGATCCTGGTCGACAGCTGCATGTCATACAACGTCTTCAGCCATTTGTCCCAATCTGCGGCATATTGAATCTCATCGAAGAAATAAAACACATCCTGGTCACCATAAACATTTCGATGGTAGCACTCCAAGATTTCGTTGAATTTGCAGAGCTTCAAAAGCGGATGATCGAGGGAGACAAACAATATGCGTTTAGGGTCTGTTCCCTGCGAAAGCAGCTCCTCAATTACCTGATACATTATAATCGTCTTGCCAACGCGTCGTGTACCGGTCAGGATGACCGCCCGACGCAGGTCTTTATGCATTAAATGTTTCATTGCTTCGTAAAAGGCAAACCTTTTGAATTTCCTGTGAAATTCAGGTTTTATAGTCCCTATGCGCCACCAGGGATTAAAAGCCGAAAGGGTTTTTAGTATATTCTCTTCACTCATGAATGACATAATTTCTCACCTTCTATAAGCTATTATACTCCATATCTGCATTATTAGCAATAAATATATAAGTATACTTATAATTATTCGGCATAAATATGTAAATAACAGCTTGTTGAGGATGTCAAAAACTCGTTTATATCCGCTAATAATTTGAATTCGATGCTTCCGTCACGGTATATGAAGATTTTTTCCAAAACCATTTCGATCAGCTTCCTATCAAGGCTATCTTTGCTTGTCGCTTTATCGTACAGGCCTATGGCATTTAATGCGTTTTCTTCCGCATCGCTGGCGATGACTTTCTCAACAGTCTCAATCCCTCTCGATAACACGCAGATCTTCTGCAATTCTTCTTTTTCGAGCTCAATATAGCTGCCTTCTATGATCTTCCTATACTCTGGATCCTTTTCTTTCATGACGTCACGTACTTTTTGAGTTATCAGCATCTTCAATCTTCCGTTGGCTTCATCCAGCTCTTTTTTTAATCTAGCAATTTCATGATCCAGGTTCCTTTTCTTTTCGTGAATATTAATCGTTGAAAGATAATTGTGGTATTGTTCCCTCACATCCTGTAAGAACGCTTTGAAAAAGGAAAGCAATCTGCTTTCGGGCACCGAATGGCATACGCAGCGTTTCCGTCCGTATTTGGCGTATTGCGTGCATTCATATCCCCGTA
>CAYWGM010000150.1:0-2133 GCA_964457875.1 uncultured Eubacteriales bacterium | reverse complement strand
CTTTATCATATTCATATCCCGATGCATATGCGGGGGATGTGCCGAATGCCGTCCCGCTGAGTTTCTGCTCCTCGCCGGGTGTAGTCGTAGGCGTTGCTGTAGGCGTAGGTGTGGTTGTAGGTGTTGCTGTCGGCGTCGGCGTCGGATCCCCGCCTTCTTCCTCGTATGTTATTATCGGATCCCAGTTTGTCTGATCGTAGTAATCGGTGCTGTTCTGGTTGAGTATGAAGTATAACGCGTCTCCCTGAGCCACGCTGATATTCTGCTCTGGGAAGCTCACGCTGCCTCCGGCGCTGATGAACTGCCATCCGGAAGCCGGCCAGACGTTGGTGCTGTTCTTGAGCACCTTTACGTTGACCCCTTCGCCGTTGCCATATACCACTGCGATATTTGCCGCCGCAGTTATGCTTATGTCACCCGCATACGGCGCCACCCATTTCCTCACAGCGTCGTTGGTGCTGGGGTGCATCCAGTTATTTCCCACGCGGCACCATTCGTAGCTGCCCTTCCAGCATGAATTCCCGCTGTCATATGTCATATTAGAATAGGAGCTGCCGTTCCACTGCTGGTAGTACCAGTTGTCCTGTCCCTGGGTGCTGCTGAAGTCTGTCGAAGCCCGGAAAGATTCTCCTGGCGAGGCTGTAGGTGTGGGAGTAGGTGTGGAGGTAGGCGTAGGTGTAGGCGTAGGCGTCACTCCGCCGCCTGTGTAGAATTCCATCTCGGCTATGTTGCCATAACTTCCGTCAGGCGACATATAACGCAGATACCTGTATTCGGTGGCATCTGTAATTACCACCTCATGCCATTCAAGAGTCGGGTTTGTAGTGATGGTGTGCAGATCGGTATAACCGCTGTCGGTAGAAGTATTCGACCCCTGGAATTTGCCGCCGTTCATCCTTGATTCCCAACCGGATCTCGGATAATACCTTATCTTTGTGATTGCCGCCGCGTTGCCTGAACCAAGGTCTATGCCGGTGTATCCGCCGTTGGCATATGCATAATCGAAGTATGTGCCTGTATTGCTGTCAGATGCTTTGTCATACTCGCATCCCTGTGAATATGCAGGTGATGTGCCGAATGCCGTACCGCTTAGTTTCTCCTCCTCGCCGGGTGTAGCCGTAGGCGTAGGCGTAGGAGTTGCTGTCGGCGTAGGTGTAGGCGTCGGCGTCGGCGTAGGTGTTGCTCCGCCGCTGCCGGTGTAGAATTCCATCTCGGCTATGTTGCCATAACTCCCGTTAGGCGACATATAACGCAGGTACCTGTATTCGGTGGCATCTGTAATTACCACCTCATGCCATTCAAGAGTCGGGTTTGTAGTGATGGTGTGCAGATCGGTATAACCGCTGTCGGTAGAAGTATTCGACCCCTGGAATTTGCCGCCGTTCATCCTTGATTCCCAACCGGATCTCGGATAATACCTTATCTTTGTGATTGCCGCCGCGTTGCCTGAACCAAGGTCTATGCCGGTGTATCCGCCGTTGGCATATGCATAGTCGAAGAATGTGCTTGTATTGCTGTCGGATGCTTTGTCATATTCGCATCCCGATGCATATGCAGGCGATGTGCCGAATGCCGTCCCGCTGAGTTTCTGCTCCTCGCCAGGTGTAGTCGTAGGCGTTGCAGTCGGGGTTGGCGTTGTTGTCGGAGTAGGAGTTACTGTCGGCGTCGGCGTCGGATCCCCGCCTTCTTCCTCGTATGTTATTATCGGGTCCCAGTTTGTCTGATCGTAGTAATCGGTGCTGTTCTGGTTGAGTATGAAGTATAACGCGTCTCCCTGAGCCACGCTGATATTCTGCTCTGGGAAGCTCACGCTGCCTCCGGCGCTGATGAACTGCCATCCGGAAGCCGGCCAGACGTTGGTGCTGTTCTTGAGCACCTTTACGTTGACCCCTTCGCCGTTGCCATATACCACTGCGATATTTGCCGCGGCAGTTATGCTTATGTCACCCGCATACGGCGCCACCCATTTCCTCACAGCATCGTTGGTGCTGGGGTGCATCCAACTATTCCCCACGCGGCAATATTCATAACTGCCCTTCCAGCATGAATTCCCGCTGTCATATGTCATGTTGGAATATGAGCTGCCGTTCCACTGCTGGTAGTACCAGTTGTCCTGTCCCTGGGTGCTGCTGA
>CAYWGM010000149.1:0-2143 GCA_964457875.1 uncultured Eubacteriales bacterium | reverse complement strand
CTCTTCTATCTGAGCAGAAGACAGGTCGCTTATGGATATAAGGTCTTCCATAGAGACTAATATAATAACATAAATGGTTGGTTGAGGCAAAAGAGCGATTTTTGATCAGGAAAGGAATTTAAAATGCCGCAGAGGCTTGTACACAAAAAGCGCTTTATATAATATATCTCTGGCGTGCACTGGGCCAAAAGACCTGCTGTCCACACTGTCGTTGCAATTATCCCCGATGAGGAACCATGTATGCTCAGGCATATGTACGGGACCGAAATTCTCGCATGCGAACGGGCCGACGGAGCCGACCTTTCTCATATTAGCGTACAATGTCCCGAATTCTATCTTTATTGTCTCCCCCGGCAATCCTATGATCCTTTTTATCGACCTGTCGCCGAAATGATCTTTAAAGATAACGACAGATCCTCTGTTAAGCCTGGCAAAGCCGGAAGGCACGGCCAAAACCCTGTCCCCGTCGTGTATCGTCGGAAGCATCGAGTTCTGACGGATAGGTATACGAGGAAAAACGGCAGAAATTATATTCATTTCGTTTCTATATCGGGAGATGCTTCAAAAAATTTCAGAGAAAATATTCAGCGAGAGAGATATTCCCTGTATCTTTCAGAGTTCAGTTCTCTTGCAAGATATCCGTCAGAACCGGCCAGTTTGGCCCAGGTGCCGACCTCATGAGGGCCGACCATGGCTTCGCCGTACCTTACTATCCATTCGGCAACACCGGCATCCGAACTTATCTTTATCCTGGCCAAGGATTCTTTAGGGTCTTTTAGGTCCTCGACGGATATCTCGCTGTTATGGTATCCGTACTCGGTCACAAGAGCGAGAATCGCTTGCTCAATACCCCTGTTCATCCTGAAGCCTCGAGGCAGTATAAGTTCTTTCACGCCCAAAGCCCTGAGCCGCGCGCCAAATTCATCTCTTGGAGAAACGCTCACTATCCTTGCATCCTGTTCTTCCATCATCTGAGCGAGGGTCGGCTCATCCTGGAACCATCTGCCTATAAGAGGAATATTAGGCAATACTGAAGCCATGACGCCTTTTTCAGGGGCCGCTCTCATTTCAGGAACGCTTGCTACTTCTACAGGGTCAGGAATATTGCCGAATAAATCAGTATCAGTTTGTCCCATACCAACTTTTCTCCAACCCTGCGGAACATTGGGATCCGCATATTGTACTTTGTCTACACAAGATATCAGCTGCTCCATTGAATATTTTGAGATCGGGTATTGTATATTTATGCTTTCCAAAGCTGCTTTTGTAGCTTCGTTAAAAATACCGGTGACCTGGTCCTTTGGAAGGACATCCAGAATATGGAGGGCCCCTTGTATCTGGAGGACATCCGGGTCAAAAACTTTTTCCGAATATGATATGGTACCAGAACCTCTGGAAGCATCAATATGCGCCAAATGCGTCATTATCTGGCTCAGATTGCCTATAGTGAATGCGATCTGGGATCTGTCGGAAGGAACAAATTTTTGAACTTCAGTCTTGAGCTGTTCTTCCGAAACGACCATCCTAAGCAATTCATAAGCATCACCTGCCGAAAGCGCATCGGCGCGTGTTCCCAGTCTGTTGTTCGCACTGTCAAAATAGCTTGCTTGAGGACCAGCACTTCTTCTGCTGTCGAGAAAACGTCTCAAAGCTCCCGGCAGATCCGTTTCAGCCTGCTTACTGTACGGGTTGTCGGACGGAGCTTCTTCATCCGCGCGTCCGAGCATATATCTTACCGCCTGATCTATCTTTGGATAGTTGCCGATCTCTCCGAATCTTATCGAAAAATGTGCCTGAGGAGAAAGCATGTCTATCAAAGCGACATTCCCCTTTTGCGCTTCGAACATGAAATGATTGACCGTGGCGATAGGGTCGCCTTCTATAAGGATCTGGAAGTCGAACTCGAACGGTTTGTTCTGGGCCGAATGGTCCGTCAAGACCCTGCCTGACACGGCATCTCTGAACGTTATATGATAAGAACCTATTTTGCCTGATTCAAAAGAATGTATGGTCGGGGCGGATACTTCGACCAAAACTCCGTTAGGCCTCATATTCTGTGATATTGACATCGATGCTTTCAGTATTTGATCCATCAACATGGAATTGAGGTCGCTTGAAGCGTCGACTTTTATGGATTTTATTC
>CAYWGM010000148.1:0-2162 GCA_964457875.1 uncultured Eubacteriales bacterium | reverse complement strand
TGAAACCCGATGTAAAGGACATTCAGTCAGTCGCCGTAAAGGTGCCGGCAGTTGATATGTCCAAATGCACAGGCTGCCGGAAATGCGCGGATTTCTGCAGATACAATGCGCTGGCTCTGATCAGGGACAGACTGATGATTTTTTACGAGGTATGCCATTCATGCGGCGGTTGTATCCTCTTCTGCCCTGAAAAGGCGCTCGTTGAAGAGGAAAGGATAATCGGTACAATTGAAGAAGGCGTATCAGGTGATGTGACGGTTCTCACAGGGTGTCTGAATACAGGAGAGGTTTCCGGTGTTCCGATCATCAAAGGGCTGATGCAAAAGCTGCCCGTGCAGGGGACGGTCGTGATAGACTGCCCTCCGGGAAGTGCCTGCGTTGTAATGCAAAGCATCAGGGAGTCCGATTTTTGTGTCCTTGTTGCCGAGCCCACTGTTTTTGGCGCACACAACCTTTCCATGGCCTATGATTTGGTAAAATTGTTCAACAAGCCGTTTGGCGTCGTAGTGAACAAATGCCTGCCGGGAGAAGATCCGGCGCAACAGTTCTGCATAGACCATCAAATCAATATCCTTGCCCGCATCCCTTTTGACGAGGATTTGGGCAGGCTCAACTCCCGCGGGCTTATAGCCGTGCGCCAGGACAGGCAATATCGGCAGCTTTTCCAAGAACTGCTCAAAGCCATTGAAAAGGGGGCGGTATCATGAAACAGCTCCTTATACTCAGCGGGAAAGGCGGAACGGGCAAGACTACGGTAGCGGGCGCATTTATTGAGCTGAGCCGAAGCAATGCCTTTGCCGACTGTGATGTGGATGCGCCCAATCTTCACCTGGTCGCACCGCAAATGACCGACCCGACAAAAACGGATTTTTACGGACTCGGAAAAGCGATAGTCGATGAATCAAGATGCGTTCATTGCGGATTGTGCGGGCAAAACTGCCGTTTCGGCGCAATTCAGGACGGCGTCGCCGATATTTATGAATGTGAGGGCTGCGGTGTTTGCGCAGAGATCTGTCCTGTACAGGCCATTACCATTTCCGACTATTCCTCAGGCAGCCTGATGCTGTATAAGCATGACGGCAAGGTGTTTTCCACCGCACAGTTGAGGATGGGCAGCGGTGCGTCGGGCAAACTGGTGGCAGCGGTAAAGAATCAGCTTGTTAAGCAATCGCCGGATACCGGCTGGGCTATAATTGACGGGTCGCCTGGAATCGGCTGTCCGGTCATCGCCTCGATCAGCGGCGCTGATATGGCGCTCATCGTCGCAGAACCGACAATATCGGGCATGCACGACATGAAGCGCATTATCAGTACTATAAGGCATTTTGGCGTAAGCTGCGCTGTCTGCATCAACAAATCCGATGTAAACCCGGACATTTCAAAACAAATTGAAGACTACTGCACCGGGCTTGAGATTCCGGTGATAGGCAGGATACCGTTCGATGAAACGGTTATAAAAGCCGTGAACCGGTGCAGGAGTATCGCCTGCTATCCGGACAGTCCGGCCGGCAAGGCAATTGCGTCGATATGGGCCTGTCTTTATCAGAACTACCTTTTACGGTAAAACAATAAAGATTAAAGGAGAAAACTATTATGAAAATCGCAGTTGCAAGCGAAGGACGGATGGTAACCGAACATTTCGGTCATTGTGAAGGATTTGCACTCTTTGAGATTGAAAATGATCAAATAAAAAGCAGGCAATTTATCCCCAATCCCGGGCACAGACCCGGATTTTTGCCTGTATTCCTGCACGACAATGGCATTGACGTCATAATCTCCGGCGGTATGGGCGGGGGAGCAATTGATATTTTCAATGAAAAAGGTATGACGATTGTAACCGGAGCGTCAGGTGATGCCGAAACAGCGGTAAAAAGATATTTACAGGGTGATTTGAAATCAACCGGTGGCGTCTGCCACGAACACCGGCACTCCGATGAATGCGGGGAATAAATTTATTTTCCGGCAAAATTCCACAGTAAAAAGAATAATACCGCTAAAACAGCGAGCATGACAATGCCCCAGATTATTTTGTCACGCTTTTCATTTTTACCTGCCATAAGTAAAATCCTCCTTTTTTTATAAAACATAAAGGGTGAAAAGCCAAACACCAGCTTTCCACCCTAAAAGCCATATCTTGAAAGTGAGAACTTCCACCCAACCGG
>CAYWGM010000147.1:0-2210 GCA_964457875.1 uncultured Eubacteriales bacterium | reverse complement strand
TCAGAGTCAGTATCAGAGTCAGTATCAGAGTCAGTATCAGAATCATACGCACTGTGTACTGTGCAGTATTCAGCTGCCGGCAACTCATACATTATGTCAGTCGGTTGTTTTTCTTCGGGTTTGACCGGGACATACTGTACGATGCGCTGGATGAATACCCCTTCGATCAGCTGATCGGGAGGGCAGTACGGACTAGCGAGCAGATATCTGTTCCATGCATCCTTGCTTGCTTTGCAAACCTTGCCGAGAACATGGATGTCGCAGTATTCGAAATCCTTTGGCTCCGTGCCCTTTATGAATATTTCCTCCCTTGTCGCATCGCCGCGCGGGTCTTTAGCACAGAGTTCTGTCGCTATTTTACCTGATATGGTGCATATGCGTTTTTTCACGACGCCTGCCGGCTCCTCGAAATCCTTTGCCGGTAGGTCCTCGTGTATCTTCTCCATTACCGCCTGCCAGATGATCTGCGCCTGATTGTATTCGTCCCGCGTGAGTTTTATGGCCTTGCGCTGATATCTGTTGTCATAGCCGTACCATGTCGCCGCCACATAATATGGTGTATACCCGATGAACCATTTGTCTATGTTCTCGCTGGTCGTCCCTGTCTTACCGGCCACCGGCATTTTGCCTCCCTGCAGCTTGCATCTTGTGGCCGTGGCTCCGTGCGGATAGATGTGAGCGGTCGGCGTGACCACTTCCTTCAGCATATTTGTCATCATATAAGCGCTGACCTCGTCATAGACCGGGTTGTATTCGGCCTTTTTCTCTATCATGGTCTTTCCGTCGCTGTCCACGACCTTCGTATATGAAATGGGTTCGTAATAAATGCCTTTATTGGCAAAGGGTATATAAGCCGCAGCCATCTGCAACGGGTTGACTCCCGTATGCAGGCCGCCCATCACGAGCGATACGTATTTCTCGTCAGAACGGTCGATGCCCACCTTCTTGAGGTATTCGATCGAACGGTCGGGACCGAGTATATCACGCCATATCCGGGCCGCCACCGTGTTTATGGAAGCCCTGAGCGCATTCCTTACGCTTGTGAGGCCGTTGTAGTCGCCGTCATAATTGGTGGGGTATGGTTTGTCCTTGTCGGGTCCCGTAGTCATCATATATACCGGCACGTCATCAATAATTGTGGACGGCGTGATCAAGCGAAGATCGACGGACGGGCCGTATACGGCAATAGGCTTGATGCTGGAGCCCGGCTGCCTCTTCAGCTGGGTGGCCCTGTTGAGCGTATTGCTTGCCTTTTTCTCGCCATAGCCGCCGTACATGGCCTTTATCTGACCGTTTTTGTGGTCTATGATCACCGTCGCAGCCTGAGAATGCTCCTGAAGCTTCTTTGCCTCATTATTGATCATCGGGAAGTACTTATCGTCGGTAAAGACCTCATCGACGCTTGCCTGCATATCAGAATTCTGAGTGGTGTATATCTTGAGGCCGTTATTGTAGATGATGGCCATCGCCATCTGCTTAGATATATTTTTCTGGGCCGCAATATTTTCGGCAAGATCACTTATCACATAATCGACGAAATAGGACTGTACAGTGGTGGTAGAAGTCCTCTCCTCAGGATCGACTATATTGATCTCTTCCTTAATGGCCTGATCGTATTGGGCCTGGTCGATATGCCCGAGTTCAAGCATCTTGTCCAATATCAATACTTCACGCTTTTTAGCGTTTTCCAATCCTTTTTCGGTAAACGGGTCGTAATCACCCGGGCTGTTGGTTATGCCCGCGAGGAGTGCACATTCCGCAAGCGACAGATCCTTCACGCTCTTTCCGAAATATGTCTTGGATGCCGATTGCACGCCGTAGCAGCTATGTCCCATGAATATAATATTCATGTAAGATTCGAGGATCTTCCATTTGGGCATACGGAGTTCGAGTTTATATGCGGCCATCCATTCCTGAATCTTCCTCGGTATGGTTCTTTCGAATCTTTCTGTGATGTTTCTCACCAGCTGCATTGTAATGGTGCTTCCGCCCTGCATGGGGAGCGACGGATTCTTGATCTTCCGGAACACCGCTCGTATGAATCCTTGCAGGTCAACGCCCCTATGCTGCTCAAAGCGCTCGTCTTCGATCGATACATAAGCGTCTTTAAGGAACTGAGGGATGTCTTTGTCGTCGACCCTCTCCATGTTTTTATTATCGCTTCCCGTCAGCCTTGCAATGACATTGCCTTTTTCGTCATATATGAACGT
>CAYWGM010000146.1:0-2213 GCA_964457875.1 uncultured Eubacteriales bacterium | reverse complement strand
CAGTTATGATAGCCTTCCGAAACCAGTCGGCCAATGCGTCAAGCCCGGCTCCCGTCCTGCAGGACACCTCAAAGACCGGGGCCTTTTCATTTATTGCCCTGACGCCGTTATAAAAGGACTCTTTGTCGAAGTCAATATATGGCAGCAGGTCGATCTTGTTCAATATGATCACATCGGCAGCGTTGAACATCGATAGATACTTCAGCGGTTTGTCGTGACCCTCGGGCACGCTGGCGATGAGCACCCTGTATCCCTCGCCGAGGTCGAACCCCGAAGGGCATATGAGATTGCCGACATTTTCGATGAACAGAACAGAGCCGGGATTCACACCGAGCGTATCAACCGCCGACCTGATCATGCCCGCATCAAGATGACAGCCGTTGCCGGTATTGATCTGCACCGCACCGACATTCTCGCGGGCTACCCGCTCCGCATCCACGGAAGACGCCGTATCGCCCTCTACCACATATATCTCGCACAAAGTCCGAAGCATATCGATCAGCTTCAGCAGCACGCTGGTTTTTCCCGCACCGGGGGAAGCCATCAGGTTGAATACCTTGATGGACTGACGCATGAAAAATTCCCTGTTTTCCGCAGCCAGTTTCTGGTTGACGCTCATAATATCCTTCAGGACTTTAATCTGCATTGTCTATATCGACCTCCACGCTATCTATATAGAAGTCCCTGGCCTTATCGGCCAGAACACCGTTGCCGCCGCAATGCTGGCATATTACCGCATACGGTCCGACGACACGGCCCTTACGGCTATTTGGGCTGCCGCCGTTATCGCTGTCGTCGCCGTTTCCGCTTTTAAGGTTAAATTCGGCGCCGCATCTCCGGCACGCGAAAACCGCCGGGATCCGCTTAAAAATGAGCTTGGCGCCGTAAGCCGCAGTCCCTTCGCTGATTATATCAAAATACATTTGAATAGACTCGTCAATAAAAGAAGATAATTCGCCGATTACAATATTTATTGCTGTTATCCTCGATGCGCCGGCCTTTTTGGCCTCATCGACAGCGATATCCAATATATTCTGAGTGGCGGGAAGCTCATGCAAGAGGCATCACCCCCGATCATCCGCTTCAGTGGCTTCAGGGGTTTCAAGGGCATCAGGGGCTTCAAGGGCTTTAATAGCTTGCTTCCGGCTTTTAACGAGCAGCAGTAAGCACAGGCACACTATCCTCCATACAACCAGCAGCAAAGCCGCCGCCCTCGCGCAAAATACAACCGCCGGGGCGCTGATGAGAGGGCTGTCCGGCACCGCTCCCGATATGATCTCATATACCATTGCCGTAGTGAGGACTGCCAAACCCAATAACGCATCTATCGAAGCAAACCGGTAAAATGTATTGTTATCAGGCATTGCTGCCATATACACAATAAGACATGAGCATAGCCAGAAAAAATATACCCATAGGATGTTTGCCGCCGCAGTGATACCAAATGCACACAACATCAGCAAAAACAATTGCGGCGATATTCTATTATAAATAGAAGGTACAATAAGTATTGCCAGGCAAATTACGATGCCCGGTATACCGATCCTGAAACCTATTTCGTTTTCATCAATGGTTCCGGAAGCCGCAAACGCCGCAGCAAACACGAGATTCGCTATGACAGGTACAAGCAGCGCCCTCTTTCCGGTCCTGACAAGGAAATAGACCAGCCAGACAAGGATTAACAGCGACAAGAACCTCACGCCCCAGCCCAGATCGATGGAAGGCCAAATATATTGTATTTTGAAAGATAACAAATCGCTGATCACTTTTATCACCTATCGCCCGATCACCCAATTACCCTATCGCCCTATCGCCAGATCATCGGATTGCGGCCGCAATGCAGGATGCAAGCTCCTTAGCCGCCCTGTCGACCTCCGGGGTCATACTGCCGCAGAAAGTCAGGTCAGCAGGTTGTATGCCAAGCAGAATTATCTCACATCCGGTCTCTTTTTTCAAATAACGGGTAAGGACTGACATTGCAATTATATGGGTGCCGGATACCGTCCCGGTTATCCTTGCCTCATTCAGTACGCGGAAGGTACCGGGGGAACCGCCAAGATCTGCGGCATCGACGATGATGAGGTGGGTCGGAGCAAAATGCTTTATCACACCGCTGAAGTTTTCGGGAGCTGTACCGCCAAAGACAAGCTGGAAGGCGCATCTGCCGGACTCGAATGTGGCGGCATCGTCTATACCTGAACCATATATACCTG
>CAYWGM010000145.1:0-2247 GCA_964457875.1 uncultured Eubacteriales bacterium | reverse complement strand
CATGAACAACTTCTGCGATTTTGTACTTTTCGTCTTTTGTCCTTCCCTCGATCATATTGATCTTCACCATCGGCATAAAAAATCCTCCTCCAACTAGTTAGGTATTTATTATGGTTTTCTGCATTTGAAGCATACAAAAGGAATGGTAAGCTCCAAACCATTATTATTCCGCGACTGATCGTTTAATTTCTTTTCTAAAACATCAAATACGGTTGCTTCTGCAAGTTCATCGCCAATAATTTCTATCCACGGCTTTAAAAAGTATAATCTGATAAAATGATAATCAAACATTGCAGTTGCATCAGTAAACCGCATACTAAAAGAGCTTTCATCAATATCCTCAACTAAAAATCCAACCGTAGTAATATATTTACGTAGCAGTTCCAGAGGTTTACGATGCTTGTGAATATGCTCATCTATTCTGGCAAAGAGTTTTTGGAGATTTAGTTCCAATAGAGCCTCTTTGTATACATCGTAAAATTCTTTCATCGTGCCCGGAAGGTTTACAGTGAAAACAAATTGGCCTCCGGTTTTTAATACCCTAAATGACTCGGCGATGGTCTTTACCTCATCTCCTGTATTATTAACACCATTATTTGAAACTACAGTATCAAATACACTATTTTTAAATGGTATATTATTTGCGTCGCCACAGATGAATTCAACATTCGAAATATCATATATAGATGCTTTATATCTACCTTTTTCTAATGCGGCTTCCCATAAATCAAGGCCGTATACTTTTGATGAATTACCCAGCCTTTGCGCTATTTCAAGCGAAGGAAAACCCACACCACACCCGATATCCAGAACCTTTATATTCATTTTATATTCAATCTTATCAAGTAGTTTTAATCCAAAAGGAGCTGCCCAAAGCGGCAATTCGTCATATGTATCAACGACATCTTTACTATTGAAATTATCAATTGTTTTGCCTTTTATCAATCACACCACTCCTTTGCTGGATAATCGCATAATAATCTATATATTTTGGGAATATACATAAATATCTTCCCTTTTGGTCCATCCTGCAGCTCTCCAGAAAGAATTGCCTATAGCATTGTCCCCGAAAACGAACAAATGGCATTTGTGGATTCCTTCTTCCTTCAGCCGATGCAGGCATTTAGCGACAAGGACGCGGCCAATACCTTTTCCCCTGTGCTCTTCGGCTACGACTACATGGTATATATAACCTCTACGCCCGTCATGCCCGCACAAGACAGTGCCTATAATCATGCCGTCATGCTCGTAACAAAAGCTCATATCCATGTTTCTATCCAGGAATTTCTCGATATTCTCTCTGTTGTCGGCGTCACTCAGCCCAACGCCCAGAGTTCTGCTCCATAAAGCGTGTATCTCGCTAAAATCGGCGATATGAATTTCACGCACGCTATTGTCTTCCGTCAGCTTAATCTCCATGCACCTCACCCCATCAATGCTTCATAGCGGCAAAAACAGCATAATTGTAATACTTCCAGATAACATCAACAGCAGCAAACCCTATTTCTCTCAGCATATCCAAATGCTCTATGAGGGAAGCAGGCCTATCTTCCTCATAATATTTGGGAATCCATTTACTCTCAACTTCTCGCTCCGAAACATTCTTGTACATGAAGCTTTTCCATTGCTGCATATACATATTTTGAAGCGTTTCAGTCGATGCGAGCACCGAATCCGCATTAACTAACATGCCGCCGCTTTTTAGACCGGAATAAATTTTCTTATAGAAATCCGATTTATCGTCCGGAGTCACCAGATGATGAAGCGCAAGCGACGAAACAACCACATCATATTGTTTATCAAAACTGAATCTGTAGAAGTCGTCATTTATATACTCGGTATCCGGGGCGTCAGATAGCTTGAATTGGGCCATTTGCAGCATATTGTCCGCAATATCGAGACATGTTATCCTCGCTTTAGGAAAGGTGTTTTTTACTGATCTTGCAATAGTCCCTGTACCACAGCCCAAATCAATCACGTCAATAGCAGCTGAACAGTTAAACGATATCGCATTCACAACCGCCTCAACCATTTGATCATAATGAGGGATCAAGTTCCTTATATTGCTGTCATATTGCTGTGCCTCTTCTTCAAAATGCCGCTTAATATCATTCATATTACTCATCGTTAAACACCTCAATAAAAGAAAAACCCTCAAGGCCACAATTAAGTGACTCCGCGGGTATATCCTCCACGTGTAAGGTCAGAATGATCATAATCCCGAACCTCTATGCAGCTTGGGCAATA
>CAYWGM010000144.1:0-2274 GCA_964457875.1 uncultured Eubacteriales bacterium | reverse complement strand
CTATTTGTTTGAGTTTTGAGTCTAAAGATTTATGGTGTTAACGTCGAAGGATGGGGATATCGACCGTGTATCGGCGCCCTTTTTTTACACCCGAATTATCTAAATTGCTTGATGAATTATTAAACATTACCAATAATTTTACCAAATTTCCAAATTTATTTATATTTTTGTTTCATAAATGTTAAATATATATTATAATAACTTTACGAGCAAAAAAAGGATTTGTAATTTTTATGTAGAATATATAATTTGCCATTTTTTGTTCATACTATTCTAATAAGTCAATTTTATTGACTGTTACTAAAGAATGAATAACTTTTATTCATGCATCGGAAATATCATTTAGCATGTATTTTTGTTGAGCATTGAGCATTACGTATTGAGTATTGAGTATTTATAAATTAGAGGAGCATGATGGGATATCATTTGAATTTAATAAAACGAAAAGGTAAAGAGAAAAGCAAAAAAATCGATGATCCTGCGGCTGATACGGCTGTATCTGCCGTCGGCGGACAACCTACCGCCGGAGCTGCCAAAGCTGCCGAAGCTGCCGAAATCGTCGAAAGCGCAGCGGATTACGGCATAATTACTTATAACGATATACCTTATAATATACCCTATAACGATATACCCGTTGATGATATGCTCGTTGATAATATACCCGTCGAACCTATAATCGACGGACAAGCATCCGCCACAAAAAATAGGACCACTAAACGCAAACGCCTGGTCAAGGCGGTTACAAAGAGCAGAGAAAGATGCATATCTTTGATAATTGTTCCCAGGTACTCTGACAACAAAAAAGTAAGAGAATATAAAATATCGGCTCCCCGCGTGAAATTGGCGATGCTGCTGCTTCTTGTATTAGCGGTCAGCGCTGTTACAGGCTTCTACGTCAGGGATCTATCAATGGAAAACACTTCGCTGTATGAAAAGCTGGCAAGCCTCGAATCGTATGCCGTCGACCAGCACAAGCTCATCGAATACAGGGCAGACGACATCCAAAGGTTGAAAATCATCGAGGATTCGGTCAATGCGAAGATCGAAGAATTCAATAATAAATATTTGGAAATGGCTGAGACCTATATAAGGAACAGGTCCGAAGTGGCGTTCGCAAGCAGATCGAGCGACAGGACAGACAAGAACTTCGTTGCAGGCATACAAGAAATGCGGCAAGTGCTTACTACGTTGACAGACATCAAAAAAACAGACGCCAATCTGGGCGAAAGTCTGGGTGATGTTGAAAGTAAAATCAGGACGTACCTGAATTCCATGCCTACGTTAAAGCCATATAACGGCGCGGTCGGATCGGGATTCGGATATCGCAAGGATCCGATAACCGGACTGAGGAGGTTTCATGAAGGCGTCGACATAAGCGCGCCTTATGGCGGCACGATAGTCGCGGCCGCCGCCGGGACGGTGATACGCACAGGATGGAACGGCGGATACGGCATTATGTGTGAAATTTCCCACGGAAGAGGCATATCGACCATCTATTCCCATTGTTCAAAAGTCCTCGTCAAGACCGGCCAATACATCAAAAAGGGCCAGGCGGTAGCAAAAGTCGGAAATACAGGCAGGAGCACAGCGCCGCACCTTCATTTCGAGATAAAGATAAACGGCGTACAGGTGAATCCTCTGAAGTTTCTGTATAGCTGAACCTGTATAGCTGAACCCTATTTGGCTGAACGATATACAATAACAAGCGGAGGTATCCGAATAATGAAAAAAGATAAGAAGAGACAATATAATCCCGCCACCATCGATACGATGATAGGCGCAGAGACAGCGATAGAAGGCGATATACTCTGCAGCGGCACGGTAAGGATCGACGGCAAGGTCAAAGGCAATGTGATAGCAAAAGGGGATATATTTATCGGTAAATCCGCATCGGTCAATGGGGATTTGAGCGGAGACAACGTAGACGTATCCGGCAACATAGAAGGCAACGTAGCGGCAAAAGGCATCCTCCGGATGCACGCCTCGGCGACCCTTACAGGCGATATCCAGGTTCATAGTTTTGTAGCCGATGAGGGCGCGCTCTTCCACGGAAATTGCAATATGGCCGAATTGAACGTTGATGAGGGCCGGCACTCAAAGGACTACATCGAGAGCGGAATCGCCGAAGAATCATACGAAGAAAGATCCAAAAAGTAGTATCCGCATCACCGGATTACTTTGATGCCAATATGGCATATGTACCTACCGCCGATAGGATAAGCAATAACCGGAAAAGAAGGTTCAGGCTTTTGACGTTGCGCCTTTTGAAGTACC
>CAYWGM010000143.1:0-2374 GCA_964457875.1 uncultured Eubacteriales bacterium | reverse complement strand
AGGCATAAAGGTCGAGCTCTTTGCGGAGAGCCACGTTCACGCTGCGGAATCCGGTACCGATCGGGGTGGTTATGGGCCCTTTCAGGGCTATTTTATTTTGCCTTATGGAATCTATGACCTTTTGAGGAAGAGGGGTCCCCTCTTTTTCCATTACATCGATCCCTGCGTCCACTATTTCCCAATCTATTTTGACGCCGGTGGCATCAACACATCTTTTAGTGGCTTCAGAAATTTCAGGTCCTATACCGTCCCCGGGGATCAAAGTGACCTTATAAGGCATATTGTCTCCTGTCTAATATGAAAATTATAGCATCTTGGCCGAATTCTGACCTGATTTTTGTCGATATATAAGTAGAGGGGCATTATGACAAGAATAGTCACCGGGCATAGTTACATCCCTAGAAATCTGACACCCAGAGCTTTCGCAATAGGAAGGCCTCAGAACACGGAATGGGCCAGATTGAACAGGGCTTTTAACGATGACTTTCAAAGAGTAAGGGACTCTTTCGGAGATGAAATGCCTATTCACCTTAAAGGCAGCGTTCCCGAAAGCTTTTTCAGGATATTTGGCCCGCAAAAAGACGGTTATGCATTTTTTATAAGAGGAGCGGCATTGTTTGAATGCTCGCAACTTAAAGGAGCCTACAGCCCCCCCGAAGAAGCACAAGAACCCATCGCTTCTGCCCAGGCCAGCGTACAATTGCATGCAATAAATAATTCCCACTCTTTTGAAAATGTGAATACTGTTTTTGTAGAAGGATCTTCTTTCCCTAAGAATAAGCTTGGCCAACATCTTCCATTTATAAAAACATCGATCATTAACGGCTCTTTAACTCCCGGAGAATTCGATTTTCTTATAACCGTTGCGCACGAAACATTGCATGGCAATTCATTCGGATTCGCCGCTGCAGCCCTTAATGAGGGAGCAACAAGTTATTTCACAAATGAAGTCTGTGAACATCCGTTATTCTCTGTCTTTTATCCTGAATATATGGAAAAACACAAAATGCTCCGGATGCTGGGTCGAAGCCACGGATACAATATTGAGACGCTTGCGATAGATCGCCTTGTTGAGGCCGCCGGACGGGAGGCTGTCTATGAAGCGTTTTTTCATGGCGATGAATCAGGATTACTCACCAAGCTTGGGACCCAGAAGTGGAACAGCATCAAAGACCTGGCTTTTGCATATCATGGCAGGAATGCGGATATCCGTTATCTGGAAGCTTTCTCTAGAATTCTTCAAATACCGGTTGCAGGAAAACCCAAAAATACCGGACGGATCATAATATAATCAGTGTCTAAGCCGGCACCGGCCCCATCAATTCCTTAGCTATCCTGATCTGCCCCAACGCTATCCCGCCGTTGTTGGTAGGAACTTTTTCGTTGATATAAACCTCGAGGCGGACTTTTTTTAGCTCGCGGATAGCGGCTTCAAGCAGGAGCATGTTCTGAAAGACCCCGCCCGAAAGGCAGACTTTTTTTATCTTTGTTTCCTTTGATATGCTCTTGCAAACCCTGGCTATGGCTTTGCCCAAAGTATTGTGGAATTTATAGGAGATGTTCTCGGCCGGCACCCCAGCTTTTATATCTTCCACTATTTCCCTTATCATGACAGCGGGATCAAGCACATTGTTCTGGCTTATTTCGAAATTATATGACTTGTATCCTTTGCCGGCAGCGATAGTTTCGAGTTCCGATGCCGCCTGCCCCTCGTAAGAGATCTCATCTCTTATGCCCAAAAGAGAAGATACCGCGTCGAACAACCTTCCGGCGCTTGAAGTAAGAGGAGCATCGGCTGATCTCAGCGCCTTCCTGATCTGCCGGACCTTATCTTTATGTTTTTTTATAAAGTCTATCTTCAGCTTGAAAGCCTCTTCCCCGAAAGCATCATAAAGGAAAGAGAACGCCATTTTGTAGGGCTCTTTCACTGCAGAAGGGCCGTCGGGCATGAGGACAGGCTTTAAATGCCCTTTCCTGTCAAATCTGCCCGGCTTGCCTACAAATATCTCACCGCCCCAAACAGTCCCGTCAGTCCCGTACGCCTGTCCGTCAAAAGCCACCCCTATGACATCCGAACCTATGCTGTGCTCCGCTATTACCGAAGCTATGTGGGCATGATGATGTTGTATCGGAAAATGACTTATCCCATGAAGGGCTTTTGCATATCTGGCACAGTAATGTCCGGGATCCATATCATAAGCTACCGCCACAGGCCTGACCCTGAGCAGCGATTCCATTCTCGAAACTGCCTTTCTGAAAAAGTTCTGAGTATCCTGTATTGAAAGATCCCCTATATACTGCGACAGAATAACGCTTTTACCGCGCGAAACGCCAAAAACATTGTTGTGCTGGGCGCCTGTGGCAAGTATTTCCG
>CAYWGM010000142.1:0-2383 GCA_964457875.1 uncultured Eubacteriales bacterium | reverse complement strand
AATTCTTTTTTGGTGAAGAAATCTCCATCCTCAATGGATTTGGAGATCCTCGTCAGTTCCTGGTACACTATCCTTCCTGCGCCGATGTTGGTATGTCCGACTTCCGAATTGCCCATCTGACCTTTGGGTAATCCTACATCCATACCACTAGTCATTACACATGTATGCGGATATTCCCTGCAAAGCCTGTCAAGGTTTGGCTTTGAAGCGGCAACTATCGCATTGCCCTCACAGCATCGGTTTATTCCGAATCCGTCAAGTATGATCAGTATCAGTGGCCTTTTCCTCTGATTACTCATTTAAACGCTCCGATTACTAAAAAGGAAGGGCTTAAGAAATCCCTTCCTTCAAGTTCTTATTGTATTAACACCCTTACTTTTTCGCCGATTTCACAATTGCCTCAAAATCGTCGAGTTTAAGGCTTGCACCGCCAACAAGGCCTCCGTCGATATCCGGCTGCGCAAAAAGCTCTCCGGAATTGGAAGCGGTGACACTACCGCCGTAAAGCACCGTGACGTTGCTGGAGATGTCATCATTGTAAAGCTCGTTCAGTACGTTCCTGATTATGGCGCAAACCTCTTCGGCCTGTTCGCTGGTTGCATTCTTTCCTGTGCCGATAGCCCAAATAGGTTCATATGCTATTATAAGCTTTTTAACTTGCGCGGCACTAAGACCAAACAATGCGATCTTGACCTGGTACCTTATCAAATCGGCTGTAATGCCCTGTTCGCGCTGTGTAAGAGTTTCACCCACGCAGACGATAGGCGTAAGTCCGTACTTGAATGCTGCATGCGTCTTTTTATTGACTGTCTCATCGGTCTCGCCGAAATATTGCCTTCTTTCAGAATGCCCGATGATCACATAACGGACGCCGAGTTCGGACAGCATCAGACCGGAAACTTCGCCGGTGTATGCGCCTTTTTCTTCCCAGAACATGTTCTGGGCCGCGACCGAGATGTTGCTCCCCTCTGCGGCTTGGACCGCAGCCGACAGACATATGAATGGGACACCGACTATGACATCCGATTCGGCGCCGGCGACTCTGGGCTTCAACGCTGTAATGAAATCAGCGGTCTCCTTGTATGTCTTGTTCATCTTCCAGTTGCCGGCAACTTTTTTTTTACGCGGGTTCTTATCCATTAATACGGCGATACCCGGAAGCTCAATACCTTCCAGAAATTCAAGCGATGCTCCGCCGCCGGTGGAGATATGCGTGATCTTATCGGCATATCCGAGCTGCTCAAGAGCCGCTGCGGTATCACCGCCGCCCACTATGGAAAGCGCTCCGGATTCTGCCACTGCCCTGGCAATTTCAAGAGTACCGTTGGCGAAATTCGGGAATTCGAAGACTCCCATAGGGCCGTTCCATATGATGGTCTTGGCTTTTTTAATGACCTTCGAAAATTTCTCAATCGTTAGAGAGCCGATATCCATCCCCATCCAGCCGTCAGGCATATCGTCGGAAGGTAAATATTTATGTTCAGCTTCATTTTTGAATTCCGAGGCAACGATACTGCCAATCGGCAACATTATTGTAACACCTTTTGCTTCGGCCTTTTCAAGAATGGTCTTTGCTGTATCTACCTTATCGGCTTCGCATATCGAACTCCCGATATGATAACCTTTTGCTTTAAGGAATGTATAGGCCATACCGCCGCCGATAAGGATCGTATCGACCTTATCAAGCAGGTTTTCTATAACGCCGATCTTATCCGAAACCTTAGCTCCGCCAAGGATTGCGACAAATGGCGATTCAGGATTGGTCAGCGCTTTGCCGAGGAATTGTATCTCCTTCTGGATGAGAAAACCGCATACCGCCGGCAGATATGACGCCACGCCGGCAGTCGACGCATGAGCCCTGTGCGCTGTGCCGAAAGCGTCATTGACATACAACTCAGCCATAGACGCAAGTTCCCTGGCAAACGCAGGGTCATTTTTCTCTTCTTCCTTATGGAATCTGACATTCTCCAGCATCAGTACTTCCCCGTCCTTAAGGGCGGCAGCCTTGGCTTTGGCATCCTGACCTATGACGTCCGAAGCCATGATGATGGATTGTCCAAGCAATTCAGCAAGTCTTGCCCCTGTCGGCTTCATGCTGAATTTGTCTTCAAAACCGCTTTTCGGTCTGCCAAGGTGAGAAACCAGTATTGTCTTTGCCCCGTGGCCGATAAGGTATTTTATGGTCGGAAGAGCGCCCACTATCCTCCTGTCATCGGTGATTTTCAGATTCTCATCAAGAGGCACGTTAAAATCGACCCTGACAAGCACTTTCTTACCTTTTACTTCAATATCTTCAATAGTCTTTTTATTCATCATACTCATTTTGAATCAACCTTTGCCATATATAGAACCATATCTACTGTCTTGCACGAATAACCCCATT
>CAYWGM010000141.1:0-2388 GCA_964457875.1 uncultured Eubacteriales bacterium | reverse complement strand
TTAAAGAAATCTACCCTTGGTTCCAGGAATTTGAGCTTGTGATCTGAAGGATCCTCCATAAAAGCATAGATAGGCTCAAAGATATGATCCCAATTCCAGAAATCATCGCCAACATTAAGATATTCGCGGATCATTTCAGTGCCTTCAGGCGCAATAGGATGCATGAGGGCCGCAGCTGTCCTAACCATATGAAAAGCATCAATCAATACTTGTGTACGAAGGATTGCGTCATTGCTTTCTTCCGCTATCCGGATATTCTTTGACCAATACTTGTTTATATCACGGATATACGTATCCATCAGGTTCATCACCAGATGGAATTGGCATTTGTACATCAGTTTCTCGTACTCAAGAATAACCTCACGGGATTTGTCCAGTATTTCGCCGGTGACATCACCAAATGGGATTCTGCCGCCGGAATACTTTTGAGCGGTATAGAAACAAGATCTGACGGCCCGATTGAATACGTTGGAAAGCAGATTACCTTCTTTAAGTACCGGATCGCTGTCTTTTTCACCGGCGTTCGGATTCAAAGGCTTGGGCTGAAACCCCACGCTGCGAATTCCGAGTCCTAAACCAAGAAAATGCGCCCTTAATTGATCAGACGTATAGTAATTAAGCAGTTCCACTGCCGAAGGCGGTTTGACCTCGCCGCTGCTGCTGGCCTTTTTGCCTAAAAAGAGTAAATGGTTGTTAACTATCAGCTCCGGTAACTGCAGATCGCCATCAGGTGGTTCAATGGAAGAGGCCTTACCTTGCAACCCCATAAACATTGCCATCTCCACAGGACCGTAGAAGTAGATGTTATCTTCACCGATAAATTGGTATACTTTCGAATCTTTTGAGCACCACCAATCTTTCCAGGTGCTCTTATCTCTGTCTTGCATTTCAAGGTCTTTTGTCTCAAGGTCTTGCATCTCAAGCCAGGTCATGGTGAATGAGATAGGCGCCCAAAGAGATTCCGGCCATACCCAGATTGTCAGGCCATCCAGTCCTTCAAGCGAAGGCGCCGGAACTCCCCACTCTATATTTCCGGTCAATCTGAAAGGCACCAATGTTTTGCCTGTACGAAAACGGATAGAATGTCCCGAGAGCAAAGTACATGCTTTCTCCCTATCTTTGACGCTGTCAAACACAAGAACAGCTGACGCTTTATTCTCTTCATTGCGTAAGATATATTTCGGAAGCACGTTGTTTATTGTATTCAGTAAATCCAGCTGCTCTTTCTTTATATAAACGACGGGAGGTTCCAAAAACTCCAAGATGCTTTTTTCAACAAAATGCCTTGCCTGCGCATGATTCCTCAATGTCCCGACCCATTCGGCGAGCAAATCATGGAATTCATCAAGCTTGAAATACCAGTTCGTTACATCCTTCATCTCCGGTTTCTTGCCGGTCAAAGTGCTCTTAGGATTAATCAGGTCGCCTGACATATATTGATGTCCTAACGAACACTCATCGGCATAGCCCCTCTCCGATGAACAACCCGCAATCGGACACTGGCCTACAACCTGTCGGCCGTTGAGGAAAACACCAAGTTCAGCATCATAGAACTGCGGCGTAGTCATTTTTACAAGATACCCGTTTGAATATAATCTTTCTATAATGTCAGACGAAACCTGCCGATGGATCGCAGCAGCACGTCCAATACCTGAGGCGGCAAAAAGGTTTATACCAATGTAATACGATTTCAGGGCCTCCTTTTGACGTTCATGGTTCATATTCACGAATCCTTCAATGCCGCCGCCAAATGATTCAAATGAACCTGAACCGCTGCCGACCAATTGACGGTAATACTCCAGTATCGGCGATCCATAACAATCAGTCCCTGAAACAAAGATCACATTGTCCTTTCCGATGCGGTCACGCATAAAACGTGCAAAAGTGTCGGCATGGACGAAAACCCCTCCGATATGCCCCAGATGCAGCTCTTTGTTGCCATACGGCATCCCGGCGGTGATAACGGCACGTTTCGGAAAAACCGGCCTTGACTTGATTATGTCAGCTTCCATAGCTTTTCTACACCTTTACCTCAAAACCTAAGTCAATATCGCAGGCGGGGATTCCGCCGCGCATTCCCCAATTTTGCATCGGGTCCTCCTCTAAAAGTATAAGCACGTCATCGGGTTTAATCCCCAAAGCGCCCAGATTATCGACAATCAATCTGAACAATAGCCGTTTGGCCTCTAACGTACGTCCTTCGAAGACTGCGATCTCGATATACACATACTGCTTGCTCTTTCCGGGAGGAAGGATATAGTTTTCCTCTTTGTATTCATCAAATCTGATGTTATTGTCGTCGTCCGGAATCTTGAACGATTTGACCAATGCCTCATGAACAACTTCTGCGATTTTGTACTTTTCGTCTTTTGTCCTTCCCTCGATCAT
>CAYWGM010000140.1:0-2389 GCA_964457875.1 uncultured Eubacteriales bacterium | reverse complement strand
ACAGAAGGATCGTTGTGAGGAGGGCTGACGCGGGTGAGGCGATCGAGACGCTGGATGGCCAGCAAAGGGGCCTGGACCGGGATATGCTGGTCATCGCCGACGGCAAAGGCCCTGTAGCCGTGGCTGGCGTTATGGGAGGGGCAAATTCCGAAATAGCTCCGAACACCGGTACTATTCTATTTGAATCGGCCAATTTCAACGGAGTTTCGGTCAGGTCGACCTCGAAGAAACTGGGGATGAGGACGGAGGCTTCCTCAAGATTTGAAAAGGGGCTCGATCCCGAGAATACATCGGTCGCGGCCGACAGGGCTGCGCAGTTGGTGGAGCTCATCGGCGCAGGAAAGGTTTGCGGCGGGATCATAGACTGCCGCACCCCATCTTGCGGCAACCGCGCGATGAAGTTCAGTTCGGACGCGGTCAATGCCCTGCTCGGCACTTCCATATCCCGTGATGAAATGGCTGAGATACTGAAAAGGTTGGAGTTTGATGTGAATATCGATGCTGAAGGCGGCGGCATGACTGCAACAATACCGTCTTTCAGACGCGATGTCTCAAGAGAAGCCGATATAGCTGAAGAAATTGCCCGGTTCCACGGATATAATACGATCGTCCCGACGCTGCTTGAGGGCAAGGCGTCGACGGCGGGGCGCAAAACTCAAAAACAGAAAACCGCGGATACTATCAGGTCGGCAATGCTGTCATGCGGTTTGTCTGAGATATATACCTACTCGTTCACAAGTCCTGATGTGTTTGATAAGATCAGGATGTCTCCTGACCATCCTTTAAGGCGCGCAATCAGGATTTCAAATCCGCTTGGCGAAGACTACAGCATCATGAGGACGGTATCCATCCCGGAGATGCTGGATGTCCTTGGCAGGAATTTTTCAAGGGATGCGGCAGAAGCCGGATTGTTCGAATTGGCATATGTCTATCTGCCTTCACCTGCCGGTAACGGCGGAGATGAATTGCCGGAGCAAAAGATGATGCTCACTGTCGGTATGTTCGGCGGCGATGTGGATTTTTACACTCTGAAAGGCATATTTGAAGAGCTTTTTGATGCACTCGGCATTGGTATACAGGATTATAAATTCGTTGCGGAAAAGGATAATGACGGTTTCCATCCCGGAAGGTGCTCGAAGGTGATGATCCGCGGCCAAAATGCAGGTGTGATGGGAGAGGTTCATCCGGCAGCCTCGCAGGTTTATGATTGTCCCGAACGCACTTATATCGCCGCTGTCGATGCTGATATGCTTATCAGGCACGCATCCTCATCACGCACCTACCGCCAATTGCCCAAACATCCTGCCATCACACGTGATATCGCACTTGTAATGCCCGAATTTGTCGAAGTCGGAGGAATTATGGAAAGCGTGAGAGATTCTTCGGGGGACATTCTTGAAAATATAAGCCTGTTTGATATTTACAAGGGGCCACAGATAGCGGAGGGCATGAAAAGCGCCGCTTTTACGCTGAGGTTCAGGGCCGGAGACAGAACTCTCAAAGATGAGGAAGTTAATCTGGTAATGAAAAGAATATTGGATATATTATATACTAAATATGGTGCCAAACTACGCGAGTGATTGCCTGCGGCAAAGGAGGCAGGGTCTCTGGACAGGAAAACCGGGCTGTACAAATTTTATCGCGGACTGGATCGGTCGTATTTTATCGATAATGAATACAAGCATCTTGCCTGTTATGACAATGCTTTGCCCATCGGTTACGACCAGACGATATCGCAGCCGTCCCTTGTTTATATGATGACTTGCGAACTTGATACCGATGAAAGCTGTAAAGTGCTTGAAATCGGGACCGGTTCCGGTTATCAGACCGTCCTTCTCGCCGAATTCTCAGATGCCGTGTATACAATGGAGAAGATACCAGCCTTGTCGGCCGGAGCTAAGAGGAGAATAGACGGGCTTGGTTATGGAAATGTGTTTTTCAAGGTCGGTGATGGAAGCGAGGGCTGGGAGGAATATTCTCCATACGACAGGATAATGGTGACCGCCGCTGCGTCCTATGTACCGGAACCGCTGTTGCATCAATTGAAATCACCGGGCCGTATGGTCATTCCGGTAGGCGAATCCGGTTATCAGGAACTGCTGCTTATCGTTAAAGACGAGAATGGAAAGGTAGCGAAGCATTCGCTCAGCGATGTCCTTTTTGTGGAATTGAAGGGCAAGTATGGCTGGGACCGGAGAGTTGGAGGTAACAGGTAATGCAAAAAATATCTTTGGATTATTCAAAGGCACGAGACTTTTTTGATGAACAGCAGATCGGGCAATTGTCCGAATCTGTCAAGTCGGCGCATGACGCCCTTCATAATGGGCATGGCGCAGGAAGCGAATACACAGGATGGCTTGATTGGCCTGTCAAATATGACAGGGAAGAA
>CAYWGM010000139.1:0-2411 GCA_964457875.1 uncultured Eubacteriales bacterium | reverse complement strand
ACAGAAGGATCGTTGTGAGGAGGGCTGACGCGGGTGAGGCGATCGAGACGCTGGACGGCCAGCAAAGGGGCCTGGACCGGGATATGCTGGTCATCGCCGACGGCAAAGACCCTGTAGCCGTGGCGGGCGTTATGGGAGGGGCAAATTCCGAAATAGCTCCGTCCACCGGTACTATTCTATTTGAGTCGGCCAATTTCTACGGAGTTTCGGTCAGGTCGACCTCGAAGAAACTTGGGATGAGGACGGAGGCCTCCTCAAGATTTGAAAAAGGGCTCGATCCTGAGAATACATCGGTCGCGGCCGACAGGGCTGCGCAGTTGGTGGAACTAACGGGCGCGGGAAAGGTTTGCGGCGGGATCATAGACTGCCGCACCCCATCTTGCGGCAACCGGACGATGAAGTTCAGCCCGGACGCGGTAAATGCCCTGCTCGGCACTTCAATATCCCGTGATGAAATGGCTGAGATATTGAAAAGATTGGAGTTTGATGTGAGTATCGACGCTGAAGGCAGTTGCATGACTGCAACAATACCGTCTTTCAGACGCGATGTCTCAAGGCAAGCCGATATAGCGGAAGAAATTGCGCGGTTCCACGGATATAATAAGATCGTCCCGACGCTGCTTGAAGGCAAGGCGTCTACGGCGGGTCGCAAAACGCCAAAACAGAAAACCGCGGATACTATCAGGTCGGCAATGCTGTCATGCGGTTTGTCTGAGATATATACCTACTCGTTCACAAGTCCTGATGTGTTTGATAAGATCAGGATGTCTCCTGACCATCCTTTAAGGCGCGCAATCAGGATTTCAAATCCGCTTGGCGAAGACTACAGCATCATGAGGACGGTATCCATCCCGGAGATGCTGGATGTCCTTGGCAGGAATTTTTCAAGGGATGCGGCAGAAGCCGGATTGTTCGAATTGGCATATGTCTATCTGCCTTCACCTGCCGGTAACGGCGGAGATGAATTGCCGGAGCAAAAGATGATGCTCACTGTCGGTATGTTCGGCGGCGATGTGGATTTTTACACTCTGAAAGGCATATTTGAAGAGCTTTTTGATGCACTCGGCATTGGTATACAGGATTATAAATTCGTTGCGGAAAAGGATAATGACGGTTTCCATCCCGGAAGGTGCTCGAAGGTGATGATCCGCGGCCAAAATGCAGGTGTGATGGGAGAGGTTCATCCGGCAGCCTCGCAGGTTTATGATTGTCCCGAACGCACTTATATCGCCGCTGTCGATGCTGATATGCTTATCAGGCACGCATCCTCATCACGCACCTACCGCCAATTGCCCAAACATCCTGCCATCACACGTGATATCGCGCTTGTAATGCCCGAATTGGTCGAAGTCGGAGGTATTATGGAAAGCGTGAGGGATTCTTCGGGGGACATTCTTGAAAATATAAGCCTGTTTGATATTTACAGGGGACAACAGATAGCGGAGGGTATGAAAAGCGCCGCTTTTACGCTGAGGTTCAGGGCCGGGGACAGGACTCTCAAAGATGAGGAAGTTAATCTGGTAATGAAAAAAATATTGGGTATATTATATAGTGAATATGGCGCCAAACTGCGCGAGTGATTACCTGCGGGAATGGGAGTGATTGTCTGCGGCAAAGGAGGCAGGGTCTCTGGACAGGAAAACCGGGCTGTACAAATTTTATCGCGGACTGGATCGGTCGTATTTTATCGATAATGAATACAAGCATCTTGCCTGTTATGACAATGCCTTGCCCATCGGTTACGACCAGACGATATCGCAGCCTTCCCTTGTTTATATGATGACTTGCGAACTTGATACCGATGAAAGCTGTAGAGTGCTTGAAATCGGGACCGGTTCTGGTTATCAGACCGTCCTTCTCGCCGAATTCTCAGATGCCGTGTATACAGTGGAGAAGATACCAGCCTTGTCGGCCGGAGCTAAAAGGAGAATAGACGGGCTTGGTTATGGAAATGTATATTTCAAGGTCGGTGATGGAAGCGAGGGCTGGGAGGAATATTCTCCATACGACAGGATAATGGTGACCGCCGCTGCGTCCGATGTGCCGGAACCGCTGCTGCATCAATTGAAATCACCGGGCCGTATGGTCATTCCGGTAGGCGAATCCGGGTATCAGGAACTGCTGCTTATCGTTAGAGACGAGAATGGAAGGGTTGCAAAGCATTCGCTCGGCGATGTCCTTTTTGTGGAATTGAAGGGCAAGTATGGCTGGGATCGGAGAGATGGAGGTAACAGGTAATGCAAAAAATCTCATTGGATTATTCAAAGGCGCGAGACTTTTTTGATGAACAGCAGGTCGGGCAATTGTCGGAATCTGTCAAGTCGGCGCATGACGCCCTTCATAGTGGGCATGGCGTAGGAAGCGAATACACAGGATGGCTTGATTGGCCTGTCAAATATGACAGGGAAGAA
>CAYWGM010000138.1:0-2417 GCA_964457875.1 uncultured Eubacteriales bacterium | reverse complement strand
TTCGGCGATCTTAATAATGATATCAAAGGCGGAAACATCGCTTATGCGATCGGCAAACCGTATAACTACATTTTATACCAGTTCTCCAACACGATGGGGTTAACGGCAATGGTCTTCGCCATCAATGTGGCCGCCGGGATTACGATGGGTATTATTTATGTTGGTCCACTTAGTCATTTTAATATGCTAAATTTACCGGTCATCTTTTTGTCCGTGGTGCTGGCCATCCTGCTTAATTTCTTTTTGTCGGCATGCTTAGGGCTGTCAGCCTTCTGGCTCGAAGAGAATTCGGCCATTTACTGGATATACAGCAAAATCATAATCGTTTTCGGGGTATTTCTTCCGGTAGAATTACTGCCGGTATGGTTGCAGAAGATTTCACTTCTGCTGCCATTTTCGTATATAACTTACGGGCCTGCGAAGCTTGTTGTAGATTACTCTACGGGCAATGCCCTCCGTATAATTGAAATGCAAGCCGCTTATCTGGCTTTATTCATAATAGCCGCGTTCTTTATATTCAGAGAGGGTGTGAAGAAGATCAATGTCAACGGAGGTTAAGAAGCACCTTCAGCTTATTTGGCTGTACTTCAAGCTGAATCTGTCGGCATCGATGGAATACAGAGCAAGTTTCCTCATCCAGGTGTTCGGTATGATGCTCAACAATCTAACATTTATCTTTTTCTGGTGGATCGTCTTTGGAAAAGTGACGGCCATAGGCGAATATGGGATGAAGGACGTCATGTTCATATGGGCGCTGGCTTCGTCATCGTTCGGGTTTATGTTCGTTGTCTTCGGCAATATATCCAATGTGACCAACACGATCATAAACGGTGAACTTGACACATACCTGCTTCAGCCTAAAGATGTTTATATAAACCTGCTCTGCTCGCGGACCGTTATCTCCGCCTGGGGCGATTTCCTTTACGGCGTTGTGCTGTTCATCATAGCCTATGGATTCGATCCTTTAAGATTGCTTATGTTTTTGGGGTTCGCTGTCTTCGGCGGTCTCCTTGAGGGCAGCATTCTTGCGGCTGCCGGGACCCTCACATTCTTCATCGGTAATGCATCGGCGATAAGCAGGATGGTAACCGAGTTCATGATAAGCTTCTCGATATACCCTGAAAGCATATTCAGCAACAGTATAAGATGGATCTTTTATTCGATAGTGCCGGCGGGTTTTGTAGTATTCATACCCTTAAAAATATTCAAGTCTTTTAACGACACCGGACTCTTATTATTGTGTATACTTATTATTGTTGACATTGCCTATATACTGCTTGCTTACCTGCTATTCCGGAAAGGTTTGAAGCGTTACGAATCGGGCAACCTGGTTACAACGAAATTATAATGATAGATTTTAAAGGTTATACTCAAAAATGATCAGAAGCGATGCACGATATGAAACAAAAAATGATATCAGATTCTTGAAGTTCGGCGTATTCGATAGCCATCAAAATGAGGTGCTTGCGGTTTTTAGCACAAGGACAGGCGGCGTCAGCGAAGGTTATTTCAGTTCATTAAATCTGAGTTTTGCTGTCGGTGATAAGAAGGAAAATGTTATTGAGAACTATAGGTTATTCTCCGAAGCTATAGGGATCGACTACAAAAAACTTGTCTTTTCGGATCAGCAGCATCACGATGATATAAGAATTGTAACAAAAGACGATATTGGAAAAGGGATCGCAAAAGAAATGGATTACAGGGATATCGACGGATTGATCACTAATATACCGGGTGTCCCTATCGTGACATCACATGCTGATTGCGCATCGATATTCATGTACGACCCCTGTAATAAAGTGATCGGATTGGCGCATGCAGGATGGAGAGGTACTGTTTTGGAGATAGCGAGAAAAATGACGGATAAATTCACGAAATGCTTCGGCACCGATCCGAATACGCTGCTGGCAGCCATCGGACCTGCCATATGCGGAGACTGTTATCAGGTCGGGCATTCTGTCTACGATGAATTTACGAAAATGAGTATCGATGCCGGTGAGTATATAAAGAAAAGAGAAGAGTATTACCCCGATATAGCGTTAATTAATAGAAAGCTGCTCATCGGGAGTGGTGTAAAGCCGGATAATATAACAATTTCAAGCATCTGCACAATGCAAAATCCGGATATTTTCTTTTCACACAGAGGCCAAAAAGGTAAAAGAGGCGGTAATGCGGCAATAATGCAATTAAGGCAGAATTAAAGGACATAATTACCGATGACTGGACTTTGGCGTATAATCGAAGTAAAATATAACTTGTAAAAACAACTATAAAAAAGTATGGAGTGCATTGATCAATTGAAGACAAGAACTGTTAAATGGATAGCTTTGATAACGGTAATAGCCTTTTTGTTGACATCGATAGGCTTGATCGGTTTTTCTATTTTCTCTCGCTGAATTGCAGACGTATTTGCAGAC
>CAYWGM010000137.1:0-2456 GCA_964457875.1 uncultured Eubacteriales bacterium | reverse complement strand
AAGCGCCATTATCCAGGGTAACAGGTATGAAAGCCGCAGCTTGATTACCCGCATATGGATATATATTTGCTTTTCCGCCGATTTATGAATAATGAGATTTACAATCGACTGCTGAAAAGCCAAGGGTTCATTACTTCCTATGCTTCTCTTATTCAATCAAAGAATTGTAAACAATAACTGAAGGCTAGAATACTTTTTGACTTCCCGCCGCAATTCGACTATAATAGAAACATATTCCATAATAGTCGAAAGATTGCGAAGCAAGGAGAATACTATGTACTTTCATCGCCATATAGAACCGGTCGTCGAGCGCATTGCCAAGCGTAAGCCTGTCCTTGTGCTGACAGGAGCACGGCAAGTCGGCAAATCTACAATGCTGAAAGAAGTGTACAGCGGTATCCGCTATGTGACACTAAACCGTCCGCTCGTGCGAGAGAGCGCGAAGGATAACCCGTCGCTGTTCTTTGAAACAAACAAACCTCCCGTAATCGTGGACGAAATCCAAAAAGCGGCGGAACTGTTCGATTATATCAAGGACATTGTGGACGAAGACAAAACAAAAGGTCAATTCTATCTCACGGGTTCGCAAAGCTTAAAACTGATGAAAAATGTCAGCGACAGCCTTGCGGGTCGGGTGGGCATTATCAAGCTGCTCGGACTATCAATGCGCGAGCTTGATTCACTGTCTTACCGCGAGCCGTTTCTGCCGACGACGGAACACATAACCGCGATGGATGTCGGCGGGGCAAGGTTTGAATACGGGCATATCGCAGCACTTGTCCACAAAGGTTTCTTTCCCGAACTCCACGAAACGGAAAGCGACCTGCACGATTGGGCAGACTTTTACAGTTCATACTTCCAGACGTATATCGAAAAGGACATCAAGGACGTACTGAACATTCAGGACGAATCGGCGTTTATCAAATTCGTAAAAGCCGCCGCGTCACTCACAGGCGAAATGCTAAATATGACCACCATCGCAGAGATTTGTGGTAAGGACGTTAAGACTATTCGCTCTTGGCTATCAGTATTGGAATCAAGCGGACTCGTTTACCTGCTCCAACCGTATTATAACAATTTCAACAAGCGGCTCATCAAGACGCCGAAGCTGTACTTCCTCGATACGGGGCTTGCCTGTTGGCTTCTCGGTTGGAACACACCGGAGCAGTTGGTTAACGGCGCGATGTGGGGGCATATATTCGAGACTTTTGTATTCGGTGAAATCCTTAAAAGCTATTACAATGACGGAATTGTAGAGCCACCGCTCTACTATTACCGCGACAAGGACAAGAGCGAAATCGATATTGTGATTCAAAACGGCGACACGCTGCACCCCGTTGAGATTAAGACCTCAAGCGACCCGACTAAAGCAATGGTAAGCGCCTTTAGATGTTTGGACGGAATCCCTGGTACAGCGGTCGGCGCAGGTGCTGTCGTCTGCCTCGCGTCGGAACGGCTTCCGTTGAAGGATAACGTGTTGATTATTCCCGCGAGTTTGATATAGACTGTTTTTAAGGGCATGGGTTTCAATGCATGCCCCTTTCTATAATCGCTTGCGCCCCCTTAACGGGTAATTGCTAAATGATTGGTGTTATTTCTACTAATTCTTATACTGTGCTGTTGAGCGAACGCTCTTTAATAAACCGCATCTATCAGCAAAGTAGCGTGTGCAGTCCAATTGTAGGCGCTATTTCCACAATGGGGAAAGAATATTTGTTGAAATGTTAGCAATTCAAAATTCATATCTGGAGCAATAAATAATACACCTAGACCAAACAACCCGATATGGCTAAGATGGATGTCAATACAAGCTGTGTTTGCGCATATTTTATCGAGGTCGTCTATCAGTTGTTTTTCGCAATTAATATCCTTATTACCCAGTGATAAATGGTAAGGTATGTTTTTTGTTTGATTTCCTACAAAGCCATATTGCCGGAGAATGTCGTAATATCCAATAAGTATTTTTTGTGTTTCTATATCGAATTGAGCAAGCAAACAAAGAAATTTGTCTTTCATCTTCAGCACCACCTAAATAAATAATATGTATATGCTATCTTACAATAAAACAAACCCCCCATCAACCGTATTGTATCAATTGATAGTAAGTTCTTTGGCCATACTGTCCGAAAACCTGTTAAAATAGCATTTTCTGAACAGTTAGTGGAAAGTCAGGTTAAAATAGATCCCGCTTTTAGTCCATATATGATCATAACAGGAATTACCCTGTGGTGTGTGCAGAATTTCAAGTTCTTCACAATTGCTCAAAATATCCTTGACATGGGGTACACATTAAAAACCGGTTTTCGTGCATATTTATACGAGAAATGCATCTTATTACCGTACATTCATACATTAATGGTAATAATTGGAATTAATTTGTCCCCTTACTTGATATTTTGAGCAGTTATGATAGCCTTCCGAAACCAGTCGGCCAATGCGTCAAGCCCGGCTCCCGT
>CAYWGM010000136.1:0-2460 GCA_964457875.1 uncultured Eubacteriales bacterium | reverse complement strand
ATACAACAGCATCCTGAGCTCAAAGCGGCAATGGAGAATTATATCTCCCCCGATGGTAAAGGCATAGTGCTTGACGCCATCCTGTCCATTTCCCCGTATACGAATGAAGCCCTCGACCTGATCGAGCGGTTCAAGGACACTGTTGGTTTTACATTGAAAGGCTCCCCGCTCGAAGGCTCGGAATTCCAGATCGGCGGGGCTACATCGGCGTTCTCCGACGTGCGGCAGATGACCTCGCGCGACCTGACCATCGTAATGATATTCGTAATCTGCGGCATATTCGTCGTGCTGGTCATCCTCTTGAGGAGTTTGATAGCCCCGATATACCTGATACTGACGATATTGATAAGTTATGCGTCGACGATGGGCATATCCAACCTGGTGTTCAGGTATATCCTCGGCTACGACGGACTGCATTGGGCTGTGCCGTTCTTCGCCTTCTGCGTACTCGTCGCCCTCGGCATCGACTACAATATATTCCTCATGTCCAGGGTAAAGGAGGAGTACCGCCCCGGCGACATGACCGGGAGCATGGCAAGGGCGCTCACCAACACAGGCGGTATCATAACATCGTGCGGCATAATCATGGCGGGAACCTTCGGCGCATTGTTGGCCTCGCCGGTACGCCCCATGCTGGAGGTCGGATTTGCGGCATTTGTAGGATTGCTGATCGACACCTTCATCATACGATGCCTCATGGTCCCGGCAATAGCGGTCAAGGTCGGCGAACTCAACTGGTGGCCGGGCAGGAGGATAAAAATATTACCTGCGAACGAAGACATCTCCGCTCACAGGTAATATATTTTTAAGCACTTAACTTTAATACTTAACTTTTACTACTTATTTTTTATAATTTGATTAAAGTAAAGCCATAATCAGGCACTGTAGGTTTTACTCAGACCAATAGCTCCTTCACGGCCTGGCTCACCAACTTGCCGTCAGCCCTGCCCTTGACCCGCGGCATCACAGCCTGCATCACCTTTCCGGTATCTCTCGGCGACGACGCGCCCACTTCGGCGATGACCTGCCTGACGATCTCCTCGATCTCAGGCATGGTCAACTGTTGCGGCAGATATCCGAGCAATATTCCGATCTCAGTGTTCAAACCATCTATAAGGTCCTGCCTGCCGCTTTTCTCGTACTCCGGCAGGACATCGCGCCTTTTCTTTAATTCCCGGGCAATTATCTCGATCACGCCGTCATCGTCAAGCTCCGCCTTGTTGTCCTTCTCATGCTGCAACACGGCCGACCTCACCATCTGAACAGTGTTCTTCCTTATGTTGTCCTTATCCCTCATCGAAGTCTTCAGGTCATCAAGCAGTTTATCTTTAAGGGACATAGCAATACCTCCTGAAGCCCGCCTTACCGGAACTTCCTCTTCCTCGCGGCTTCGGACTTCTTTTTCCTTCTGACACTCGGCTTCTCATAGTGTTCTCTCTTCCTGACTTCGGCGAGCACACCGTTTTTAGCGCACATCTTCTTAAACCTCTTGAGCGCACTGTCAAGAGACTCATTCTCTTTAATCCTGATTTCAGACATCTGTTTCCCTCCCTCCGATAGCAAAAACTATGCCGTAATAAAAATGTAATTCCTTCGCAGGAATCGTTCAGTGGGAGTGCTTTTAAAAAGGCACTTTTATATTATATATTAAGTGCATAGCAGGGGTCAATAAATCCGAGGCTTAAATTCATAATTCTTGAGCTAATGTATATTTGCTACAACCATGATAGACTTTATTTTATTTCACAGGTAAGGTATTGCCTATTGTTAATTTTAATAATAAAATATGATTATCTGAAAAGGAGGTTATAATGATCATGAGAAATCTGCTAGATATTAAACCACTTCATTTTATTGAGAATGATTGCATTGAAGATCAGATTGTCTCTATAGCTAATTGGTGGAAAAATAATTCTATCGAAGAAAATATCTTATTTTGCTATTCTGCTTCTTGGGATTTTTCCTATGATACAAAAGTTGAAAGTCAAAATAAGACGATTGGTGAAAAGCTTTATAAAATGAAAGAAATCGATATTAATATTTCATTAAAAAAATACTATGGAATAGAATTAAATAGAGTTAATAATAAGGATATTTCCTTTTTAAAATTTATTAGTGTTGCTAATACCGAATTATCTGAAAACAGACCGGTAATTTTGATGCCAAAAGCTTGTTATATTCCTTGGAATGAAAACTATGGTCATTATGATAGACCTTATTTACATGCAATTATCTTAGTTGGAATTGATAATGACAAACAACAGTTATTGTTTACTGATGGATATGATTCTGTCCAAAACGTTATTGTGGATATTCGGACTATTGAAAACGGATTCGTCGGTAGGTATATTACACTTAATTTTTATGAAGACTTTCATAGATTTAATATGAATAGTTATAAAGATCTGTTCAATAATGCTATATCAGATATTCCAAACACTAACTATAAAGATCTTAATA
>CAYWGM010000135.1:0-2461 GCA_964457875.1 uncultured Eubacteriales bacterium | reverse complement strand
TGTTTTTAGTACAATAAAAATACCTGAAAAGAGCGAGATAATTTCCCTGAAAAAAGCGAGGGAAAATCCCTGAAAAAATAGGGGACATATTGAAATGCAGTCCCCTATCAAATATCCTTTGTCTAAGCGAAAACAAAAGGCAAAGGAGGAAGGAGAACTTGCTCAACATGTCCCAGATAAATAATATCAAAGATTTGGCTCAAAAGGGATACAGGATTGTGGAAATAGCGAAGAACACAGGGTACGATGTTAAGACAGTGAAGAAGTACCTCAAAGCAGAGGATTTCTCACCGGAGCCGCCGCTCAAAAAAACCTATCCGTCAAAATTGGACAAGTATAAGGAAACCATAATGAAATGGCTTGATGAGGACAGAAAGCACTGGCATAAGCAGCATCATACCGCATCGAAGATACATGAACGTCTGTGTGAGGAGTATCCAGGAAGCGATTGCTCATACAGCATAGTCCAGAGGTTTGTTAAATCTGTACGTGAAGATGCTATGAAGAAGGCAAGCCAGGAACTCGTATGGCATCCGGGAGAGTCGCAGGGGGATTTCGGCGAAGCGGATTTCATTGAGAGAGGAAAAACAGCAAGAAAGAAATGTCTTACAATGTCCTTCCCTTACAGCAATGATGGCTTCTCTCAGGTATTCGGAGGAGAAACTGCTGAATGCGTATGCCAAGGGCTAAAGGATATATTTGAGTACATAAACGGAGTGCCCGTTGTGATAATCTTTGACAATGCGACGGGCGTAGGCAGACGGATCGGAGAAAATATACGGGAGACAGAGCTCTTTCAAAGATTTCGGGCGCACTACGGCTTTTCTGTAAGGTTCTGCAATCCCGATTCGGGATGGGAAAAAGGCAATGTCGAACGGAAGGTCGGGTATAACCGGTCCAACCTGTTCGTACCGGTTCCGAGTTATGATGACATCGTGCAATATAATCGCAAGCTTCTTGACATGCACGTAAAGAAAGCCGAAGAAAGCCACTATAAGAAGCTCAGGCCAATAAGAGAGTTGTTTGAAGAAGACTGTAAGGCGCTGCTTCCGTTACCTGCCAGACCATTCAATGTATGCCGGTATGTCTGGCTGAAGGCCGATGGATACGGAAAAGTATGCCTCGACGGAAAACACAATTACTCCACGCGACCGGAATTGGCACATCAGGAAGTGCTGATAGGAATCCGCGCCCATACGGTAGATATCATGG
The DNA here is from genome assembly GCA_964457875.1 of uncultured Eubacteriales bacterium. GTDB lineage: Bacteria > Bacillota > Clostridia > Acetivibrionales > CAYWGM01 > CAYWGM01. The sequence goes on along the minus strand of CAYWGM010000135.1, from coordinate 1,249 downwards.
ATAAGGACGGAAGCGTCATAGTAAGTCACGAGCGCCAGTACGGCGACCAACGTACGGATACGGTGGATTACAGCACATCGCTGGCCATGCTGATGAGAAATGTAGGGGCATGGCACAATAGCGGGGTACGGGAGCAAGTACCGGAGCCGGTTCGGGTGGCGCTTGACGGGCAACCGAGACAGCAGTTGAAGGAAAGCTTGAAGATAATGCATGATCTGAGCAAGAGATACGGCTTCGATGCCGCAATCGAGGCCATGGAGGAAGCGGTATCCCGCGGGCGGCTGAATCTTTGCGACGCTGCTGTTCTTGCAGCTCGCATAACGGGATACGGACTCTTTACACTTCCTGAGGTTGGTCCTCCGCTGAAGGTATATGACGACGCTTTCCTTAATACGGGAGGTGTAGTCGTATGATCTCCATGAAGGAACGGGAACAAGCCCGTAAAGAGATTTACAACTATTGCCGGCAGTTAATGCTCAGCAGCAGGATACTGGAACTATGCGAGTGTGAAGCTACTCCAAAACAGGAAGAATTCCTGCGCATGGTTCTGTCGGAGGAAATAGCCCAGAGGGAGCGCAGCAGGCGCACCAGATTGACGAACCGTGCCGGTTTCCCTGCATACAAAACATTTGAAGGATATGAATACCTGTGTGTAAAGTTTCCTCCGGCATTTTCCCGGCAGGAGCTTGAATCATGCGAATTTATAAAGGAAAAAAGGAACCTGGTCCTTTACGGTCCGGTCGGGATCGGCAAAACCCACATGGCAATAGCCACAGGGGTCAAAGCCTGTGAGATGGGTTACAAGACCAGATTTCACACGGTTACGGAGTTGGTTCTCAAACTGGCGGAAGCAAGGAAGTCAGGCACACTCGAACGGCTTGTGCGGGAATTACAGACATACGATCTTCTGATCCTTGATGAATGGGGCTATGTCCCTGTCGACAAGGAAGGCTCTCAATTATTGTTCCGGGTCATAGCTGATAGTTACGAAAGCAAGAGTCTGATACTTACAACCAATATCGAATTTTCAAAATGGGGAGGGATATTCACAGATGATCAGATGGCCGCCGCAATGATAGACAGATTGGTTCACCACGGGCATCTTATTCTGTTTGAGGGGCAGAGCTACAGGATGACCCATGCTCTGATGAGAGCGAAAACATAACCCTCGGTGAAAACAGGGAAATTCCCACGCTCATAACAGGGAATTTATTTTACGAAAACAGGGAAAAACTCTTGACGAAAAATA
>CAYWGM010000134.1:1180-2481 GCA_964457875.1 uncultured Eubacteriales bacterium | reverse complement strand
GAGAGCCGCCGTTTACACCATACACAATATGGGCTATATGGGCATATTTCCCGCGGAAAAAATGCCGGTTACCGGACTCGGCTGGGAATATTTCACTCCGGACACGATGGAATTCTGGGGGAACATATGCTTTTCCAAGGCCGGGATAGTTTATTCCGATGTTATAAATACGGTGAGCGAGACCTATGCTTCGGAGATACAAACCGAAGAGTTCGGCCACGGGCTTGACGGCCTGGTCAGGTCGAGAGTGGCGGATGTTTACGGCATACTCAACGGGGTTGACTATGAGGTGTGGGACCCCAAGACAGATAAAAATCTGAAAAAACATTACAGTTCCTCCGACCTCAGGGGAAAGGCGGCCAATAAGACCATGCTCAGAAAATCCTGCGGTCTTTCCCAGAAAAAAGATGCGCCGATCATAGGTATGGTGTCCAGGCTGACGGACCAGAAAGGATTCGACATCCTGAGCGGTTGTTTTGACGAGATAATGCTGTCCGGAGCCCAATTCGTCATACTCGGCACGGGAGATCCCAAATATCACGATCTATTCACTTCTTATGCCAAAAAATATCCCGGACAGATATCTGTGAACCTGGGTTTTGATTCCGCAGCGGCGCCGTTGATATATGCCGGGAGTGATATGTTCCTCATGCCTTCCAAATATGAGCCCTGCGGCCTAGGTCAATTAATAAGCTTCAAATACGGGACGATCCCGGTGGTCAGAGCGACCGGAGGCCTGGCCGATACGGTTTTTGATATTGATGCCGATCCTCAAAAAGGCAACGGTTTTGTCTTTAATGATTATACCTCCGCGGCTCTTTTGGGAGTTGTAAAAAGAGCCATGCTGAAATATTCTTCCGATAAAAAAGCCTGGTCTTCCACGGTCAAAAGGGTGATGGAATACGATTATTCATGGCAGACCTCCGCTAAAAAATATGTGGCTTTGTACAAAAAAGCCATAGAGAACCTGCGCACCAAGATGTACAAATCCAGGTTCGCGGATAACGGTGCGGTGAAAGTAAAAACCTGATCTTGTAAGGAGGATTTTTATGTCCGGACATTCAAAATGGGCCACGATAAAAAGGGCGAAAGCCAAAACCGATGCTGCTAGAGGCAAGGTGTTCTCCAAGTTCGCAAGAGAGATAACGGTTGCCGCCAAGATAGGCGGAGGAGACCCTGCCGGCAACCCGCGTCTGCGGCTTGCAATAGAAAAAGCCAGGGCCTCGAACATGCCCAAGGATAATATACAGCGCGCTATAGAAAAAGGCAGCGGCGGCGGGGATTCAGCCTCGATAGAAGAG
>CAYWGM010000134.1:409-1170 GCA_964457875.1 uncultured Eubacteriales bacterium | reverse complement strand
ACTCGCTGAAGTCATGACGGACAACAAGAACCGCACTTTGGGAGAGATACAGAATATCTTTTCAAAGAACGGCGGCAATATGGGCAAAGCGGGCTGTGTCTCATGGCAGTTCGCGAAATACGGGATAATAACAGCCGACAAGTCCAAAATCGATGCGGAACAGCTCATTATGGACGCGATAGAGGCAGGCGCGGAGGACGTTTCCGAAGAAGCCCAGTCGGTGGAAATAAAGACAAGGCCCGAAGCTCTGGAAGACGTTCAGTCTAAGCTTAAAGAAAAAAAATACGAGCTTTCTTCCGCTGAGATATCCCTGGTGCCTAACGCGACGATAGAGGTTTCCGGCGATGATGCCAGGAAACTGCTCAAGCTTGTGGAGACGCTTGAAGACCATGACGATGTCCAGAACGTCTATTCCAATTTTGATATCCCTGACGATATAATGGCGGAGAATAAATGAGATTCATAGCGGATTTTCATGTACATACGGTCGCTTCTGGACATGCTTACAATACTATCTACGAATATGCCCTGGAAGCCAAGAAAAAAGGTCTTAAATATATAGCCATGACGGATCACGGTCCGGCCATGGCTGGCGGAGCCCATTTATACCATTTTCAGAACTTGCGTTGTCTTCCTGAAAAAATAAATGGAGTAAGGGTCCTTAAAGGCGTGGAAGCCAACATCATGGATCGGGAAGGGCGCCTCGACCTGAAAGACGAAGATCTTGCCGCCCTTGACGTTGTAATAGCTTCGTTCCATCA
>CAYWGM010000134.1:0-399 GCA_964457875.1 uncultured Eubacteriales bacterium | reverse complement strand
ACGACGGTTCTGACAAGGATGCTAACACGCGTGCCGTGATCAATGTTATAAGAAATCACAATGTAAAGATACTGGGCCATCCCGGGAATCCTCAGTTCCCTATGGACAAAAACGCGGTAGTGGAGGAGTGCAAAAAGCAGGGAGTATTTATAGAAATAAACAACAGCTCTTTTTCTGGGGTGATACGACAGGGGAGCTACGAACATTGCGTGGAATTCGCCAGGCTCGTGAAACGTGCCGGCTGGAAAGTGGTTTTTGGCAGCGATTCCCATTGTCTGGATACCTTAGGTCGTTTTGATAAATGCGTACAGATAGCCAAGGAAGCCGGCCTCTCGGCGGATGATGTGGTCAACACTTCGGCAAAAATGGTAGAGAAGTATATTATTGCCAATCCTTAAT
>CAYWGM010000133.1:0-2484 GCA_964457875.1 uncultured Eubacteriales bacterium | reverse complement strand
ACGTCATGTATGACGCAGTTGTCGATAAGGAGCCCGTCGTGTACGCCCGAAGATATGCTCGTGGCGTATATGGCGCGCCTGAAGTATGTGTTCCTGCCGTTCGGATGATAGTTCGAGAGATTAAAGTCTTTGATGACAATATACTCTTTCCCGGGGACTTCAATTGCGTTCGTGTTGTTCCCCGCGTCGATGGCCGGCCTTCCGGTGCCGTATCCGCCGTATGTGATCCAATTGGACGAGTTGCCGGCGGTTGAGACCACCAATGTGCCCGACCATGAACAGCCGCCTTTGAACAGGATGCTGTCCCCGGGCGAGAATGACGTGTTGTTGACCTTGCTCAACGTCTGCCACGCGGAGCCTGTGCTTGTCCCATTATTGTTATCGTTGCCGTTCACGGAATCGACATAGTATGTCGTCCCTACGGCAAGCACTGTTGTTGGTATCCCGAGCTGAAACAGGGTTACCAGCATTACAACAGCGATGAGGATCGCATAGAATTTCCTCATTTCAATTACCTCCTTCGTTTACTATTATGTTTTTTCAATAAAAATACCAATTAAGATGCGAGCTACAGATGTGTTCTTAAGATGTGTTCTTAAGATGTGATCCTCTGATGTTACGTACGGATGCAACTTGAAGCCGAGCTATAAGAAAATGTTGATACAGCATCACCCCCTGCTGTTAAGATAAGAGCCTTTTATACCTCTCTATACAGGCTCATTTCTATGCTATATCCTTCTATTGATGATGTAAAGTTTAAATTATGCGAATTTGTTTAAATTTTAATCTTTGTGTGAATTAATCACTATGTTTGTTGACAAACCCGGTTTATAATATTAGAATAGCGAAGCTATATGAATTATGGAAGCGGAGGGTGATCATGGATAATTCTAAAAAGTCACTTGCGATGGGGTCGTTGACCGTACATCCGGACAATAAAAGGTATTTTACCGATGGCTCCGGGAAGGCGGTCTATCTGACAGGATCGCATACATGGGATAATTTTCAGGATATGGATATTGGGCACAGGCACCTGGCGCATCCGTGGAAATTTCCTGTGCCATTTGATTATTCCGCATATCTTGATTGGATGATAGAGCACAACCATAATTTCATGCGTTTTTGGTATTATGAAAATGCGTTTCGGCTTTATTTCGATACAGGAGAAATGCCTACGAATACGCCGGTTCCATACAAAAGGACCGGACCGGGGATCGCGCTTGACGGAAAGCCAAAATTCGATCTTAACCAGTGGAACGAGGAGTTCTTTGACCGTTTGAGCGATAGGATCGCCATTGCCGGAGAGCGGGGAATCTATGTGGGTTTCATGCTGTTTCAGGGGTTCAGCACAAATAAATGCGATGATAACGTGATATTCGACCCATGGAAAGGGCATCCCTTCAATAAGATGAACAATATCAACGGAATCGACGGTGATATCGACGGCGATGACAGAGGCAACGGGATACATACCATGCGCAGCCCGCAGATCGTGGCCTTGCAGGAGGCATATGTCGCAAAGGTGATCGATACCGTCAACCATCTGGATAATGTATTATATGAGATTATCAACGAGGCACGCATCGAGACGCTGGAATGGCAGTATCATATGATCAATTTCATTAAGAGATATCAGTCATCGAAGCCGAAGAAACACCTTGTTTGGATGTCAGCCCATATGGACGACGGCAATAAGCGAGGAAGGTACGAAGATGTGATAAATAGCCCGGCTGACTGCATATCGCCATGCATAGACGACGGGCACGGTGATTGGCTGGAAGACCCTCCCGCATCTGACGGAACCAAGCCGATAATCTGCGACACCGATCATTTCTGGGGAGTCGGCGGCGACTTCAGGTGGGTCTGGAAGACCTTCTGCAGAGGCAATCATCCCATATTCATGGATAATCTCAAGGACAAATATTACGTGGAGTTCTTCGGTGCCGAATTTGACATGAAGAGCGCACGTATTGCCATGGGAGACACAAAAAGATACGCCGACAGGATGGATCTTGTCAGGTGCCTGCCGCTTGATAGCTTGTCATCCACGCGGTACTGCCTGGCTGAGCCCGGCGTCGTGTACACCATATATAAGCCGTCATCCGACCAGCGTGTCATAACTGTGGAATTGGAGGAAGGCGCATATGACTATGAATGGTTCGATCCTTATGAGAGCAGGATCGGAGAGACCGGCATGATAAAAACGGCAAAAGGGTTGAATGATTTTGAGAGTGCGGCGGATGGCGACAGGGTCTTGTTTATCAGGCGGCATGGTAAATAGTTACGGCAACAATATAAAATAATCGAAAGTGGTGTAAAACTATATGAACAATTCAGCAAAGCAGGCTGCACGGGGGCCGTTGACCGTACATCCGGACAATAAAAGGTATTTTACCGATGGCTCAGGGAAGGCGGTCTATCTGACAGGGTCGCATACATGGGATAATTTTCAGGATATGGATATTGGGCACAGGCACCTGGCGC
>CAYWGM010000132.1:0-2487 GCA_964457875.1 uncultured Eubacteriales bacterium | reverse complement strand
TATATCGTGGTCTGGGAGTCGGCCGTTACCTTCCACAGCCTCCCCGCCTTGTCATATATCTTCTCTGTGACATTGCTCTTGGGATCCGTGGACGTCTCTTTCACACATCCCGCATCCACTCCCGCTATTATATCATACACAAACGTCTGTGTCCCTGTATCGGGAGAACTCTTTGTCAGCACCCGGCCTTCCTGATCGTAGGTCCTGGTGGTCGTGCCGGTGCTGTCTGCCATGGTGAGCTGGTTGCCGTTATTGTCGTATGTGCAGCTTATGCTGTCGGTACCTATGGTCTGGCTTGTCATCCTGCCGTGGCTGTCGTATGCGTAGCTCGTGGTATTGCCGTTCCTGTCAACCTTTGTGGCAAGCAATCCGTTTGCGTGATATGCGTAGCTCTCGGTCTTGGCAGCTACGTTCAAACCCACAGGATCGACCCTCTTCACAGGCTTGTTCATGACGTTGTACTCGTACCTTGTGGTGTTGCCTTTGCCGTCCTTCTGCGAGAGCATGTTGCCCGCTTTATCGTACGTGTAAGACGTCACTTCGCTCTTTGCGTTTGTCACGGTCTTTAACCTGTTGTATTCGTCATAGGCATACGCTGTGGTATTGCTCATGCCGTCGGTCTTTGAGGATATGTTGCCCGCGTTGTCGTACGCCTGGCTTGTCACATGGAGTTCGGGGTCTGTGGTCTCTATGAGCCTGTTGTTCTTGTCATATTCGTATTCTGTCAGGTTATTCAAAGCGTCATAGGATTTGATCTGTACGCTGTTGTTGTTGTATTCGAGCTTCTGTACAGATACGTTGTATGCGTCCTTCTTCTCTATGAGCCTCCCGAGCGGGTCATATATGTTCTCTGTGACATTGCTCCTCCAGTCGGTGGTATGCCTTAAGTTGCCGGCCTTGTCATAGTCGTACGACGTGGTCCTGACCACGCCCGATACGGTCATCGTGGCGGATGTGAGTCTGTTCTGCGCATCGTAGGTGTTCTCTCTGGTCACTCCATTGCCGTCGGTCTCGAAGCGCTTGTTGCCGTTTTTGTCGTACCTCGCAGATACGGTTATGGTCTCTGTGTCGTCGGACTTCTTCTGCGTATGGGAGAGCTGTCTGCCTAAGCTGTCGTATGTATATGTGTCCACCGTGCCCGCGGTATCGGCCGTGTATGCCGTATTGCCCATGTTGTCGTACTGGTATTTGACCGTATTGGAAGGTATGGAGGCATCCCCGGGCATTATCGCCTTTCTCATCTTGCCTGAGGCGTTGTATTCATAAGTAACGGTGTTGCCGTTGCCGTCGGTCTTTGTGAGCTTGTTGCCCACAAGGTCGTATGTGGCCGTCTCCACCGTCTGCTGTGCGGACGATGCGTCCTTCATCAGCGTTACTGAGAGTATGTTGCCTGCGTCGTCATAGGCATATCTTGTTATGACTCCAACGCCGTTGGTCTCCGATACTTTCCTGCCGAGGGCGTCATACTCATATTTCGTGCTAAATGGCAGCGACCTGTCCTTTGATACGGGATCGAGTACAGTCAGGACATGGCCGGCATGGTCGTATGTGTACTCCGTGCCGTACCCCGAGTTAATCTTGTCGTCTACGGTAGCCCCGGTCCCTGCTTCATAGCCCAGGGCGTCCAGCTCTTTTACCATATTCCCGCTCGCGTCGTATTTGTATGCCTTAGAGGTAAAGGTCACCCACTGCTGCGTGACCGGGTCTATGTATTTGCTGACCTTCGTCTTTACCCTATCCATGAGGTCATAGGTATATTCGGTCCTGTCCATCTGTTCCAGCGTCTGGGCCGGATCGTAGTTCTGCGGCGATACCTCGGCGGTCTTCCTGCCCGCGGTATCGTAAGCGAAGTACGATGTGCCGCCGTTTGCGCCGGGCGCGATGACCTTCTTCACAAATCCGCGCTTGTCGTATTCATATGTGGTCACATTGCCGTTTCCGTCGGTACCGGTGAGGACCTTGCCTTCCCAGTTGTATGCGGCCGACGTCGCAACGGTGGTCTGCTGCCCGTCCTCTCCCTGGCACGGCCTGCTCTCGGATAGCTGCCTGTTCATGTCGTCGTAAGCGTATGTCGTGATTGTGCCATCCGGGGTCGTCATCGTGGCCACATTGCCGTTCTTGTCATAGGTAAATGTAGTCGTGAGTATTATGTCGTCGGTATCGTCGAAGCTGTTAGGGTAGATGTCCCCCTCCTTGACGTGCGCCTTCTTTTCAATCGGTTTGCCGAGGAAATTGTATACGTACTCGACGGTGTTCTTGTCCGTCGCGTTTACATCCTTCTGTTCTTTTATAATATTCCAGTCGCCGTCATAGAAGTATTCGGTCTTCCTGCCGGCGCTGTCGGTTATGGTCTTGACCTTGCCGTTCAGATAATATGTGTAGCCGGTCGTGATGAGGCTTCCTTCGTCTGGTACGCAGTACAGCTCCGATTTGTCCTTCGAGACCTTCTCCGCTGTCTTGTTGCCCGCTTTGTCGTACGTGAACGCC
>CAYWGM010000131.1:0-2507 GCA_964457875.1 uncultured Eubacteriales bacterium | reverse complement strand
GATAGCTGACGGTCTTGCCTGTCCAAAGATTGCCATATATAATGTCCATATCACAAGGAAATGAAAGCGTCCCTGTTTTTATGTGTTCTTCCGCAAAAAGAGTCCCAAATATTGACGAGGACACGAATATACATATGGTTACAAACAACTATGGATTGGAACTGGTATCTGGATTTTGCGGAAAAACACAATTTCAATTATCTGCGCAACAGGCCAAAGTTCGATTTGAGCACCTTCAATCAGGACTATTTTAACAGGATGCGCAAGAGGTTCACTGAGGTCGTAAACAGGGGCATTTACATCAGCGGTAAATACCGATTTCCTTTCCGACATCTAACATTGCCAGATAGTTTTCCAGCGGGATATAGTTGGCGACGCTGTTGCCTGTCCCCAGAGCATAGCCGCCGCCTTTCATGCATATGGGCAGCATGCTCTCCACATACTCCTTTACCTGCTCTTCACTTGAAGTGGAGAGGAAATTGATATCGACTCCGCCCATCAAGGCGATCCTGTTTCCATACCTTGCTTTAGCCTCGGTGATGGGCAATATTTTATTCTCGAATGAGTGCTTGGCATCAAAGCCCACATAATCGATTAGGTCGTCCATGACCTTTTCGAGGTTGCCGCATGCGTGCACGATCACGGGAAGATCGTATTGGTGCGACAGGTCTACATATTTCTTCATCCAAGGGAATGCGTATTTCCGCATTATTTCAGGCGGAAGAAAAGTGGCCTGTACAAACCCCATATCCTCGCATAACGCAACAGCGCCTATTTTCTTCAGGTCATGTTTTTCGAAACACGTCTTTAGCAGTTTGTACTGCTTTGCGCCGACCGTCTCGAACATATCGTATATGAGCTGCTCATCTTCACTCAATGCATAAGAAAACGGCACAAGCCCCATAAGGAACATCACGCTCTCGAAAACGCCCCTGGTGGTCAGAATCATCTTCATCCCGTACGGCAACATCGGCGCGAAGACATCGATGCATGCGGTCGATTCTTCGTTGACGTCGGGCCAATTGTATGAATTGAAATCATGCCTGTTTTCTATTGTCCCGTTGTTCTCATCGGCAAATTCCCTGGTTCCGCTGAGCCTGAGCTTATCCTCGACTTTGTTGGATTTAGTGGCATAACTGATCCAAGGCCATACGGTGACATAGTCATACCCGAGTTTATAGAAGAATTCGACGAGGGATTCTTCTGTAACGGCTTTACCTGTTACAGCGCTTACAATCTCATTATCGGCGAATAATTCATAGAACGGGACCACATCCGGTTCCGACTCTCTCAATAGGACCTTTCTCAGCCTGTTGAAATCATGTTTTCTTTCTTTCATATCAGGACCCCCCTGCATATTAGTATCATCTACATGCGTACAACCTGCTTATATCCAATATTATCCGGCATCGGCCAATCATTTTGAATGAATTGGACATTAGAAAACATACATATTTTTCAGTAAATATTTCTGGAAATGAGTATTCATTTTGCATATAATCATTATATGACTAAGAATTCTATAGCTATTTCGCTTGATGGCATGCCCACTGTACGGAATGTGGGCTTTGGCAGATGCGACAGGTTCATATCGCATCCGGACAGGGTCCTGGATTTTAATGTCTTCATCTATACCATCGAAGGGTCTATTGAAGTATGGGAAGACGGTACCGAGTACATGATACGCGAAGGCGAAATTTTTCCTGAAGGCAGGCCTGCATCATTGGGGGGAATTAAAGATCCCGCCCGGAACCAAATGGTTCTGGATACACTTTTATAATTCAGATAAGGATATTGATTATAAACCTTTACATAAGATTGACACCTCATTTAAAAACCAGACCTACCTGCCGGATGACTATCATTCGCAAATCGAGCTCCCCAAGGTGTTGAAAATAAAAACGCCGAAGCTGTTCATTAACAAATTGGAAGAACTATATGCGGTTTATATGTCGGTCTATCCATTAAAACTCCTGCGATTGAGTATGATTACAATGGAGTTGTTTATTGAGCTGTACGACCGGGCATCTGTAGAAAGCCATGGCGGCAGGTCTGATGTCATAGTAAAGAAGATGCTGGGATTACTTGATAATAGTAATAATTTCAGATTGGATCCGAAAATGATCGTCGCCGCAATGAATATGAATTATAATTATCTTAGCGGAGTTTTTAAGAAAGAGACAGGTTTGAGCATTACGAGGTATTGTATGAAGTCACGGATTTATAAGGCAGTGCGGCTATTGAGAGAATCAAACATGAATATATCACAAATCAGCTACGAACTGGGATTTTCAAGTCCTTACCACTTCAGCAATACCTTTAAGAAGTTTATGAATGTATCGCCTTCAGATTATATTAAGCAGGTTTACAGATAGCATAAAAATGGGGGTGGAGTGCCGATGCCGCAATCAATTTGCATCATATACTTTTCGGGGACGGGAAATACCGAATGTGTGGCTCGTTTGCTCGAAAAGGAATTCAAATCGGCCAGTACGCCGGTGGTTGTG
>CAYWGM010000130.1:0-2541 GCA_964457875.1 uncultured Eubacteriales bacterium | reverse complement strand
ATATATTATCACTCCATCGAAGGCGAATATGTGAAATACCGGAGCGGGAAGTACCAGGACAATACCGGCATACAGCCGAGCCTGCTTTACATGGATTTTGAAAAGAATGGCAAATGAAGAGCGAGGCTTGTTACAGAATGCCTGAAGTATGCATCTCAAAAGAACAGGCAAGAAGTTACCTGGTTCATTATCAGGGGCTGGATAACTCCGGGGTTTTTGACGGAGAGAACGTCGAAAAAGGGATACTGGAATATATCAAAAGGGTTGGCTGTATTCAATTTGACCCGCTGAATGTTGTCGGGCAGAACCCCGATTTGGTTTTGCGATCCAGGATACGGGGATACACGCACACTGTTCTGGAAGCGATCCCTTGAAAATCAAGCATTGGTGGTGGGAAAGCAATGTAGTTATAACTGATCGGATGAGAGCCGCTATCCTCGATGAATTTGATAGATTCGCTACGTATCTGGGCACGGATTTTCAAAAAGAATGCGTTGCTGTTGGTTTGGATTTTTAGTTAGCAGTCTCAACTCTTGACGGTATTATACAAAATTATCTATACTCTATATTAAAATAAACTTAAGTGAGAGAAGATGCATAATGAAGATACATAACATGACTGATTGGGTTGGCCGGTATAAGGCAATTTTGTTTGATTTCGATTATACGCTTGTGGACTCTTCGAATGGGGTCTGCGAATGTGTGGCGTATTCGCTGTCAAAGACGGGCTACGGAATACCTTCAGATGAAGAGATCTGCAAGACGATAGGGCTTCCGCTACCCGGGATTTTTGCCACGCTCACTTCCGATGATGACCCTGACGCGTTTGAGAAGTTCAGAGTCATTTTCAAAGAAAAGGCCGATGAGGTGATGAATAATAAAACCATATTTTTTGATAAAGTGCCTGAAACCATACGTTCATTATGCAGCCGGGAAATCAGGTGCGGCATCGTGTCTACAAAATTCCGCTACAGGATAGCCGAAGTGTTGGAACGGTACGATTTGGCGGGCTGCTTCGAAGTTGTTATCGGCGGCGAGGATGTCTCGGCATTTAAACCTGATCCCGAAGGGCTGATAAAGGCAATCCGGATGCTTGATCTCAGTAAGGAAGATTGTGTCTTTGTGGGCGACAGCATCGTTGATGCGCAAACGGCGCAAAATGCCGGCGTTGGCTTCATCGGCGTCCTATCAGGCACAACATCCAGGGAGCAGCTTGATGTATATCCGAATATCCGTATCATAGATAGAATGCCGGATTTAGTGTATTTGACGGATGAAGTCAAATATCATATAAGAAAATGTGATAGCGCTGATTTGGAGATCCTTGTCAAGATGAGGCTGGAGTTCTTAAAGGAAGCCGGGCATGTCAAAGATGATGAAGATATTAGCAAACTACATAATGAAATTCAAGAATAAGAATCGGATATTTTTCGAATATGTATACCAGGCCGGATCACAGAAAAAAAGGAATGGCTACTTCCCTCATGAAACATATGCTCGAGTTTTTAAAGGAGCAAGGAATTCAGAAAGCAATACTTCATGCTGCGGAAGCTGGGAAAGGCGTATATAGGAATTGCGGCTTTTCGCCAAACGAGAATCTCATGGAAATGAAATTATGACAAATGTAACGAGCGTTACTTCAAAGTGGCTGATATTTGACGCTATGGGTGTTGTGTACGAGAAATGCGATGATACCCGTGATCTGCTTATTCCCTATATAAAAAGAAAAAGCCCTGGTATAAATGAACAGGATATTTATGATCTGTATATAAAAGCAAGTCTTGGCGCCATCCCTTCAAAGGAATTCTGGCAAATATCAGGTTTTGAGGATTGGCAGTGGACGGAGAAGGATTATCTCGATAATTTCATTACCCTGGATAGCCAGTTTATTAAAGCCGCAGAGCTTTTATCAAAAGAGTTTAATATTGCCATGCTTTCAAATGATGTGAGTGAATGGTCAAGCTACCTGCGCAAAAAACACAGGCTTGATAAGTTTTTCAAGGCGATTGTTATAAGCGGAGATGTCGGGTACAGGAAACCTGATAAAAAGATTTATGAAATCCTGTTACAGCGCATAAATGCATCTGCCGCGGACTGCATATTCTTTGATGACAGAGTCAAGAACCTTATTCCTGCATATGAACTCGGTATAAGGCCTATCCATTTCAACCGTGACAGGGTTGACAGCGAAGGGTTTGCAAGCGTGAACGGATTTGGAGAAATATGCTGCCTGCTCGAGGATGGGAGCTGACAAATGATGGATAACTTCCTTATTGGCATGTTCGGCAAATTTGACGGCCCCAAATACAACAGAGACTTCAGGTCAGGTTTCTTCGGCGTAGAGGCATGTATGTTTACTGATGAGCATGAAACTACCACTTGCTTCAATTTATATTAACTTATAGTAATTTATAATATATTATAATATTTTATAATAATTTATTGTCAATATAACGCTGATAGCGTATAATGTAATTAAGAAGGGGTAAACTGAATGATAGAACAACTGGCAGATAAACTAATCCGGAAAAGGGTTAGTGA
>CAYWGM010000129.1:0-2561 GCA_964457875.1 uncultured Eubacteriales bacterium | reverse complement strand
AAAAAATCCGACTGGAAGCGTCTTTCAGGATGGGTACGGGCAGATACCGAAACTGGTTATGTGCAACGGTGAGTTGTGCCAGATGTCAAAACTTATCTATGCGTATTTTTGCAGTTATGGTGGTGCAGGAAATCAGGTGTTTCCGTCTGTCCAAAAGATATGTGATGATTTACGGATGAATGAGTCAACATTCCGAAAATACTTCAAGAAGCTGATAGAAGCTGGGTATATGAAGAAGTCACAAGCCAAGCAGGAGGGTAACAAGTTTTCAAATAATGTGTATGAATTTGTCTTTGAATTGCCTTTAAAGAAGGGCAAAGTAGCGGTATTGTAGATTTGCACTTAATTAAAAGCCAATATATTATATGTTAGTACCACTATCCACCGTAAGCGGCGGTGTAGTGGACGGTTATTACCGAAAGGCTTGATATGCAAGGATTTGGGTAAAAAATTAGAGTAAATTTCAGGTTATTTTTTTAGAAAAAACCGTCCATGATGGCGTAGTGGACGGAATGGGTGTAAAAAGCAACAAAAGGAGGTCGGTTTAGAGATATGGAGCTTGTAAAGATGCACGAAATAAAAATACCAATGCAGGAAGAAGTAAGGGCTATAACACACCCCCATACCTTTGCGGCAGGGGTGTCATTGCAAAGGAGGTAGTGTAAATGACTCAAAGATTTAATCCATTATACACGTCGGCGATGTCCTCTTTGGTTATGCCGATGTACGCTATGGTGACGGAGGGCGAGGAATGGTTGAAGATTTTTTGAAGAAGGGATATGTCGATACCCTGTTTGTATGCCCAATACCCGAACGTCTTTCGGAGGGTGTGCGTGCCGATTTCTCCTTTTATCCCGACTTTACGCGCCGCATCGTTGAGTATCCTCCACGCCTGAACGCGGGTGATGTGGGAGTTTCCCTGTCTGCTGGCGAACAGGTATCCTGTGGGTCTGACAGTTACAAGGTATTCCGCAATAGCCTCCTTTGCGGCTTTGTTGAGTGTGATGGAGCGTTTCTTGCCGGTTTTGGATTCGGTGAGTGCAAGGCTGGACTGCCCCTTTACATCGGACGCGGTGAGGGACAGCAGGTCGGACACTCTAAGCCCCACGTTGATGCCGAGTACAAAAAGCAGCCAGTCGCGCATCGAACTTTCTCTGAGGTAAGACTTCATAGCTTCAAGTTTCTGTTTGGACTTGATGGCGGATACTTCTATCACGGTAAGCCTCCTGTGTAACTTAATGTGATGATTATTATATAATATGTTACACTCGAAAGCAATATGACAGGAAAATATTTTAAGGAAAGGTATCAGGATGAAGAAGGTTGTGGGTATGCCGAAAAAGAAAGAAGTGTTTGATTATGTCGCCGCCCTGGTAAACCAAATCAAGGAACTTGAGAAGGTTCAGTCCGGCATAGAGGCAAATAATCCGGACAATATTGCGAACAAGTGCCATATAGCAAACTGTATGATGCAGCTCACCGAAAGGTTGCACATGATGTATATGGATTTTGCGGAGGTTTAGATGAACATAAGTAAACCGACGTACATGAAATACCATAGCGAGGTCAGGAAAAGCGTAAACGAAACTTTGAAGTCCGGTTTTATCGCAATGGGCAAAAGGGTCGAGGAATTCGAGGCTCTCGTGTGCGAAAAGACCGGTAAAAAGTATTCCATAGCCGTCTGTAATGGAACTGCGGCGCTGTTCTTGTGCCTGAAAGCGGTGGGATTGCTAAGACAAAAGGGCGGGTACGTCATCACGCCGGACTATACATTCGTTGCTACGGCACATTCCATCAGGTGGGCGGGGTACAGACCATCGTTCATAGATATAAACAAGCACGATTACCTGATGAACGACGTGATAGCGACGGAATATTTCAGATGCTACAAGAGATTCACCGCCGCTATAATGCCTGTCGATGTTTTTGGGGTGCCATACGACACGAAAAATTGGGATAACTGTGGAGTCCCTGTCATATTAGACTCTTGCGAATCGTTCGGAGTGTTCCCGAAACGCAATTACACCGCCTGTGTGTATAGCTTCTACCCGAATAAACAAGTGAATCTCCCCGAAGGCGGGGTGATTTGCACCGACAATGAAGAATTCGCCGAATTATGCCGTGTTTTACGCAATCAGGGGAGAACGAAGGGCGATAAATGGCTGAATGTTTCATACGAAGGATATAATCTGCGCCCTTCCGACTTGCAAGTATCCGTAGGGATACCGCAAATAAGACATTTGGACGAAATCATAAGCGAGCGGAGGGAGACTTACTCCATCTACAGGGAGAATCTGGACGAAATAGGCGTACAGTGCAGGCTCCCCAAGAATCCGATGGAGTTTTCCCCCTTCGTGATGATAGTGGAAGTGCCAGAAAGGGATTCTGTTATGTCTTATCTGGACGCAAGCGGCATACAGGCGAGAGAATATTTCCCGAAAGTCACAAGTTTGGCTCCGTATCGGGATGAATACAAAAGACCCAACGCCGAGTACAGGGCTAAAAAGACGCTGGCATTACCATTCTACAACGGCATGAAGAAGTCGGATATAAAATATGTC
>CAYWGM010000128.1:842-2562 GCA_964457875.1 uncultured Eubacteriales bacterium | reverse complement strand
AAGAACGGGTTGAATCGGCTTATGAAAAGGCATCAAAAATAATCGAACAGGCGCAATCCGAAGTTCAAGAGATGATGGAGAATGCCCATGCGGAAGCCGAAACAATAAGGCAGAATGCCAGGACCGAAGGTTTTGAAGATGGCAAAAGAGAAGGCCAGGGACAGGTGTCCGAGATCATGAGCCAAGCCATGGAGACATTGAACGAAGCCATAAAACAGAGAAAAAAGATAATAAAGGATTCCGAGAACGAGATAGTGCGCATGTCCCTGAAAATAGCCGAGCAGATCATAAGGAATGAAGTGGCGACGAATAAAGATGCTGTCATGAACATAGTAGCTGAAGCAATAAATAAGGTCAGCGACCGGGAAAATGTGATAGTCAAGGTCAACAGGGAAGATGCCGAATATATTAAGACCCATAAGGACAAGCTTTCCGGGATAGTTGACGGAGTGAAGAACCTTTCCATACTGGAAGACAGTCAGGTGGATCCCGGCGGGTGTGTCATCGAAACCAATCTTGGATTTGTTGATGCCAGGATATCAACTAAACTTTCTCTGATCGAGCAAGCTATAGGGAAGGCACAGGACAGTGACTCAGACTGAAACCGCACCTAACGAGAAGTCGGACATAGATCTAGAAAAATATTACCGTGCCATTGAAATGGCCGATTCGGTCAAAGTAATAGGCAAGGTCATACAGGTCGTCGGTCTGATATTGGAAGCCCAGGTACAAGGAGTTTCAATAGGCGATCTGTGCATAATAAACATAGACAAGGGGAAAGCCACTACTTATGCTGAGGTTGTAGGCTTTAAAGAGGGAAGGGTCCTTCTTATGCCTTTGGGTACCACCGCCGGCATATCCCCCGGTTCTGAAGTGCTTGCCGCCGGACATCCATTAAAAGTAAAGGTTGGACCGGCTGTATTGGGCAGGGTGTTGAACGGGCTTGGCGATCCTATAGATGACAAAGGTCCTCTGATATCCGATCATGAAAGGTCTCTTGACGCGGATCCTCCGGACCCGGTAAAGCGCCCGAGAGTGACTGAGATACTAAGGGTAGGGGTAAGGGCAATTGACGGGCTCCTAACTATAGGCAGAGGACAGCGTATGGGGATATTCGCGGGATCCGGCGTCGGGAAATCCACTCTTATGGGCATGATAGCCAGAAATGCCGAAGCAGATGTTAACGTTATCGCTCTTATCGGAGAACGCGGCAGAGAAGTAAGAGATTTTATAGAAGAATCTTTGGGCGAAGAAGGACTCCAGAAATCGGTTGTTGTCGTAGCAACTTCCGACCAGCCGCCGTTGATCAGATTAAAAGCTTCGTTTGTTGCCACGGCTATAGCCGAATATTTCCGTGACCAGGGGATGAAGGTCATTTTTATGATGGACTCCACCACAAGGTTCGCTTATGCTCAAAGGGATGTCGGTCTTGCTTCCGGAGAGCCTCCCACGACAAGAGGTTATACGCCTTCGGTCTTTGCTATGCTGCCTAAATTGATGGAAAGGTCGGGGACATCCGAAAAAGGTTCTATAACCGCTTTTTATACGATACTTGTTGAGGGAGATGATTTTAACGAACCGATAGCCGATCAGTCCAGAAGCATACTTGACGGGCATATAATATTGTCCAGGGCATTGGCGGCAAAGAACCATTATCCGTCGATAGATATACTTCCAATCGTCAGCCGTATAATGTACAATCTCGTTTCCGACGAACACA
>CAYWGM010000128.1:0-832 GCA_964457875.1 uncultured Eubacteriales bacterium | reverse complement strand
TGCCGGGAAGCTCAGAGAGGTCTTGGCAAGGTATTCCGAAGCCGAAGATCTTATAAATATCGGGGCTTATGTTAAAGGCAGCAACCCGAAAATAGACGAAGCCATAGCCAAGATCGATGCGGTCAATGATTTCCTCAAACAGGGAACGTATGAAAAAGTGTCGTTTGAGGATATGCTTGACCAATTGATGTCCATATTTTATTGATATTTCCAAAAAAAAGGCCCCGGATATTATGATAGTATCTTGTTAGGAGATCACTAAGATGCAAAGCAGAGATTTCATACTTGAAATAGGCACCGAAGAGATACCGGCCAGATTCCTGGAGAACATGTTCACGGATTGCGCCGCGAAAGCTGAGGAGCTTCTTAAGAAAAGAAGGCTGAAGTTCTCGGGCCTTGAGGTTTTTGGCACGATGCGAAGGCTTATTCTGGCTGTTTCCGGTGTGGCCGCGAAACAGGACGATGCGGAACTTAAAATAAAAGGCCCGGCCAGAACGCATGCTTTTTCCGCCGATGGGATCCCAACAAAAACCGCCATTGCTTTTGCTTCTTCAAAAGGCGTTGATCCGGGGTCTCTTATAATAGAAAAGGTGAATAACGTGGATTACGTATTTGCCGTTAAGCACGAAAAGGGGATCTCTTCGGAAAAGGTCCTTAAAGAATTCATCCCCGAGTTCGTTTCTTCCATTTATCTGCCTATTTCCATGAAATGGGGAAATTCGGATATCTCTTTTATCAGACCCATACATCATATTCTGGCGGTGCTTGGAGGAAGATATATCCCTTGCAAGGTATCAGATGTCAAGGTTTCTAACTTTACCAGGGCGCATCG
>CAYWGM010000127.1:1178-2566 GCA_964457875.1 uncultured Eubacteriales bacterium | reverse complement strand
GCAACTATATGCCGTATGCCATGAGCGTCATCGTTTCCCGGGCAATACCCGAGATCGACGGTTTCAAACCGTCCCACCGCAAATTGCTTTACACGATGTATTCCATGGGGCTTTTAACGGGACAGCGCACCAAATCGGCCAACGTCGTCGGGCAGACGATGAAGCTCAACCCGCATGGCGATATGGCAATATATGAGACGCTTGTCAGGCTGACCAAAGGCTATGACGCATTGGTGCAGCCGTATATAGATTCGAAAGGCAATTTCGGCAAGCATTATTCGCGTGATATGCAGTCGGCGGCGCCCAGATATACCGAAGTGAAGCTTGAAAAAGTGTGCGAAGAGATTTTCAGGGATCTTGATAAAGACGCCGTGGATTTTATCGACAATTACGACGGCACGCTGAAGGAACCGGTGCTTTTGCCGGCCACATTCCCTTCGGTGCTGGTCAATGCCAATCAGGGCATCGCGGTCGGCATGGCGAGCAATACATGCAGTTTCAATCTGCAGGAGGTATGCGATGCTGCGATCGGGTATATTTATAACGAGGACGCCGACGTCTCACAATTCATGAAGGCGCCTGATTTCTCGACCGGCGGATTGTTGATTTATGACAAAGGCATGATGGATGAGATATACAGGACCGGGCGCGGCAGCTTCAAGATCCGTGCGCGCTACAGAGTAGATAAAAAGAGCGGATGCGTGGAGATATACGAGATACCGTACACGACATCGGCTGAAGAGATAATCGATGCGACGGCCGACCTGGTGAAAGCCGGCAAGCTGCGGGACATCAACGATATAAGGGATGAGACCGATCTCAACGGGCTCAAGATCACCATCGACATAAAAAAGACCGCCGATCCGGATGCCCTCATGATGAGGCTGTTCAAACTCACACCGCTGGAAAGCTCATTTACATGTAATTTCAATATCCTCATCGGGGGAATCCCGAAGGTTCTGGGCGTGGGCCAGATCCTCAAGGAATGGCTGGCCTTCAGGATGGGCTGCGTCAAGCGGCAGTTGAAGCACGATATAGCAGTAAAATCCGATAAACTCCATCTGCTTGCCGGACTCAAGTTGATCCTGCTCGATATCGACAAGGCTATACGGATAATCAGGAATACGGGTCGCGACGAGGACGTCGTGCCGGCATTGATGGAGGGTTTCGGCATCGACAGGCTCCAGGCTGAGTTCGTAGCCGAGATAAAGCTCAGGAACCTGAACAAGCAATACATACTGCACAGGACCGGCGAGTACGATGCGATAAAGAAAGGGATCGAAGACCTCAAACTCACGCTGGCAGATGAAAACAAGATAAAAAAGATAATCGTAAGGCAGCTTCAGGAGGTCGCCAAAAAATACGGCAGGCCGAGGCGGACGGAGATC
>CAYWGM010000127.1:0-1078 GCA_964457875.1 uncultured Eubacteriales bacterium | reverse complement strand
GATAATTATTCAGGATTCTTCCTGTTTACTTTCGGCAACGGCAAGATTGCAAAGATACCGCTTGAAAGCTATTCTACCAAGACAAACAGGAAAAAGCTGGCGAATGCCTATTCCGATGCGTCAAAGCTGGTAAAAGTAATTTTCATGCAGCAAGACGCCGATTTCGTCGCTTACAGCAGCATCGGCAAAGCGCTTGTTTTCAACACTTCGCTGATAAATTCCAAAAGCACCAGGGACTCGCAGGGCGTGCAGGTGCTTAAAGAAAAGAAGGGGAGCGTCCTTGTCGATTTGAAACCCGTCGACGCGTCAGGTATTAAGGAACCCGAATACTACCGGAGCAAAGGAATACCTGCGATCGGCTGCTACCTGCGTCCCGAAGATAAGACCGACTTGTATACGCAGACAAGCCTGGTATAAAATATGAAATTGAAAACTAACCGGTATACTGGTAATATCTTTGTATGACTGCCTTTAAGAAACTCAAAAATATAATATTACGCAAGCAACGGCTCGACAGCAAGCTCATAATTAATATCATCCTGATCGTGATTTTTCTTGCGGGCATCACTTATCTTTCAATAGCGTTCGGCCCCCGCCTGACAAAGCTGATGCGTGATCCGCAGCAGCTGAGGGATACGCTCAAATCGTACGGATATGTCAGCGCGTTGGTATTCATACTGCTTCAGGTCGTACAGGTTGTCATCGCAGCCATCCCCGGCGAATTTGTCCAGGTAGCCGGCGGTTATATATACGGCACATTGCTCGGGACGTTGTATTCGATCATCGGAATTGTGGGCGGGACCGTCATAGTATTCTATCTTGCACGACTGATCGGTTATCCGGTAGTTAAGGCCTTTGTCTCCAAAGATAAACTTGAGCGCTTCAATTTCCTTATTAACAGCCAGAAGTCAGAGATAGCGATGTTCATCCTTTTCCTCATCCCCGGGCTGCCCAAGGACATCCTCACATATATCGCCGGACTGACGCCGGTCAGACCCGGCAGGTTTTTCCTGATAATCCTTTTTGCAAGGTTTCCCGGAATCATCGCTTCTTCTATCATCGGCAAGAATATACAAGA
>CAYWGM010000126.1:0-2615 GCA_964457875.1 uncultured Eubacteriales bacterium | reverse complement strand
TCATACCACATATTCAAATTTATAGCAAATCAAGGGCCTTCAATATCCCGTACATGATTGCCTGAGGCCGGGGCGGGCAGCCGGAAATATATACATCGACAGGTACAATGCAGTCGATGCCGTTGCGCGTCGCGTAACTGTCCTTGAATATCCCTCCGCTGCAGGCGCAGGCCCCGACAGCCACGACGAGCTTCGGGTCAGGCGTAGCGTTATAGGTCTTGACAAGAGCAAGCTCCATATTCCTCGTTGCGGTCCCGGTCACGAGAAGCATGTCGGCATGCCTCGGCGATGCGACAAAATGGATGCCCAGCCTCTCAATATCATTGAACGGATTATTCAAGGCGTTGACCTCATAATCGCAGCCATTGCATGAACCGGCGTCCACTTCCCTTATCTGGAGGCTTCTTCCGAATAGCTTCGCCGCTTTTTTGCCGACCTCTGCGCATATTATCTCATATGATTCATCCGGAATATCCCGCTGTTCAATGATGACCGGCGTTTTCCTGAGCCTGGCCCTGTCTTTCTCGGCAAGCTCGAATTTGTTTGTCATCTTTACGGCTCCGGCGGGGCATACTTCTTCGCATAAGGCGCAAAACACACACTCATCATAGTTTATCCCGATACAGCCCGACACGACAATCGCGCGCGACGGACAACGTGATACACACACCCCGCATCCGGTGCACTTTTGGGCGTCGATCTCAGGCCTGCCGATGAACAGGCTGGAATCAAGAGGCTTCCTGGGGTAATCCAGCGTAAGGCGCGGGTACTTAATGATCTTGCTTATAGTCCTGAACATGTTTTATCCATCCTCGCTTATAAATCGTTGCCTGCGTATGACAGGTTGAAGCTCTTGTTGATCAGAGGGAAATCAGGCACGATGTTGCCTTTTACGGCATGGCACAATGCGGGCCAGTTACAGAAGGACGGGGTCCTTATCTTGTATCTGTAGATGGTATTGCCCTCTCCTGTCATTACAAAGTGGATATTCTCGCCCCTCGGTGATTCGGTCATCCCAAATGCGAATTTATATGGTTCTACCGATTCTATAGCTTCTGACATCCTGCCTTGGGGCATTACTTCGATCGCTTCGATGGCTTCGATGGCTTTGATGGCTTTGACCATCAGGCCGATCGACTCAAAGCACTCTTCTATCTTGGTCTTCATCCGGCAGTTGACATCGCCGTTGTTATGCTCGGGGACGCTAAAGTCCAGATGCCCGTATGCCGCATACGGGAATGCCTTCCTTACATCAGAACGAACCCCTGAAGCGCGTCCTCCGGGCCCGACGACGTTCAGGTCAACGGCAATCTCCGGTCTGAGTACCCCTGTGTTTTCAATCCTGTCAATGAACATGCTGTTCGAAAAGATAATCTTATATGTATCCTCAAGCTCCGCCTCAATTTTGCCGAGCCGCGCTATCAATCCCGCTTCCTTCCCTGCGACAAAATCCTTCCGGACTCCTCCCAGCTTGTTCACGCTCCTCAAAAACCTCATGCCGCAAAGCTCGTCTGCAATCAGATAAGCCCAGCCCCTCATCATCCTGAACTGAAATGCGGCAAATCCATAGGCTACGTCTACGCAAACACCTGCAAGGTCTCCGAGGTGGCTCGTGAGCCTTTCCAATTCGGCAAAGACGACCCTTGTATACTCCGCCCGCTCAGGGACCCGCACGCCCGCGATCTCCTCTATAGCCTGGCAATAGGCGAGCGAATTGGAAAAGGTCTCGTCGCCCGATATGCGCTCCGATATGTACAGGCATCTCTCGATATGCTCGCCTTCGCACATCTTCTCGATGCCTTTGTGGACGTAATACAGTTGCGCTTCCAGATTGATTATGGGCTCGCCCGCGACACTGAACCTGAAATGCCCCGGCTCGATGATCCCCGCATGCACCGGACCGACAGGTATTTCATAAACCCCTTCGCCCGCCACTCTCTTAAAGCAGGCGCCATTATTATTAATGTCTTTTTTTACGAACTGCGGCTTGTTCTTCGGGTCGAAATCCTTGCGCAGCGGAAATTGGCCTTCAGGCCAATTGCTGTGAAATACCAGCTTTCTCAAATCGGGGTGTCCGTCGGGCGCCAACCCGAACATGTCATGGATCTCCCTTTCATATAGGGCAGCGGCATGGACTTTAGGGCATATCGATTTGAATCTCATGCTTTCCGGCCCTATCATGGTCCTGACAAGTACGATACGTCCGCCTGCCCTGTCCGCAAATGCGTAATAAATGGCGTATTTGCCGGAAAGAGGCCTCTCATCATTAGCAAACATGCATACAAGCGGGTATCCCGATTCTATATTATAATGAACGCATATCTCTTCAATTTTTTCCTGTTCGACGGTTAATACTTCCATTATATTATCCCCAATACTATCCCCCAATGATTATTCTTTGGGCGTTTATTATAAGATTTTTTATACCTTCAGGCATGAATAGCCCTGTTACCGTTATCACAACGAGAAGGAGCATGATCACGACGGTTCCCGGGACATTGGCCTCGCCGGAGCTCAGTTGTTCAGTCTGGCCGGGTACCGCATCCGGTACTTCCGGCGCGCCGCCTTTGGCGTAGAACATTTTAAACAGCGTCAGCGCCATTCCGACAAAGACA
>CAYWGM010000125.1:0-2621 GCA_964457875.1 uncultured Eubacteriales bacterium | reverse complement strand
ATTGGTTGCCATCGGTGTGACTGCGCATGTCATTATGATAAGGACAGCTAAAAAAGGAGGGGTTATTTGACGGGCGTGGCATGCGAAAGCAGGTATTTCTCAGCCTCAGCGCACCAAAGCCCGTTATTGCGACTTATTATTGCCGATAAGCCGGCAAACAACGGATCGCCCTCCGCCTTGAGCACAAATTCGTCTAATGCGGTCAGTTCCATCATGATGTTGGTATATATGAGCTTTTTGCCACCGGAGATCGCTGGCAGACCGAGCGTAGTACCCGCATAGCTGTCCAATCCGCCCACATGCGTAATCATAGGAGAAGGGTCAATCAAGCCTTTTTCCATCATCCTCAGCGATTCAACCATATCGCTTGTTTTACTTCCGCTGATACCTGCCACGTGTAACAATGAATAATGGACGTCATAAAAATTAAGTCGGGCGGAAAAACCGGGATCTGTCGGACCTGCAAAGAAATTCAGGCAACCATCGCGAGCAAGGACACGCCCTGCCTGCTCGACAACAGATTCCACGGGAGTATACACAAATACATCATCAAAACCTTTCCCGCCTGTCAGGCTCATCAAATATGATAGGGGATCACTGAAAGAAGATGTATCAGCATAAATCAATTCGATCCCGTTATTTCGGGCCACCTCGGGCGGATATATAGCCGAAGCCCTTTCGAGCCTTGATCTGTCGATATCCGTAACTACAAGAAGACCGGGGTTCCTGCCGCTATGAAGCGCATAATCAATCGCTCCCAGCCCCATCGGGCCTCCACCGCCCAGCAATGCCATATTACCGCCTTTTACTATCCCCATCTCATGCATATGCGAATCAGGAACCATATGGTAACTCGCATGGAATGCCGCTATCACGCAGGACACGGGTTCAGCCAGTGAACCATAGAAGAAGGCGCCTCCGTTATATTCGAGAAGACAATCATGTTCCATGATTTCACCTGGAATGACTATATACGTAGCTGCACCGCCAGCAAAACGATAAGAATAGCCCAGCGTCTTATATGGGTTATCTTCCAGATTTATAGCAGGCTGAACGGCGAATCTCGAGCCTTCTTTGAATTTCCCGACCCATCTTGCTCCCACTTTTATTATCTCGCCGCAGAACTCATGTCCAATAATAACAGGGTTCACATCAATATCTTCAGGAACTCTTTTATGTGCTTTCCCCTGGATAGCCGCCTTGTATGAAGACATACATATACTGTCTGAAACCACTCTTGCAAGTATATCATTTTCAGTAATATCATTAAGCTCGAACTCTTCGAGTCTCAGGTCGTTTTGGCCATAAAGCCTGACTGCTTTTGTTTTCATCATATAACCAATCCATTATTTTTCCGTATTATCTGTAAAGAGGTCCAAAGTTGGCGCATGCCCTGTAATCGGCACCTTCAAGATCCGCAGTCCCGAAGCCGCTCCAGGCCGATGGCCTGAAAATCCTGCCTTCTTCGACATTGTGCATACATACGGGTATCCTCAATATCGAGGCGAGTGCGATAAGCTCGGCGCCGATATGACCGTAGCTGAATGAACCGTGATTGGCCCCCCAATTTGCCATTACCGAATAAACATCTTTGAATGCGCCGGAACCGGTAAGCTTTGGTACAAACCACGTAGTAGGCCATGACGGATTGGTACGTACGTCAAGGACCCTGTGCACATCTTCGGGAAGCTCGACCGAGAAGCCCTCGGCTATTTGCAGCACCGGCCCGAGACCTGAAATCAGGTTTATCCTGGACATGGTGATCGGCATCCCGCCTTTGCTCATAAATTGTGATGAATACCCTCCGCCCCGGAAATACGGGACATCGGCAGGCCTCCAGCTTGTCGCTTCCAGGCATGCAACGGCCTCGTCAGGAGTTATTTCCCAATGCGGTTTCATCGCAGGTTTGCCACTTATTGACTGCCGGCCGCTTCCATCAAGGGCTGCGGCACCTGAGTTGAGCAAATGAATAAGGCCGTTCTCGGCAATACCTTGAGGATATTTCCCCGAAACGCGTTTTACGGCTTCAGGGCTCCAATACGTCCTGACGTCTGCAAAAACCTGCGCCGTATTTGTCAGCAGCAATCCGAAAAGCATGGCCGCGCCGTTAAGGCTGTCGTTTTCGGTCGCGACGATGAAAGGCTCCCTTATGCCGTTCCAATCAAAAGAACTGCAAAGCATGGCTTCAAGGAAATCACCGTTCGGGAAATGGTCGGTCCATTGCCTCTGCCCCTGAAATCCTGCAGCGATGGCATTATGTCCCAGAGCTTCCTCGCCGAATCCGATCTCGGCCAGGCGCGGGTTGCCTACCATCAGGTCGCGGGCTATCATCATCATCCTGACGACGAATTCCCAGTTGGAATCCTTGCGCTGACGGCTCTGCCTTATTTCGGGAGGATTTAAATCCTCGCCTTCCTTGCAGTATTTCCTTACCCATTTAATTGCATGCTCATATTCAACCCCGTCAAATATCCCTTCATCGATGCGCCTTATGAATTCGGACATATCGACGTATTCATTCCTGATCCCGAGATACTTCTGGAAAAACTCCTCATTGACCATGGAACCGGCTATCCCCATCGATACCGATCCCATCGAAAGGTATGACTTGCCGCGCATGG
>CAYWGM010000124.1:0-2624 GCA_964457875.1 uncultured Eubacteriales bacterium | reverse complement strand
TCGTCCAACTGATTTCCGCATTTTATACAAAACATATGATCCATACCCCCTTCTTGCTCTAATTATACTTGCTGCAATTACGTTATGCAATGCAAGCCATATGCATTGTAATACCGATTGAATTTCGAATCACGTTTGGGTATAATATCAGCGTCACATAAGGGGGTACGGGAGATGGGAAAAGGCTTTAAGAAATCTTTAGTATGGTTTTTTCTGCCGGTGGCAGTGATAATAATCCTTATGCTGTCAGACATATGGGCCGGCACTATCGCATTAGCTGCATATATCCTCGCATTGGTAATTCTTAAACGTGAAAAATTCTATACTATCATAGGGGCATACAATTATACGAGAAACAATATCGATAAGGCATACAAGTGGTACAGAAGGGCATACAACGACGGCAAAGGCAAGCCACGCAACGTAGTGATATATGGTTATCTGATGCTTAAAAGCGGAAAGCCCGATGAAGCCGAAAGCATCATTAAAAACCTGCTCCAAAGGGATATTCCAAAGGAAGATCGGCTCTTTGCCAAATCGAACCTTGCGCTTGCGATATGGAAAAAGGGCGACCTTGACGGCGCGGTGGAAATACTTGAGAATGTGTTCAAAGAGTACAAGACATCTATCATCTACGGAAGCCTCGGATTTCTTCTGATTTTAAAAGGCGACCTGGAAAAGGCGCTTGCATTCAACCTCGAAGCATATGACTACAATAACTCAAATGCGGTCATTCAGGATAATCTCGGCCAAACATATTATTTGCGCGGTGAAATCGAAAAGGCGGAAGAAATATACGGGAAGTTGATCCCCGCCAACCCTTCCATACCGGAGGCTTACTATAATTATGGCCTGGTTCTGATGAACAAAGGCAAAAAAACCGAAGCTGCCGATAACTTCAGGAAAGCGCTTGATTATAGGTTCACTTACCTGAGCACTATATCAGAGGAAGATGTCCGGCAGAAAATAGCAGAGACAGAACAAATCTCTCAATAGATCAGCTGAAAGTCAGCGGCTGAATATCAGTATAATCAAACCGATGCATCCCGTAAAGACAAGGGCATATTTCAATGTTACAGATAATATCTTACTTTCCGAACCTGTAAGGCCGGTTGCCGAAACAGCTATCGAGATGCTCTGAGGCGATACGAGCTTACCGGCGGCGGCGCCGCTGGCATTGGCAGCCGCCAGCCACGACGGGTCGGCATCTATCGCCATGGCCGTCTGTTTCTGGAGTTCACCGAAAAGCACATTTGAGGAGGTATCGCTACCTGTGATCAACGTGCCCAATGCGCCGAAAAACGGTGCTACAAACGGAAAGAGCTTACCTGCCAATGACGAAATGCCCTCCGATATCGATGCGATCATTCCGCCATGACTCATGACCTTGGCAAGCGACACAATAGACAGGATCGTAATTATCGTCTTCGTCATCTGTTTGAGCGTCCTTACGGCAATTGCCGCTATCGCCTTGAGGTTCAACCTCTGCAGCAATCCGCCTGTTATGGCGGCGACAAAGATTATTGTGCCGGGGTTGGTCAAAAATGCGCCCAGGGATTTAAGCCCGGGTAAAAGCCGTGTGGCAAGGACTATCGCTAAAATAAGTATGTAAGGGCTCCATGAGCGTAATGCGTCAACCATTCCCACCCGTCCGGACGACGGATGATCGGCTGTTCTCCGCGCATTTTTTACAGGACGTATCCTGCACCATACCACAACCGATGCAAGTGAAAGTAGAGAGCCGGCAAACGCGGCCGGTTCAGGACCAATAAAGCATGCCGCAAGCGTTTGCCCGATTCCGAAGCAAATTCCTGAAATGAGCGAAACTCCTAACACACCTTTCAATCCGGTTTTTCCTCTTTCTACTTTTACCGTCGCCTTTTCACCTTTTATGCTCCGCGAAATGATCATAACGATAAGAAGAGGCAGGAGGATTATGAAAGGCAGCATCTGTAATGCGGCATATGCGCTCAGATCGCCGAGCGGGAGTCCGGTGACCATAGAAAGTGTTATTACCGGGATGCCGGCCACGCCGAAAGCAACCGGTACGGTATTGGCAACCAGACACACGATTACCGCAAGCATCGGATTGAATCCCATTGCCGTCATCAGCCCGGCGGGAATAGCCACCGCGGTGCCGAATCCGGCGACTGCCTCAAGAAAACCGCCGAAGCAAAAAGCAAGTATGATGCCCTGAATCCTGATATCTGACGAAACAGAAACAAGCATTTTTTTGATTTTATCTATTGCACCGCTGGCGATAGACAGGTTATACGTAAATAACGCTGCGAAAACGACCCATATTATCGGGAATAAGCCGAGAAGGACGCCTTCAAGGACAGCGCCGGGTATGAGCCCCACAGGCATACCCCAGCAGACTATAGCAAGTACGATGCCCGTCAGCAAAGCCGCCGGACCGGCTATATGCGAAGGTATCCTCAGCCTGAGCATCCCAAACAGGATCAGAATGATCGGGATAAAGCCTATCAAAGCCATGATCAATTCGCTATCGAAAAAAGGCCTCATCTATTTTCCGCCGTATTTAAGTTTTCTGTTCCAATCCCTGCCTGCTTTGCACATGGCATAGATATTCTCATGCGGCGTGTCAGTAGGCAGGTCGCAAC
>CAYWGM010000123.1:0-2661 GCA_964457875.1 uncultured Eubacteriales bacterium | reverse complement strand
TGAAATACGATGACCACCTGAACCCGTATTTATTGTTTATCATCATACGCAAAATACTCTTGAACCTTTCAGGAGGGATATTGAAGGTATCGTCCACAAAACCGACCACTCTTACTTTTCCGGTATCGTATAAGGCGCTCAACTCCTTCTCGACAGATCGCTCGCTGGTGAATTGGTATTTTCCCGCGCGTTTGGGGTACTCGCAAAACGAACACGAGTATGGGCAGGACATGGATGTGCGCATTGAGGCAATCTTGCTCACCCTATCCGAAAACAGGCTCCATTCGACGGGATTTTCCTCGAGTATGTTTTTTTCCGGTTCTGAAGGGTTGATATTGTATTTGCCGTTATTCTTGTATGCGATATTATTTATCGCGTCAAATGTGCGATTGCTCTTCAATGACTCGATTATATGGACAAGCGCCTCTTCCCCCTGCGAATCGTACACATAGAAATCGGCATTTATCATGTAAAAAAGGCTATTCAGCGTGTTCGTGTCGCCAAGGGCGGCGCAGTTGGCTATGTACGGACCACCGATCATTATCTTGGCCGAGGTGTTATATTTCTTTATAAACGAGATTATTTCGATGATGGGAAAAAAGGAAGTATAGTAAGTAGTAGGGATTGCAACTGCCAAAACGTCATTATTGCGCAATTTTTCAGCAAGTATCTCCTTCTCATCCTGGAAAGAGCATACATAGTCGAAGGCGTACCCCCTCCTGTGGAGATACGAGCCCAGGTAACTGATCGTCGCGCTGAATGTGTTCGCAAGCCTCATGGGGCCGAGCGAGTCATTTTGGAAGTCATAAAACATGTTGAAGATGTCGGACGGCGTATACAGCCTGCCTTTATACTGAAGGAAATTATAGTTGAGGTCCTTGTATTCGACGGATTTTGCCCCCGTCATCCTGAGTCTTTTTTCATAATCCTCAAACTTGGACTCGTTATGACCTACAAACAGACAATCGATAGTTTGTCCCATTTTACTTATACACCCCTTGTACTTCATTCACATAAATTACATCAATACATAATATACCACTTTTATTATAAAAACTCTATCCCGTAAAACGGATGGATAAAAATAGGGCAGGCCCGGATTTAGAAGTATTTCCAAACGGCCTGCCCTTGGATTGACAGAAAATATGGAATTATCAAGAAACTGCTATCGTCTTTACTGCTTTTTCAAGTTCAGGTATAATACCGCATTCTCACAAGGAGGTCGGAATGTATGCGTTGAATCTGACGGTATCATATGACCGGCATCAGCAACCCTGTTTTGATAAGTATCAAACCATTCGTAATAGTACTGCTGACCGGCGATCAGACCGGACACCTCAAAGCTGCCGGAAACATCAGGCTGAAGGATAATGTATTCCCTGCCCGGATCGGCAAGGCAGTAAGCGGTACTGGACAAATCATTCCTGGGTCTCATCTCAGCAAGATTCACCCTGTTCGAATATGTCAACGTCGCTCCGATATTATATCGTATCCGCTCGAACTCCGCACATTCGGCATCGGGGTTCTCAAACGGCTCATCGTATAAGCTATAATGGTAGCCCCTGGTGAATGCCTTCCAAGGATACTTGCATCTTCTCCATTCCAGAAAAGGCCAAACATGGTCATTTTCCCATATGCCTGGCTTACCTTCTGAATTCATGGGGACATCAAAACCGTTATATCCCGGCCAATGCTGATCCAACGTAAATATATCCGCGGGATCATCAACCAATTCGTCTTTTGGCACACTGGTCCATCCGTCAAGGGAATCCACCCCTCCTGCGCTTCTAAGTATCAGGTGCTGCTTGGGCTTCCCGGCCTCATACTGCCTGACATAATTAATCATATCACTCTGCCACGAAGGTGCGTGGAGCTCATTGGCTATCTCATAAATCACATTATCAAGGTCATTGACTGTATCTATGACCTTCCTGACAAAGGATTTCTGCAATTCAAGTATAACAGGATCACTGGTATAGAAAAAACCTATGCCGCTGCCGATGCCTTCGCTGTCACAGTTGATCCCATTGATATTGTTGACGGGATTGAACAAATTACCGTCCCAACGGGTATAGGGAGAGGTACGCGCGCTCTTCCTGAAATTGTATACGTCAAACAGCATTACAGATACGTAAATCCCCTTGTCGCCAGCCTGTTTGATCCTCGTATGCATACGGCTAAAAAAGCTCTGATCGAATTTATATAAATCGAACTTCGGCCTTCCGTCAATAGCGTTTCCGGGCCCTGTACGGGCATACGGCTGCGGCGTTGAACATCTTTCAGGATCTGATGCAGTCAAACCGGTACCGATGCTGAATTCGATCCAGTTCCGCAAATAATTGAAATTCCGTGATATTGCAAAATCAAGATACCAGTCCCAATCGAGAGCTGATTGATAATTATATGTGTACCTATACCCGCAGGCATGATCCTGCAAATCCGAGAATATCTGGTGCCCGCCAAGAAGTATGGCCTTGCCGCTATCATCCGTGAAATACAGTGGATTTGACGGGTGAACCCTTAAAGGTCCGTTCATTGCTTTTCTTACTTTCATTATTCTCATATTTTCAATACTCATCCTTTCAATCCTGTGGTGACGATACCTTCTACAAAATACTTCTGCGCGAAAAAGAAAATCAAGGTAGGCGGCATTAACGTAAC
>CAYWGM010000122.1:0-2667 GCA_964457875.1 uncultured Eubacteriales bacterium | reverse complement strand
ATTTTGAACAAATTATTATTGACGATAATTATTCGCTATGATATTTTATATATAAATTAAATCTATAATAATCTAATGAAAAATAATTATGTAAACGGACTCTCTGATTAAAAACCATAGGAATGACAGGGGATGTATTCAAATGCACGATCTGAAATTCTTCACAGAGATATGCCTGAGCGAGCTGACCAGATTGTATAGAAAAGGCGAGATAAGTCTTGACGAGTTCAATTCACATAGCAGTCTTAAGATAGCTTTCTTAAAGGAAGCATATAAATCACTGTTTATCAGGAATTTTGACAGGAACCTTAAGAAAATCATTGATGAAAGCGATAAAATCATCCATCAAATTAAAGATAAAGTTGAAGAATAGCAGGTTGGATTATTTACTGCTTTTTCTGGCAACTTGCTTCTTAAGCTCAAAATGTCTTGTGATAAGTGTATCCAGCTTTTTACTGATCTCCAAAATACTACTGCTGTTGACAGTATTTTTTGAACTCTTGCCTATTGTCTTATTCAGTTTTTGCTTCAACAAATCGATTTCAGCTTCTAATCCTTTTATCTCTTCGTGCCTATTCATATAGCCCTTAAAAAAGTAAGCAAGTATTTTTACAAAATCAAACAATTTGTTATAAAAACTTCATCCGATAGTTATAATATAACAAAAACCACCATCAATCAACGACAAAAGGCAATAATTATAAAAATAATGTCAATAGGCCGCATCAACAGGGATAGCCATTCCGTTCATGATCTGGCTGATAATATTCATTATTATGTTATAGCAAACGATGCCTGCTATCACACCTAATATTGCAAGCACTATCCACCAAATCAGAACACCTCTTGCATAATTCCTGGTATTCAGGTTTTTTGCCCCGCCGAAAGCCAGGATTATCAATACCACCAGATTCACAACCGGAATACATTGCAGGAATTGGAGCCAAAAGACTTTGCCGGTGCTAAGCGGCTTAGTATCATATACGTTATAGGATGGCTGCGGAGGTTGAAAATCTTGCTGCGGCTGATAATTTACATGATTGACCTGCTGTTCCATTTTAACATCCCCCTTTAAAAAGTATTATCAAACATAACAATAATTATATCAGCAAAACGTTTTGAATATCTATACACTTATTATAAATTGTAATAGAATAATCGTTAACATAGAGAAGCACCTAAAAACGGAGGCTTAGCATGACTCACCTTTTCATAGTGAATCCGATGGCGGGAAAAGGCAGACCACTTAAACTCATTCCTGTCATTAATGATATCTTCAGAGCAAGACCTGATGAAAAGTACGCGATAGAGTTGGTAAAGGGCCCCGGGCATGCGTCTTCAATCGCAAGCGAATACATGGACAGGGGCGTCGACAGAATCTATTCCGTCGGAGGCGACGGCACATTGAACACTATCGTGAACGGCATGATGCGCAGCGGGCATAAAGGATCCTGCTCACTTGCAGCCATACCCTCAGGTTCGGGGAACGATTTCATCAGGAGCCTGCAGACCGGAGATTCCACATTTAAGTACAACAGCTTGGACGAATTGTTGATAAGGATGATGGACGGCTCGGAGAAGACTATCGATGTTGCAAAAGTCAACGAAGACTTCTATATAAATATCGCTTCCTTAGGCTTTGACGGCGAGGTGGCGGATATGACCAACAGACTAAAGAGGTATCCGCTGTTCGCAGGCCGGTTCGCTTATCTCTCCGGAGTTTTTATAACGCTCGTAAAGTGCACGAGGCACAAGCTCCGCATTGACATCGATGGTAACGTCATGGATGAGGAGGTATTGCTCACCGCCATAGCAAATGGCAAATATTACGGCGGAGGGATGAAAGCCGCCCCAAATGCCGATGTCAGCGACGGCCTGCTCGAAATATGCCTTATTAAAAGGATAGGGAGGTTGAAAATAATCATGCTGCTCCCGAAATTCATAAAAGGACTACATGGCAGTATCCCTGAAGTGTCTTTCTACAAGGCTGCCCGTGTGGAAGTGACATGCCGCCATGAAACGCCGGTGAACATAGACGGCGAGGTTAAACACACTAAAAATGCGGTATTCGAAATAATCCCGGAAGCAATCAGGTTTGTAGTGCCGGCGCCGCGCCATCAATCGTGAACTGCGATATATACAGGTCATACCTGTCTTTCAGTCTGTTGATGAAAGCATCCGCCATGACGGCCCCGGACGCTGCGATCACTTCTTCATCCGTAGCGTCAAGCTTGCCGTATCTGATATTGTCCAGTATAAAAGCGAATCAAGCGTTGTCCTTATAAGCATACAATTGAAATGCATTATGCATATTTACATTTACCAAAATCCTGTATATATTGAACACATGAAGCTTATAGCGGCAACAAAGAACAAAGGGAAAATAGACGAGATCCGCAGCATTTTAAGTGGTGAACCGGCCGTTTTACACACCGGTGGATCGGGTGCCGCCAAGCTGCAGGTGGTTTCTGCCGAAGAAGCCGGTATTATGGATTGTACGGATGGCATCGATTGTACGGATGGTAAATACGCAGGCATCCTTGAATGCGGTTCGACATACTCCGAGAATGCGTTGATTAAGGCATGGGACATATTCCGTAAAATCGGATCGGCACAAATAACGGCGGCAGCCGGAGGAACTGCAGCAGCCGGAGGAACTGCAGCAGC
>CAYWGM010000121.1:0-2730 GCA_964457875.1 uncultured Eubacteriales bacterium | reverse complement strand
TATCGCTTCCCGTCAGCCTTGCAATGACATTGCCTTTTTCGTCATATATGAACGTCGTCAGCGTCTTGAGGCTCAGTTGCTCGTCGGTGATATCGGGCGCCGTCGTCGAATAGCCGATTATCGCCCCGCCGACGATGCCTGCGGCGGAAAACATGATCGCGAGTATTATAACAGCAATTATTTTAAGTGAAATCAATATTGTGCGCACAGCAGGAGACCTTTTACGGCGGGGAGCCTTCCCGGCGCCTTTACCGGCGCTTTTAGCCGCACTTTTAGCGGCGCCGTTGCCTCTGTCGTTGCCTTTGCCTGCACTTCTTCTGCCATTATCTGCGCCTCTTGAATAGGCCATCGAATCAAAACCCTCCGGATTATAGCTAAATATAATGCTAATTATATCATATTATGAAAATTTCCGCTTATGGTCAGAGCCGCCATAAGGTGCCATCAGGTCATCAGGTGCCATCAGGTCCCATCTGCAAAGCGTGATATGTAACATTTAGCAACGATTTTCCGTATTATGATTTATGGCGAATCGCTCCACGACAATATACAGACGCCTTTGGTACATTAAAAGGCGCAATATCAGAAACCTGAATATTCTTGTCCGGTTGCTGCTTATTCTGTCGGCAGTATGCGTATATGCCATTTCGGCATCAAAGTAATCCGGTGATGCGAATACTACTTCTTGTGTCCTTCTTCGTATGACTCTTCGGCAATCCCGCTCTCAAGGTAGTCTTTTGAGTGACGGCTCTCATCAATGTTCAATTCGGCCATGTTGCAATTTCCGTGGAAGAGCGCGCCTTCATCGGCTACAAAGCTGTGAACCTGAATATCTCCTGTTAGGGTCGCCGATGTGTGCATCCGGAGGGTGCCTTTTGCCGCCACGTTGCCTTCGATGCTGCCGGATACGTCTATGTTGTCTCCGCTCAGATCACCGATGACAGATGCGGATTTACCGATAAATATATCCCCTTTGGCCGTTATGTCGCCTTTCACTTTACCATCGACCCTTACCGTGCCGCCGCAGAGTATGTTGCCTTCTATCGCTGTCTCTGCGCCTATCATCGTATCTATAGTGCCTGGATCATACGGTTTCTTCTTATCCTTTTTCATCATTAAGATGCCTCCGCTTTTAGCTATACAGGAACTTCAGAGGATTTACCTGCACGCCGTTTATCTTTATCTCGAAATGAAGATGTGGAGCCGTACTCCTGCCGGTGTTCCCGACTTTTGCGACTGCCTGGCCCTTTTTGACATACTGACCGGTCTTCACGAGGACTTTTGAACAATGCGAATATATGGTCGATATGCCTCTTCCGTGGGAAATCTCAACCATAATGCCATATCCGCCGTTCCATCCGGTACGTATCACCGTTCCCGCCGCCGCGGTGACTATTGTTCCGCCGTAAGGCGCACTTATGTCGACGCCTTCATGAAACCTCCTCAGCCCGGTTATCGGATCCTTGCGGTATCCGAATCCCGATCCGATCGCGCCGTTATATGGCTTCAATGTCGGCATGGAATTCAGGTACGCCCTGATTTTATTCTCGATATCGCTCAAGCTGTCGCTTAAACCAGAGTCTGTTTTTTTGATATCTGTCAACGTAGTAAGCACTTGCCGCATTTCTTGTATGCCTGCGACGAAGTTCTTGTCTGTCCTGTCGTTGGACCTGCTTGCAAACGCCACTTCAGACCTGTTTCTTATATAGGTCTCAGCCATTTCCACATATTTATCATTAAATTCTTCGATCTTGGCGTTGACCGAGTCCTCGATGATTTTCAACCTTTGTATGTCGTCGGCCCTGTACTCGATGAGCTTATGCTGGTCAACGGCAAATGCTCCGAGGTTTGTGAGCTTTTCATACAGAGAAGCATTTTCCATTGACAGATCTCTTATGTAGAAGCCCGCCAAGGCGCTGATCGCGAATACGAGCAGCAGCAACATCGCTATTTTCACGCGGGGAGATGATATTTTATATTCCCTTACTTTTTTATTATCAGAGTACCTTGGAACAATAATCAAAGAAATGCATTTTTCTCTGCTCTTTGTAACCGCCTTGACCATGCGCTTGTGTTTTGCGGCTCTGTTTTTCCTGGCATCGTTAACGGGTATATCGTTATAAGTAATTATGCCGTAATCCGGTGAGCTCCCGATGGTTTCTGCAGCTACTGCAGTTTCGTCAGCTTCGTTAGCTTCGTTAGCTTCGTTAGCAACTGCAACTTCGGTTGCCTCGGCGGAAGGTTGTCCGCCAACGGCGGATACAGCTGCATCAACCGCAGGATCATTAAATCTTTTACTCTTCTCTTTACCTTTCCATTTACCTTTTCTTTTTGCCAAATTCAAATGAAATTCCATCATGCTCCTCTTATTTATAAATACTTTATGCTAAATACTTTACGCTAAATAATCAATGCTCAACGTTCAAGCTCAGCAAAAACACATACTTAATAATATCCTGATGCATGAATAAAAGTTATTCATTCTTTAGTAAAAGCCAATAAAATTGACTTATTAGAATAGTATGAACAAAAAATGGCAAATTATATATTCTACATAAAAATTACAAATCCTTTTTTTGTTCGTAAAGATATTATAATATATATTTAATATTTATGAAACAAAAATATTAATAAATTTGGATATTTGGTAAAATTATTGGTAATGCTTAATAATTCCCGTCTTTAGACTTTAGCACCATGATTCTTTAGGAGTACCCAACATACAAAACT
>CAYWGM010000120.1:0-2763 GCA_964457875.1 uncultured Eubacteriales bacterium | reverse complement strand
AGCCATAAGCGCTCCATATGGAACGGTGCGTTTTATTCCTACGGGAGGGATCGACGCTCGGAACCTCAACGATTATCTTTGCTTCAACAAGGTCCTTGCATGCGGCGGAAGCTGGATGGTCAGGGACGAGTTGATAAAGAACGGGAGGTTCGGCGAAATCACAAGGCTTGCCAGGGAAGCCGTCGACCTGATGCTTGGTTTTGAGTTGGCGCATGTCGGTATAAATGCTGAAGATGCCGAAGGATCGCATAGTATTGCCAAAAGGTTTGAAGCTATATTCAATATGCCGTTAAAGGAAGGTAACAGCTCATACTTTGCCGGCGCCGGGATTGAAGTTAATAAAAGCTCCGGATATGGAAAAAACGGGCATCTGGCAATCAGGACCAATAACATTGAAAGAAGTGTCGCCTATCTGCAGCGAAAAGGGATCGAAGTTGACATGAGTACTGCAAAAATTCCTAATGGAAAAGCTATAGCCGCGGTTTACCTGAAAGAGGAGATCGGCGGATTTGCAGTCCACCTGCTTCAGAAAGGCTAAATAAAGGCTAATGAAGGTTAATGAAGGGATGATATGAAATGGATCAGAAAGCAGTTACGTTCGGAGAGATAATGCTTCGCCTGAAACCGCCCGGTTTTGAGCGTTTTTTCCAGACGCCCGTCTTCGATGCCTCTTTTGGCGGAGGCGAGGCTAATGTTGCTGTATCGCTGGCTAATTTCGGAATACAGGTCTCTTTTGTCACGATATTGCCGAAAAATGATATCGGGAATGCTTGTATTGCGGAATTGCGTAAGTTTAGAGTTGATACGTCGTTTATTAAAGATAGACCGGGAAGAATGGGAATATATTATCTGGAAGCCGGGGCGAATCAGAGACCTTCAAAGGTCGTATATGACCGTGAGGATTCTGCCATAGCTCTTTCGAAACCGGGAGATATAGATTGGAATACCGTATTCAGGGGCGCTGCGTGGTTCCATATTACCGGGATCACTCCTGCGATAAGCGCTCAGACTGCCGAATTATCGATGGAAGCGGTTGCTGTGGCCAAAACAATGGGATTGACGGTTTCATGCGACTTAAACTATCGTAAAAATCTCTGGAAATATGGCAAGCCCGCTATAGAAGTCATGAAGGACATTATGAAATATGTAGATATCGGAATCGCCAATGAAGAGGACTGCCAGAAATCCTTGGGCATATCCGTTGATGTATCTGTTGAGAGAGGCGAGTTAAATATGGCGGAGTACGAAAGCCTTACCAAGAGGGTTTTTGAAACATATCCACAATTGAAGCTGATGGCTATTACTCTTCGTGAAAGCAAAAGTGCCGATCATAATGGGTGGTCGGCATGTGCATATGACGGCAGGCAGTTTTATCTGAGCTGTAAATACGATATTACCGACATTGTTGACCGGGTAGGAGGCGGAGACGCCTTTGCCGCAGGTTTGATCTATGGGATTATGAAATATGGGAATAATCAGGACGCACTGAACTTCGCGGTTGCTGCAGGCTGCCTTAAACATTCAATAAGCGGAGACTTCAACCGAGTATCTGTATCGGAAGTTGAAAGCCTGATGGGAGGAAATGCATCAGGGAGGGTTCAGAGGTAAGGTAGATCGGCATTTTATTAGTTAATGTTAGTTTCATATTAGTATGATGTCAGGATTCTGGCCACGACCCTCGCTATTGAGCTGTCGGCCCTTATCTTCAGTGGGAGTGCGATCACCTCGAAATCCTTTATATCGGGCGCAAGCAGTTTATTCAGGTTTGTCAGGTTTTCTATGATGAGTATCCCGTTTTTCAAGAGTGTTTTATGGATTTCAAAAGGGAATCTGTCCGGCGACGGCATGTCCATACCCACCATACGGACATTTTGCCTGATCAGCAGCTTGCAGAAATCCATATGAAGGATGGGATGATCGGAAAAATACTCCGGTCTGCCGTAGTATGCGGCGTGACCCGTATAGAGCAGCACCGCGCTGTTTGCGCTTATCATTTCTGCATACCCCGATTCTGCCCGGATCACGGCCTGATTGCGCACATCGAGGATGCACCCGGCGTTTATAAATTCTTCGGGCGCAGCTACGGAAATGTACTCGCCGCTTACGGTCATATGCATCATGCCGTCTATGTGCGTACCGCCGTGCATGCTGATGGTCAGCGTGTGATTATTAAATCCGTCGGCTTCGAATTGCTTTGACCGGACCAGCCTGGTATCCTCATCGCCGGGGTAAACAGGCATCCTGTCTTCGACCGTCTGCGACAGGTCAATTATTCTTCCCATTTTCTCTCCTGAATGGATTATTTCATAGGTCATTCCCTTTTTTGGTGAACTCCTGCAACACATCTTCCTCTTTTATCTTGTTATCAAATAAATCAATCATTGTCTCGTAAGCTTCTTCAACCCTTTCATATTGATTCAATACCCTAACTAAAAAATAAAATTTACCTGCTTTATGTACTGAATAAACCCTTCTTTCATCTTGCCTCCTGTATATGTGTGTATACTTCATCGCAAACCCTCCTTTATTCTGATATCCTGATAGGGATCCTTAAGGTAGTATATTTCCATAAGGTAGTATATTTCCATAAAGTAGCATACTTCCATATTATTCTATTCTATCATACCAATACCAGATAATAAAATTGTGGCCGTAATCTCAAAATCCGATATTCCAAAGGGCTATTAATAATTTATCAAGTCTCAAATAGTTCGTGAATATATTTTAATATGTATTTGGCGTGCCTTTTTGGCATGGTTTAAG
>CAYWGM010000119.1:0-2774 GCA_964457875.1 uncultured Eubacteriales bacterium | reverse complement strand
CAGTCCCGAAGAGATGATAATAGGCATGATGATGCTGCGTTCACTTCAAAAGGCGCGATACAGCCATGAGAATCTTGGTCACTTCGGCCTTGCATCAGAATATTACTGTCATTTTACTTCTCCGATCAGGCGGTATCCCGATCTGGTCATC
This sequence comes from uncultured Eubacteriales bacterium, assembly GCA_964457875.1. GTDB lineage: Bacteria > Bacillota > Clostridia > Acetivibrionales > CAYWGM01 > CAYWGM01. The sequence goes on along the minus strand of CAYWGM010000119.1, from coordinate 2,623 downwards.
CATAGATTAATGAAAGAGCATATTAAGGGGGCGCTTACCAAAAAGCGCAAAGAATTCTTGCTCTCGAAACTGCCGCAAGTCGCAATGGTGTGTTCGGAGCGTGAAGTTGCGGCAACACAAGCAGAGCGTGATGTGGAAGATCTGAAAAAAGCCGAATATATGAAACAATTCGAAGGCGGGATATATACGGGCGTGATATGCAATACCACGGCCTATGGCATGTATGTGGAACTGGAGAATACAGTGCAGGGCATGGTCCATGTCTCCGACATGACGGATGATTATTATGTTTTTAACGAGAAACGTTTTTGCCTTAGGGGCAAAAGAACGAAAAAGACATATGAGATAGGCGGCAAGCTTGAGGTGCAAGTGGCGCGCACAGATGTGGAATCCCGGCAGATCAGCTTCATCATCGCCGGCGTCGGCGGCAAGCCTGCCCGTAAAGGCCACGGTGAAAGAACAGGCAAAACAGGTAAAAGGGACAAAAGCGGCAGAACAGGCAGAGTAGGCGGAAGGGGCAGAGCAGGCAGAAGGGGGAAGCCATGATACTGGTAAGCGCATGTCTGGCCGGCATCAACTGTCGGCATGACGGTAAAAACTGTCTGAACGCACATGTCGCCGAACTGGTAAGAAACGGTAAGGCTGTTGCCGTATGTCCGGAGATGGAAGGCGGCTTGGGCGTGCCGCGCAACCGCGCCGAAATTGCAGGCGGTACGGGAGCGGATGTGCTTGACGGCAGGAACCGGGTGATCGATATTGCCGGTAATGATGTTACAGACGTGTTTATAAAGGGAGCGTCCGAGACATTGAAGAAAGCCCGGTCGGTATGCGCAGATAAGGCAATATTAAAAGCCCGGAGCCCTTCATGCGGATCCGGCATGATCCATGACGGGTCATTTACCGGTAAATTAAAGGAAGGTAACGGAGTTACGGCCGAATTGCTAAAACGTAATTCAATTGAAATACAACTCTGCGATTAATAATTAATAACTCAACTTTCCCACCCTGAGAGTGGGTACGAACATTGAAAATTTAATACAAAACTGTTAATAGAACAGAGAAAAATCCTCTGTTTCATGGTATAATAGAATTGCCCAAAACCCTATAAATACCAATGAAAAGAGGACTTTTATGAATTCTATTATAACAGATTTTCCAAGCGCTGAGTATACTCTTTCTTCCAAAATTGATACCTTCTTTAGCAGATTTTCGATTTACAGGCTCTTAAAGAAATCAAACTTCTACAAGGAAAGCGGCATTCAATGTATTGTGCTGCTAAAAGAAATATTTGGGTTGGTTTTCTCAGGTAAGAACCTGTTTCGAACACTAAAAATGAACCCGGATAATGTCTCATTCAGGAAAAACACTGCTTATCGGTTTCTTAATTCCGGAAGATATAACTGGACAAGGCTGCTTCTACTGCTTGCAACCATAATAATACAAGGTATCAACAGACTGACTTCGGAAAAAAGAGTAAGCGTGCTGATAGCGGATGACTCATTATATGACCGAAACCGGAGCAAGAAGGTTGAACTCCTGTCCAGAGTATACGACCATATGACACACAAGTATGTCAAAGGCTTTAAGATGCTCACCTTGGGCTGGTCAGACGGAGCAACGTTTCTGCCGGTCGCATTCTCACTTTCGAGTTCGAGGCATAATGAAAAAATTTTGTGCCCCGCTAATAGCCATATTGACAAACGTTCTGCCGGATATAAGAAGAGGGCTGAGGCAACTGCAAATATCACTGAAACACTTTTAAATCTTCTTGATTCGGCAAAGGGCTTACCCGCAAAGTATCTGCTTTTTGATAGCTGGTTTGCCTTTCCCAAAACGATTGCAACTGTTGTAAAGCGTAAACTTGAAGTGATATGCATGCTCAAAAGCACACCCAGAATCCATTACTTCTATCAAGGGGAATGGATGGATTTGGAACATATATACAAGCGTATTACACCGGCTGGCAAAGGAGATATCATAAATTCTGTAAAGGCAAGTATCAGGGAGTCCAAAAAGAACCCGGAACTGATCAGTGTAAAAATCGTTTTTGTAAAGGATCGCCGCTCCAAAAACTGGCTTGCAGTCTTATCCACCGATATGTCGATTACTGATGAGGAGATCATCCGCATATACGGCAAACGCTGGGACATAGAGGTTTTCTTCAAGGTAGTAAAGTCATATCTGGCTCTTGCCAAAGAGTTTCAGGGAAGAAGCTATGATATGATGGTCGCACACACAACAATCGTCTTCATGAGATACATGATGTTAGCTTTGGAATCGCGGGATTCCAGCGATCCCAGGACTATCGGCGATTTATTTTACTACATGTGCGAGGAAATTGAGGACATCAAGTTCACAACTTCCCTAGCGATATTGATTGAAATACTGAAGAAGATTCTTAATGATAATCCCGTTATCAGTGAAGAAACCGCCCGGCAAATCATGGATGCATTTATACTTGCTTTACCGGTGTTCTGGAAGCAGAAACTCAAGCTAAGCGCTTGAAAGTATTAAATTTTCAATGTTCGTACCCACTCTCAGGGTGGGAAAGTTGAGTTAATAATTAATAATTGATGATTATTCGAGGACTGCGCCTGCAAACTGGCTATTGTAAAGGTCGGCG
>CAYWGM010000118.1:0-2790 GCA_964457875.1 uncultured Eubacteriales bacterium | reverse complement strand
CTGCAATGTGGACGCCCAGACGGTAAGATCCGTTTTTCAACAATTCAATGGACACGGCATCATCAAGGTCTTTTGCGTCTTCATCATCTATCGTGACTATAGTCAGCCCTCTCAGATCCCTTCGTCCATGCAGATTTTCGGGAGTGACTGCCGACGGCGTTAAATCCGCCTGTCTTAGTACCCTTGCCGGAAATTCAGTATCCAGGTTATGCGATTTGATTATCGAATTAAAGAGAAGAGGGTTTTCCAAACTTTTAACCCTTAATGGCTATAAACAGCAGGATCGAGGTGACCAGAAACGCTATGGCCGCAAAAGACGTGTATTTACTTAACAGAGCGTCTATCGTCCTGCCTTTGTTCTTTCCAAAAAATGTCTCGGCACCGCCCGCTATCGAACCTGATAATCCAGCGGATTTTCCTGATTGAAGCAGTACTATTATTATTATTGATATTGCAAATATAATATGCAATATATTAAGTATAATCTGAATAGCGTTCAAAAATCACACCTCCAAAGGTCTTATACTGTGAACGTCAAATCAAATGACGTTCACAGTATAACATAGCCCTTTTTAAAAAACAACTACTTAAGGTTGAAAAAGGCTGCCATTCCCGGATATTGCGCTATATCGCCTAGTTCTTCCTCAATCCTCATAAGCTGGTTATATTTTGCCACGCGGTCGGTCCTTGAAGGAGCGCCGGTCTTGATCTGCCCGGCATTGACGGCGACGACCAAATCGGAGATGGTCGTATCTTCTGTCTCTCCGGACCTGTGCGATACAACCGCAGTATAACCAGCCCTGTTAGCCATCTGTATCGCATCGAGCGTCTCAGTGAGAGTACCTATCTGATTGACCTTGATAAGTATCGAGTTTGCCACTCCCATGTCGATACCCTTTTTAAGCCGCTGCGCATTTGTGACGAACAAATCGTCGCCTATGATCTGAACCCTTTTACCGACTCTTTCGGTAAGCATCTTCCAACCTTCCCAATCTTCTTCTGCCATGCAATCCTCAAGAGAGATTATCGGGAATTTGTTCACGATATTTTCAAGGAAATCGACCATCTCTTTTCTGGATTTCTTGATGCCTGACTTCCAGAACAGATACTGTCCTTCCTCCCTGTACATTTCTGTCGCTGCGGCGTCGATTGCCAATCTGAAATCGTCGCCCGGCTTGTATCCTGCTTTTTCGATAGCGTCGACGATGACTTCGAGGGCTTCTTCGTCATACTTAAGGTTGGGCGCGAATCCGCCTTCATCGCCTACGGCGGTACTGTAGCCCTTGGCGCTGAGCACCTTCTTCAGATTGTGGAATACCTCGGCGCACATCTGCACAGCCTTCGTGAAACAGCACGCGCCCACCGGCATGATCATGAATTCCTGGATATTAAGGCTGCTGTCCGCATGCTTGCCTCCGTTTATGATGTTCATCATCGGTACAGGAAGCGTTTTGGCGTTGACTCCGCCTATATACTGATACAGGCTCATCCCCGCTGCTTCGGCAGCTGCTTTCGCCACTGCGAGCGAAACGCCGAGTATTGCATTTGCGCCTAATTTCTCTTTATTGGGGGTGCCGTCCATCTGTATCATCAGATTATCTACAGCAACCTGGTCGAACACATTCGATCCCTCGATTTCAGCCGCAATAGTTTCGTTGACGTTTTCGACAGCCTTGAGGACACCCTTGCCGAGGTATCTGGACTTATCGCCATCTCTCAGCTCAACTGCCTCAAATGCGCCCGTCGAAGCTCCTGAAGGCACTGCTGCCCTTCCAAGGAACCCTCCGTCGGCAACTACTTCCACTTCAATAGTCGGATTACCCCTTGAATCCAGGATCTCCCTTGCATAAACACTTTCAATTTCAAGATATTCTTTCACTATGACTCCTCCATTCCATACTAAAAATGTATTGATGTATTTTTCCTGATAATCAGGGAATTACCGGACATTTCGGCCGGCTTATCGAGCCCCATTATATCTAGCATGGTAGGGGCGATGTCGGCAAGCCTTCCTTCTTTTAGTTCAATATCATCTAGCCCGGCGACGATCAGCGGCACCGGATTTGTGGTATGCGCGGTAAACGGTCCTCCTGCATCAAGATCGATCATCTGGTCGGCATTACCGTGGTCTGAAGTAATAATCGCCACTCCGCCTTTTTTGATCATTGAGTCTGCTACTTTACCTACACAGCTGTCAACTGTTCCCACAGCCTTCACGGCAGCGTCAAAAATACCGGTATGCCCTACCATATCAGGATTGGCATAATTAAGCACAATTACATCATATTTCCCGGAATCGATCCTTTTTAATACCTCATCTGTCACTTCATAAGCGCTCATCTCAGGTTTCAGATCATATGTCGCCACTTTGGGCGACGGGATGAGTACCCGGTCTTCACCTTCATATACGGTCTCAACGCCGCCGTTGAAGAAAAAAGTGACATGCGCGTACTTCTCGGTCTCGGCTATTCTAAGCTGCTTGAGCCCGAGCCGGCTTATATACTCGCCGAAAGTATTTGAAAGGCTTTCAGGCTTGAAAGCAACAGTGACATTGGCGATCGTCCTGTCGTACTGTGTCATGCAGACATAATGCAGAGGAAAATAACCTTTTTCTCTTTCGAATCCGTCGAATTCCATGTCTACGATAGACCTCGTTATCTCGCGCGCCCTGTCCGGCCTGAAATTGAAAAATATGACAGAATCGTTCTCTTCAATTGCGGCTAATGGTTTACCATCTTCAAATACTACGGCAGGTTTCACAAACTCGTCATATTCCTCTCTTGAATAAGA
>CAYWGM010000117.1:0-2836 GCA_964457875.1 uncultured Eubacteriales bacterium | reverse complement strand
TCATATGAAATCCAGCGTTATACTATCAGAGAAGACAAACGCTTGTCAATAAAACTCAAAGCCCAAAATCAGTGAAATTTCTTGTTCCCTCTCGGTAAATCCAACTATTCTATCGTAACACAATACCATCGTATTATCGATATTAGCTTAGATTTAACTATCTACAATCCTTGTACTACTTCTTTATTAAGCTGCTTTTTTCTTTCTCTCCAATAAAAGGCTCCAAATTTACAGCAGAATTCATGGCTAACTTAGGCTTTACAAGTTCTAATGACAGGCAATTTATAAACGTACTTAAGGCAATAGGATTTCTTGAAACAGCGAAAATCTTGGATAATGGTATCAGTGTTGCTTTGCCATTGTTGTTTGCGTCTTTATAGACTTCAACTTGTTTCTCTAAATTTTTCTTCAGTGTCCGAGTAAGCTTGAACTCCACCTGGTATTAGCACCATGTACCTTTGACATAATCTCGCTTCGTTTTTGCGAGTCAAACTTCATTTAATTTGCTGTTATTTTGTGAAAAATACCTATAGATTTCTGTTGAAGTCTGTAATCCATTTACAATCTCGGGGTCGGTTATCATCATTTCTTTTCCCGTCACCAACGTGGCATTTGACGCAATAATAGTAACGCCATTATTCAACCACCAGAAATCCTCAACAGAACGATTAGCAAGGGAGTCTTGGATGTCTTGATTTAATAAATCAACGAATTGCGGACTTTCACGCTATACCTGTCTACGAAATTATCGCTGCTTTTTGAAGCGTCCAGGAGGTTATTGCATGTTGTTTTCCATTTCATGATTGAATCTTCGCTAAAGGACACAGAGGTTTTAACCTGCAAAATTATTAAGTCAAGAACAACGCCCTTTTTAAAATCTTCAAATGATACAGGCTCTGTTTCAATTAGTTTCCCGTCAGCAAATAAGTAGATTCCATCACAACCCCCATCAAGGCTACCATCACATAAACCGTTTTCAACCTCCTCGTCACTCAAGTCATATTCTTTTAAAACTTGAGCCGACGAGAAAAACTCGAAAAAACCCGCCTCATCTTGATACTTCGGATTTTCTGCTTGTTCTTCACGAACATAAGCATTAAGAAGAACCTGGGAGTTAGTCATACCGTTTGTCATGCATACACCTCGATAGAAAGTAAATTCACTTCGCCTCAAATTCAATCCGCAAACTGGGGTCGGTTTCTACTGCAGCGATAATTGCGTTGTATTTTTCGGTAATGTCAGCCAGTTTGGCATTTCTTGCCGCACCGTCAAAAAGGCTGTGTTCGCTGATGTTTGTGGATAAAAACTGCTGAATATCCCATACCTCAATCCGTCCGCTTAAATCAGCATCGGCTGCCAAATCAAGCGCCGTCTTTACACGGTCAAATATTGTGATGATTACAGGCAGACACCCAGCGTGGATATTAGCCTTGCATTTCTGTATTAGTGGTTCGCCGGGCGCAGTTGTGCAGTGAAGTATCGTGTTCTTTATCACAAAATCACCGCCGCGATCCGTGGGCGAATCCGCCACATACGCGCCGTGTATCTGGAACTTGTCGGGCGGCAGTATTACAGAAAGTTTTGCACCTACAAGATGTTGCAAAACAGCTCCTAAATACTGTGTTCCAGGATTCTGCTTCTGCCGTTTCTTTGCCTGTTCAAAAAGCTCATCCAAACTCGCGCCTATCGTCCGTGAAGGGTCAGCGGTTAGCGTAAAAGGCTGGTTCCTGAAATATTCGCGTACCTGTTCCGCCCAAAAAGCCTCTGCCGCGTCAAAATCAATCGTTTCTTCCGCCTGCAATACATTTAGAAACTCTACATATTTCATCATTAAGCCCATATTGCCACGGCTTGTCCGACCGCCCTCCGAAGCAAGTATCTGTGTAATACCATGGTCTTTGAGTATCTTTTTCAGATTATCCCCACCAAGCCCTGCCACCTGTCCCTTATTCTCCGTCAAAAAATCCTCAGGGTTCAGGGGAAAGGACTTGGAGCGAACAATGCGTGTAAGCTGTACCAAAAGGGCAAGCGGGCCTTTCGTGACGGCGTTATGCTCGTCTTTGAAAGACTTCAATCTGTTGCACGTGTTGCTGCTCTCCATAAGCCGCCTCCGCTAATTTTGATAAAAATGATCCTCCGATAAAAGTGGCAACGGGCAAGACAACGGCGTCTCCCATAGCCTTGTAGCCGTCATTATAAGTATCTGGCAAAACAAAACTGTCTGGTGCACCCATCAGTCGCGCCGCTTCCCGTGGAGACAACAGGCGAGCGTGAAGTTTGCCCTTATGCTTAATGATAAGAAACTGCTTACTGCTTCCACCCTCTGGCGTCCGTAAGCACCCCGCTACGCCGTCAAAACGTAATTCCAAGCATTGCTTTCCGCCTCGTGTTCGACGATAACCTGTTGCAACTGCGTTTTCCATACTATCGAGTTTTTCCTTATGGCGCGGAGAGATTAACCGCAAAACATCGTCCTTGTCATAGGGAATTGATAAATCAATATTATCGATTAAATGGCTGTGTCGTTTTGATGGCCTGTCAGCCCGCCACCATATCCATTCCGGCAATACCTTTCCAAGATCAGTAGCGGCCTTATTGTGCAGCCAATTTGGCTGAGTTCCAACAAGTTCTTGTGGAATGGCGACATCTTTTTTAACTGCAATGATAAACACGCGAGGCCTTGACTGTGGAACAAAATGAATCGCGTCAATCAACATGGCACCGCTTTTATATCCGAGTTTTATTAAAGCATTATGGAGCTTTGTGTAGTTTTGCCCCTTATTGGTCGAAAGTAATCCGGCGACATTCTCAATCAGCAAAACAGCCGGGCGTTGCG
>CAYWGM010000116.1:0-2865 GCA_964457875.1 uncultured Eubacteriales bacterium | reverse complement strand
GATTTTTATCCGAAGATTTGGAAAGGGGATCCGAAATGGCGCTTTCAGGAATGATAAATCTGCCGGTAGGGCAAAGATCCGTGCGTGGATTAAGCCCCGTTACGAGAAATGCTCTTTCAACATGGAACGGAAAGGTCACGCCAGGGCCTTTGAGGGCAGCGATATTTGATATCGGCAATGTGCTTGCCAACTGGTATCCCGGAGCTGCCAGCTATGAGATCTGTGCCCGCGAAGGATGGAACGGAGCCGGAGATATTAAAAAGGTTGAAGACGCGTTGACAGCCCCGGAGTTAAAAGGGCCTTTTGAAAAAGGCGAATTTGATTTCGGCGTTTTTTATGACGGCGTGAATGCTCGGCTTGGATTCAAGAATACTTCCAAAGGGGCTCTGGAGCGCATATGGAACAGCACTTTTGAAGTGAGAAATGACAGCTTAGCGTTAGCTTGCGATATGCAGGATGCAGGCCTGTTCCTATGTCTCATGTCAGACACCAATCAACAGCATTTCGCGTATCTTCAGAAACTGATGCCTGTTTTGGGGAGGGCAAATGCTGCGGTGCTATCCCATATTACCGGATCTTATAAGTGCGACGGGCCGCAGCAGTATCAAAAGGCCGTATCTTTGCTCGGATCTTATGATATATCCCCTGATCAGGCCGTATATTTTGATGACCGGCATGACTACACGACAATGGCAATTTCTTTGGGTATCCCGTCGCTGACATTCCTGAACGCAAACGATGCCAGAACAGTCGTCAGAGAAATTTGGGGGCTTGGTATATAGTCTTTAGATAGATCTCAATGTTCTTTTTTTGCGCACAGCAGAAAAGCCGTTATGGCGGCTGTTGCCGGTATGCACAATATAAGGCCGATACTTCCGGAGAGCGCCCTTAGTATCTCTTCGCTTATCAATTCCAGGTTCAAAGCTTTAAGAACAGGCATATTGCCGTAGGATAAAAGCAGCAAAAGAGGCAAAGACGAACCGGTATAGGCGAGGATCAATGTGTTGGACATTGTTCCCATTACATCCCTGCCAACGTTCATGCCCGACCTGAAAAGCGCCGAAAAATCGGCTTCCGGATGGACTCTTTTTACTTCCGAGATGGATGACGCAATAGACATGGCCACGTCCATTACGGCTCCAAGAGCGCCTATCAATATGCCGGCAAAAAGAAGCCCCCTGAAATTGAGGGGGAGTTCCATTGAATAAAAGAGCATTTTGGATTCTTCGGAGCTGAGCCCTGAAAGGTTTATGATATTCCCGACCCATGCCGCGATCACGCCCGCTATTATTATCCCTATTATTGTACCGGCAGCTGCAGCCGCGCTTTTAAGCGTTTTTCCTGAAACAAGCCTGAAAACTATCATTGTTACGACTGCGCATACTGCTGTAGCCACGAACATCGGGTCAAAACCTCTTACGGAAAGAGGTATCACCACCAGAAAGATCAAACCGATAGTTAAGGCAAGACTGACCAGAGCCTTTAGTCCTTTTCGTCCTCCTATCAGTACTAGAAGGAGACAGAATGCTCCGATCAATGCGTATAAAGGGCCGCTCCTTTCATAATCGGCGATGTTGAATATGGGCGAGCCGTCAGGACTTTCGGCTTTGGTAGGGTCTTCTTCTACATAAAGTATCACCCTGTCACCCGGTTTTAACACCATCTTTGCGCCCATCATCCCGGATGATTCCATATGCTGTGTGACGACGGATCTGCCTTTGTATTTTCCGCTTTTTATCCTGACCTTTACGGACTTAGGTTCAGAAAGGGACCCGGCGCCTTCCGAGACCTTTTCAACAACACCTTTTTCGTAAGAATAGACGGGAGGAGTGAAATTGTTGTCGGAGGCAGAAGCACAGAATGGCAATGCCAAGATCAGTAAAAGCAAGGTTAAAACAAAGTTTTTCATAAAATCATCCAATTTTTGACTTATGTCCGGGCTTGGCCTCCGCTGACGCAATGCTGGGGGACAGGGACTTGAACCCCGATTCTCGCCTCCAAAGGGCGGTGTCCTACCATTAGACGATCCCCCAAAAAAATCTAGATGCTTGAAAGTCTTCTCTTTAAGTAAGCTCTGCCGAATCCGGTCTTTAACTGCCTCTCCCTATTGAGCGCATCTGATTTTTCGCTACAGGCTTCATAATATACCAATTTTAGAGGTCTTCTTGTTTTTGTCGCTTTAACTAAGCCATCATTATGTGACTTAATCCTCTCTTCCAGATTCTCGGAAAATCCTACATAAAGTTTATCATCCTTCAGACTCTTCAATACATACGTATAGAACATATAACCTACCGCGCCCGCAACGCTTCGCTTACGCTTGCGTAGCGATGCGGGCGGGCCATTAGACGATCCCCCAATCTAAGTAGCAAGCAGTAAGGAATAAGGAACAAGGATATTATAGCAGACTAGGATTTTCTTTCGGATGCGGAAGTTCTTAAGGAATCCCGGAGAGCCTTTTCGTATTCCGGAGACATTTTTATATTGCGCCGGCTCATTGAAGCCTTTGCCGCCTCGACCGCTTTGTCGATATCGTATTCTATCAGGCCCTGAGGGCCTCCCCATGACAAGGAGGGGATATTTTTAGGGAGATATCCTGCTCCGAAAAGATTGCACGATATGCCTATTACGGTGCCAGTGTTGATCATGGTGTTTATGCCTGTCTTCGTATGGTCGCCTATCACGGCTCCCATGAAAAGCCTGCCCGTATCTACTTTCTTCCCGTTTATGGTCATAACTACGTTAGTGTAATTGTTCCTAAGGTCGGAATTGTTGGTCCCAGCCCCAAGATTTACCCACTCGCCGATGAGCGAATGGCCTATGAAGCCCTCATGCTGTTTGTTTGAGTATCCCTGGAATATAGCA
>CAYWGM010000115.1:0-2923 GCA_964457875.1 uncultured Eubacteriales bacterium | reverse complement strand
ATGATGGCGTAGTAAACTTCTATCCCAAATTCGGGTTTGAGCGCATCGTCGAAAAATTACCGGTTTATGAGCGCAATTTTAACAACGATATTAAGCAAGTCAGGCTTCGGTACGATGACCCAAAGGTATTGGATTACATATATAAACGTGTCAATTTCTCGCAAAGGCTTGATTGTCTGAACACTGCCAGCATAAATATGTTCCATATATATTGCGGTTATCTTAAAGATTGCATTTATGAGCTACCTGAGATTAAAACTCTGGTTATCGCAAAACAGAACGTGACTACCTTAAAACTTATCGGGATTTTTTCACTCAGGGACGTCAATTTCGATGAATTAGCAAGCTTACTTCCATTTAACAATGCAAACAGAATAGAATTCGGATTTATGCCATATTGGCCGGATATAAGCTTCACTATGCAGGAATACGAAACAGACCCGTTATTCGTAAGGGGATTATCCTGCGATCCGGGCGATTTCAAATTTCCTGAGCTGTCTGTAACCTAAGTTTAAGTTGCGCCGCAGAGCGCACATGACCGTAGCGTGCCAAACAGCAATACCGGACCGTCTATTCCCGTGACTGCATTCGAAGGTCTGACCACGACCTGCGAATCAGGCAGCAAGGCGGCGGCGGTGGGAAGGTCTATCCTTGTCGCCCATGTCGGCGGATCTTCTGGCGTCGGGAACAATTGGTTGCCGAATCCACCGATATCTCTTATGAACACAGTCGCAGTATATATTTGAAAATTGCCGAAGAAAGACGGCGGAGGCAACGTTGCCATGACGCTCACCGATTGGCCGCCCCTCGGCCCGAAATTGGCGAATGCCACACCTCCCGTGCCGAACGGGACGCGTCCCTGCTTTTGAAGCACAACACAACATGGGATAGAAACCTGGCTCGGGACACATAGCACATCACCGGGGAAAATCAGATTGGAGTCGGTTATATGCGGGTTATTCACAGCAAGCGCTTCAAGCCTTGCTCTGAATATCTGTGAAAGCATGAACATAGTATCGCCGGGCGATACGGTATATCTGCCCAAGAATCCGGGCGGGCACGATGCCGGCACCCTCGGCCTCTGCCTGTAACCTCTGCCGACTGTCTCATCCATTTCATACCACTCCTGATGCAATTTCAATTATCATTCTGATTTGTCGCATCTGATTTATCGTATGACGGATGAAACATTTATGCGCATTCAAAAGAAATATTATGATTCTGTATTGCATATATTGGACGTTGCGTATATATTAATAATAATTAAATATTAAAACGATGACAGCGACATTAGTAATCTCTTGAAAGTTGCAGCGAGTCGGGGAGAGTGTAAGCCCGGTACGATGAAGATTTTATGAAGATCACGCTCGAGTTTCAGGCTGAAATGTTAAAGTAGGTCCTGACGGTTTTCCACCGTTAAAAGGAACGCATATGTTGGTATGTCGTAATGGGTGGTTCAACTCAAGCTTTTAGCTTTTGTCCTATTTACGGGGGCAAGAGCTTTTTTATTTTCCCGCTCCCAGCCATACCTCCATTATTAAAAGGAATACCAGCAGCAATAAAATCAAAACGAGGCGAAAACTATCAGGAGGGATATTTTATGCAAAGCAACAGCCAAACCCAAAAACCGGATTTCATAGAAATGGAGCACGAGATTCTAAAATTCTGGGGGAAAAATAATTGCTTCAAAAAACTAGTCGAAAAGAATAGAACCAATGCCCCGTTTCGTTTCCTCGACGGCCCGATAACAGCCAATAATCCTATGGGCATCCACCATGCGTGGGGACGGAGCATCAAGGATATCTTCCTGCGTTATAAAGCTATGAATGGATTTTCATGCCATTATAGAAACGGTTTTGATACGCAAGGCTTATGGGTGGAAGTTGAAGTGGAAAAGGAGCTTGGATTCAAAGACAAAAAAGATATTATTAATTATGGAACTGAGAGTTTTACCAAAAAGTGTGTCGAACGTATACACAAATTTTCGAGCGTCATTACAGAGCAATCAAAACGACTTGGACAATGGATGGATTGGAATAACTCATACTTTACCCATACAGATGAAAATATAACCGGGATTTGGCATTTTTTGAAAACATGCCATAAAAATAATTGGATATCGCAGTCAAATAAGCCGATACCATGGTGTCCCAGATGCGGGACATCCTTATCTGAGCATGAAATGTCAGGGTCATATAAGGACATTGAGCATACGGCGGTATTTGCACGGCTTCCCGTAATAGAGAAGGAATGGGATGTTCTTGTTTGGACGACAACACCCTGGACCCTTTCAGCCAACGTGGCTCTCGCAATCAATCCGGAAATCGAATACGCCCTGGTTGATTGTAATGATAATAAACGCCCGGTGATAGCCGCAGTGAATACATTGAAAACACTGAAAACACTGAACGGAGCAAAAAACATTATCCGTATCTTCAAGGGCATTGAGCTTGCAGGCTTACATTATGAGACCTTTTTCCCTTGGCTTACGATCCAGAAAGAAATTGAGCATAAAATCATCCCATGGACTGAAGTATCTGCCGATGAAGGATGCGGAATAGTCCATATAGCACCTGGATGCGGCGCTGAAGATTTTGAGCTTGGCACTGCATTTAGTCTGCCAGAAATTTGTCCCATTAACGAATCCGGAGTGTTTGACGACGGCTATGATTTCCTTTCAGGCTTTGAAGCTGCAAAATCAAACGAGATTATTTTTGACAAATTATCTCAGCAAGGCAAATTATTCCAGACTCTAAGGTATGTCCATAAATATCCCGTATGCTGGAGATGCAAAACAGAAGTATTATTCCGGCTCGTCAAGGAATGGTATATCAAAACGGATGAGATAAGGCCGAAGCTGATTGAAGCTGCCCAAAAGGTAAGATGGGAACCTGAATATATCGGAAAGCGTATGCAGGACTGG
>CAYWGM010000114.1:0-2928 GCA_964457875.1 uncultured Eubacteriales bacterium | reverse complement strand
CATGAACAACTTCTGCGATTTTGTACTTTTCGTCTTTTGTCCTTCCCTCGATCATGTTGATCTTTACCATCGGCATGGAAAATCCTCCCTTAATAAACTCCCGTTATCTTCAAATATCTTCGTTTCTCATAGTTTTTCGTTTTGATCCAGTCGAGCCTTTTCCTCGGATATAGCATATCAGTTGGTAGTTTTGTGTTTCCCGGCAGAAGAAATCAAACCGCGTATGTTTTCTTTATCCTGGCCATCGGGATCCCACTTCAACTCCAAGCAGCGAACCTCCCATGTCTTCCGGCATCGAATGTGCCTAATTCCTTCGTCCTGCCTATCCTGGAGGTGGAACGTCAATCATGCTCCAAAGCTGGGTCTATGCCCTTAAGGTAAAATTCAACTTGACTGCCCCGGCTCGTCCTTTTCAATGTGCAAGTCACTGTTCTTCCGTTGCTTCCATAGCTGTGCCTGATCCCTCCTGCTGCGGCTGTCAGGGTTTATCATGCACACGCTTTCCTGCATGTCTCAGGCAATCACGCCGCCTTCATCGACCTGCTCATATCGTCCATCATCCTCTTTGCGTCGTAGTCGCTTCCTTTGGTCAGTATCGCAAATATCACTCTGATCAGCTTCCCGCAAAGGGCTATGACCGACTCCATCTTATTCAGCGGGTTCTTTTCCCTCGTCAGGTTCCTCCTGTGAATTGCACGGAATTCCTGATTCGTGGCCAGCATCGTGATCATTGCCCGGAACAACCCTTCGCGAAGCCGTTTCCGTCCTCGCTTGCTGATGGTCGTCTTCCCCTTGTGCTTGCCGGAACTGTTCTCTCTCAGGCTCAAGCCCGCCATTTTCTGAATCTGCCGCGGATCATGGAACCTGCGGATGTCTCCGATCTCACTGACGATGATCGCCGCCGTCACCATCCCTATCCCTTTGATTTCTGCAAGCTTCGACGCATTGGGCGCCCTCAGCATCAATTCCTGCATAAGCCCTTCGATATCCTGCTTTTGACGCTCTATCATCTCATATTGCGTCAACATATTCTGCAAAGCGGCTTCCGCTGCCTCCGAGCCGGCGGTTCTCCCGATGGACTCCGCCGCTGCCTTAACCAGTCTTTCCGCCTTTTTCCGGCTCGGTTTCCTCATCTCTGTCCGCCATGCCGCCATCAGACCCGGAACTCCGGCCGCAACCACTTTCCCAGGCGTCGGATGATGTCTCAGGGTTAGCCGCGCCGCATCCCGGCTCCAATCCTTGAACACCCCGCTGAACTCCGGAAATCTGATATCCAGCCATCGGAGGACCTGGTTACTCAAAACGATCAGCTGATCAAGCAGCCGCTCCCTCTCCGATACAGCCTCCCGAAGCTCCTGATACAGGTCTTCCGGTATGTACACCTCCCTGTACCTGCCATCCTTCACCAGCATCGCGATGGTCTTCGGATCCTTCCGGTCGTTCTTTGTAGGGCTGTTATCATCCAGTTCCTTCGTACACTTCACGTGAAAGGGATTGACAATCCCCAGCCGGTGCCCTTTCCTTCGAAGATGATCCCCCAGCGTGAACCAGTAGTGCCCTGTAGGCTCGAAACCCACGATCGCCTCGGTTTTCCCATGCTCCCGCATTACTGCCTGCATCCAGTCCTCAAGCATTCCATAGCCTTGTCTGCCGTTGCTGAACCGCAGGAGCCTTGCCAGTTCCATCCCTCTGAAATCAATAGCCCTGGCATAGTGTGTCTCTTTCCCTATGTCAATCCCGACCACCAATGTCTCAGGTTTGATTTGCAAAATCTTCTCGTTTTGTGTACGCTTCATATGTGACGCCTCCAATATTTTAGTTTTGTGCCTTTCTCTCTGGATCAGCACACAAACTATTTTATTGCTTGGCGTCTCATTTTTCAAAGTCCATTATTTCTTACTACAGGAATGCTCTTAAAGTCTTTCATTCCAAATTATACACCATAATATGGCATGATTCACGGCTTTTATTGTATGCTGCCGCTGTCTTCATTCCTAAGCCCATTCAGAAACCTTAAAACACAGTAAATTCAGCTGTTTTATCTATGTAAATTGCTCATAAATACGTTTGAATGCAAATCGCCATATATTGCTTCTCCCAAGATTGAGATACACTTTTCGTGCGTGTTTCACCACATGTGATGCCAGGCTGATCAAGTTCTGAATAACTGTCCTGATCCTCCTGCGCTTTACGCCTCTTTTTATCGCTACATCATCCTTCTTCAGGCTTTCCTGCCCCATGACCCTGAGAATGTTGTAAGCCAGAACGGCCAGTTCCAGTACCAGTCCGTTTGTCGCAAACTTCCCTGAAGGCAACCTCTCGAGATCCATATCCGTCTTCAGCTCGCTGTGGAATTGCTCGCATGTCCCGTGTGCCTCATACAGCCTGATAATCTCCTTTTCGCCCGCGTCGAGCGACGTCCACCAAGTCTGTACTTCCACCTCCGGCACTAGCATCATCTGCCCGTCCGATCTGATTGTCCTTTCCACGACTTTATACACTATGCGCTGTCTCCGTTCCAATTGCGGTATCTGCCAGTATACGCTCCCGGTATATACCTTCTTGCCCTCCCGAGGTTGTTCGCAGCTTACGTCCCTGCCATTTTCCGCGATATCGCGCCAAAAATCCAGGCTTTCCTTGCGAAGATTACGCTTTACTATGAAGTCGCTGGTGGTCTCTTCCGCATAGCAGACCTTGAGGTTGTCAAAGCAGTCGTTCCCGGCGTCAAGCCTGACGAGGATATGCTGCGCTGTCAGTTTCTTTGCCGCAAGTATCGCTTCCTTAAGGAACTTCTCCGTGTCGCTCTGGCAGTGTGTTGCACCCTCCCTCAGTTCCGTATCCACCAGATATCCTTCTTCACCAAGATATGCGAATATCGGCGCGTATCCGTCAAATCCCTTGTATGTATACGATACACCTTCCTTTTTG
>CAYWGM010000113.1:0-2971 GCA_964457875.1 uncultured Eubacteriales bacterium | reverse complement strand
GATATGGACCAGCCGGATGCCGCTTTGCTTGTAGCACACACGAAACCGAAAAACCGGAGCTGGCATCGGGAAATAGCCCGGAATCATCATGTGATATTCGGAGCTTTGGACCCGGTAGGATATGCTTTGCTGCATTACGGAGAACTGCATTTCTTGGACGCGTCAGGCGCCTCTCATGCAACGACCGGCAGGCTTCCGATAGAGTTCTATGTGCACAAAGATCCTCTGCCTCAGGGGCCAAAAAGACCGGCTGATGAGATAGTAAGGACAAATGCCGAGCTTTTTAACAGGGGAGGGCTCTACGACAGAGGTACGGCAGATGAAACAATAGTTGCCCTGGACAGATCCGATGTGGAAACAAATGCATTCGCGGCGCAGGACGGGACCCTGGTCGCTTTCGGCAACGAGCGGCACCTTTCCTATGAACTTACAGAGATGCTGATGCAGGGACTTTTGTACAAGATAGAGATATCAGAAGTGTCTGTCAGCAGAAAACCTGGACAACCCAGGTTTTTCTGCACACTTCCTTCCAATATGCCGGAAAATATACGGGATATCATTTTGAGAACGATAGAACGGGTGAACAGAACTTATGTGGTGGAGCATAACAGGAAAATGCTGTTGGATCATGTTGGATCCAGCTGTAAAGCAGGGAGAACATCTACTATTCCGCTTATCGTTCAACCTGACGGCAGAATAGTTCGTATAGCTGATGTTGACAGCTTTGATGAACCTACGCTGACCGCAATGGATAGGGGAGAGCTGAAGTTTGTCAAGATCGTTTTATCAAAACCCCGTTTTTGGGGGAAGCCTGTATACTCTCTTCCGATGAATCTTGCTTCATTGCTTGATCCGGACACTTATGCCGTGGCGAAGATGACGGTGGAAGAGCTGAATAAAGGATGAGTTGAGCTAGATCCCTATTCCTGATCAAAAATATGTCTAATTTTTTCCGTGTCGGAATAATGAATGTGCTCTATCCCGATCCATCCAAAGAGAAGCATTTTGTCTATCAGCCGCCTTTTAACTTCCAGGGGCCCACAATTATTGGCTTCCGCAGCGGGATGTGCGGTTTCTTCCTTTAGAAATCTATAAAACCCGGTTGAGTTGAGCGATGGCAGTCCCGTGTAAGCCGTAAGTCCTTTTTGCCCTATGAGCGCATATCTTATGCCTAGGTTTCGCGTATAAACCATGGTCTTTAGGTCGGTGGGAGAGGGCAGGGCCCAGTCTTCGTCGTGATTATGCAGCGCCAGGTCAAATACACCTATATGATCATGCCTGCGTGACGGCCAGAACAGCACTTCATTCCTGGACCCCTTCCTTAAGATCCATTCTTCACTGTTTCTGAGCCTGGTAAGCGAGAATTCTACCGGATAAGTGCTGACTGCAGGAAGGCTCAATTGGCTGATGACATTCTCGGCTGGAGAATAAAATCTTGCGGAACTTCCGGGAGCATTATTATCCCCGCGTAAAGATCTCAAAGCATCGCTTAAAGACCGGGCTTCCGGAATTTCGAAATAACCGATCCGCAGCATCCTGTCATACAAAGGCTCAACCGCGCCAGGATCTCTGAAGGTCCTGATCCCGGTGGATGTTCGTCTTGCTGCCGGCAGGCGTGTTGCTGTGATATTTGGCATGGCGTGTCTTGTTTATTTATCGAATAATAATGGGGGGAGTTTCAATAATATGTAAAAAGGCGACGGCCAGATTCGAACTGGCGAATAACGGTTTTGCAGACCGCTCCCTTACCACTTGGGTACGTCGCCCCTGAGAAGAATGGTGCGCGTTACTGGGTTCGAACCAGTGACCCCTTGCCTGTCAAGCAAGTACTCTAACCAACTGAGCTAAACGCGCATTTAACAAGCGGGCGATGAGATTCGAACTCACGACCTTCTGCTTGGGAAGCAGACATTCTACCGCTGAACTACGCCCGCATCTTAATTGACAAGATCTGTCATCAGATACTACTATTCTACAACAAAAATCGGGATCATTGCTATTTCTCAAGTTCTGTGCATTAAGCATATATGCAAGTCGCTGCCATTGAATTACGATAGATATATGTAGAAGTATTGACGTTTGACAGCTATAATACGACAGAAAGGTATCTATGGGCAGATATATAGTTTTTATGTTTTTTCTGGTGTTGGCGCTTAATCTGGTCATGCCGACAATACAGAAGTACATGGACAACGCGGAAAATCCCAACAAACAGATAAGCAGCGTGAGGATGATCTACTCGGATATCAGATAACTACGGATGGCTATTCTTTAAAAAGCAGTTTTTTGAGTTTTTGCGTGGCGGTCTTGCATATCCTGCTGGTCTGGGATTCGGAAAGCCCTATATCGCGGCCGATCTCTTTGAATGTTTTGTCATCCTGATAATATCCTATGATCACTTTACGTTCATTCTCGTCAAGATCTTTCATCGCGCTGTCTATTTGAGTGGCCAGTTCTGTGGTCTCTGTTACCGCGACCTCTTTGTTGAAGGCGAGATATACGTTCGCCGCCTGTGTTACCCATTCGTATATGCCCGTGACAGGGTCCGTGCCTCTTTTGCGCAAATAATCCTGCATCGAGCCTTTGAGCCTGATGCTGACATACGGCCAAAGGTCCCCTTTGCGCGGGTCCCAGCTTTTTAAAGCGTCCACAAAGGCCATTTTCGCCTCTGAGGTGAGGTCTTCGGCTTCTCTTGCAGCCACGGCGCTTGGAAGATTGTTGATATACCATTTTACCGTGGCATCGATCTGGTTCTTATATTTTTGGAGCACTTCGTCCGAGTATTTCATGAAGTGCTTGCGAAGGATAAAAACTATCTTATCTTCGGTGTCCCGGTCAGACATTTTTCATCTCCTTGATCACGGCGTCCACCAGCTCGTCAGAACGGTCTTTCTGCAGATGCCGGCAGAATTTCATGGCCATATCCTTGGTGAACTTGTAGAACCTTTGGAAAGCCGGGGGAACCCCTTTT
>CAYWGM010000112.1:0-2994 GCA_964457875.1 uncultured Eubacteriales bacterium | reverse complement strand
GTATCCGCTGATGGGAATACGCTAATTCGGCAAGTTAAATGATAAGGGCATTTCGTGTTCATGAGCGCACTTTTGTATGCGTTATCCCCAAATCGTGCCGGATTGGCCTATTATTGAACCGTCGGCAGGCCGCAAAAGCCTGTAGCAGCCATTAAGACAACATCTGTATTGCATAGCTATCATTTTTGCAAGTATCAATGGCGTACGTTCGATAAATCTTTCCGGTACACCTTTCGGGGTGGAGGGAGAGATTTTTTATGCTTATTATGGAAGCTGGGAACATAAAGAAGTATTATAGCGACAGATTGATTATAGAATTTGATAGTCTGAAGATTTACTCGGGCGATAAAATTGGCATAGTAGGGCAAAACGGTTCGGGCAAGACCACTTTGATGAATATTCTTTCAGGGGATGTCGAGCCCGATGAAGGCTTTGTTAAGCAGCATTGCGATATCGCATATATCCGTCAATTCGATAAGGAGTTCAACCTTTCACAATCGATAAACCAGGAGGCGCAATTTCCCCAGAAGACTTTAAGCGGCGGAGAAATAACGAGGATCAAGATAGCCAATGCATTCAGCAATGAGCACCTGCTGGTGTTCGCCGATGAACCGACCGCCAACCTGGATTATAAGGGCATCGGGCTTTTGAGACAGAAGCTTCAAATGGCAGACTCGTTGCTGCTCATCAGCCATGACAGGTATTTGCTGGATAGCCTTTGCAACAAGATCATCGAGGTCAAAGACGGCAGATTGAAGACCTACGATGGTAATTACTCCTTTTACAAAGAGCGGAGCGAATTGGAACTTCAGCGAATGGCACAGGAATATGAGGAATATGTTTCAGAAAGATTGAAACTAAAAGAAGCTATCATAGATCGGCGAAACAAATCCAGGTCTATAAGAAAAGCGCCTAAAAGGATGGGGAATTCAGAAGCGAGACTTCATAAGCGCAGTGCGAATGAAAAGAGGGAGAAGGTAGATGATGCTGCTAATCAACTGAAGTCGCGCCTCCAAAGGCTTGAAGTAAAGCAAAAGCCGAGGGAGTTGCCGAAGATCAGGCTTGATTTCTCCATGACGGATCCGCCTCAAAATAAAATCGTCATTTCTGCTGAGAGCCTCAGCTTCAGTTATGGCAACAGGACGATATTCGACAATGCATCTTTCAGAGTCTGTAACGGTATGAAAACCGCGTTGTGGGGTGAGAACGGTTCAGGCAAGACAACGCTGCTCAACCTGATTGCCAGAAATCGGACCGACTGTAATGATCAGACCGACTGTAATGACCATACCGATGGCAATGGGGATGGGAACGGCTGCAGCCAAGCCGTAAATATCCGCATCGTTCCCAAAGCCAGGACCGGCTACTTCTATCAAGGATTTGAGAATCTGGACCACGGCAGGTCCGTGCTGGAGAATGTGATGATGAGCAGTGTGCAGACGCAGACTGTAGTTAGGACTATCCTCGGTAGATTGCTTATTTCGGGAGATGACGTGTATAAGAATGTCGGCGTTTTGAGCGGCGGGGAACGTATAAAGGTCTCTTTTGCAAAACTCTTCGTCTCTGATGCCAATGTCCTGATGCTCGACGAACCGACCAATTATCTTGATATGATGTCCATAGAGGCCTTGCAGGAAGTGCTCCGTGAATATGAGGGGACCATATTGTTTGTCTCACATGATATCGGATTTGTGAGCGCCGTTGCCGATAAGCTGCTTGTTATCGAAAATCATGAGATAAAGGAGCGTGATATCGATTATATTGCACACAAAAAATCGGGATGAATGATAGTCTCTCTTGTATACTGTCTGCTATATAATGTTGGATATAGGGGGAATAAGATTGAGTACACGTATCACAGTTGTAACTCATGCCGTTACTCAATGGAATTTGGAAGGTAAGACACAAGGTCATATTGATACGCCATTGAATGAATATGGGGAAAAGATGGCTGAAATGCTTGCAAACAGACTGAAATATGAGAGTTTCGACATGATATATTCAAGCGATTTAAGAAGGGCATATGAAACTGCTGAACCCTTATCAAAGATTGCAGGCATCCTCATACAAAAAGATGCTAAGTTAAGGGAAAGTCGTTGGAATGTGAAAGATACAGGAGAATACCCTTTACTCCCGTGGGATATCAGTTATGAGTCTCTTGCTGAATTGGGAAACAGAATTGTTGACGCTATAACTGAAATCGCTAAACTTAATGACGGAAAAAATCTATTGATTGTTACTCACGAAGGGGTTATAAGGCGGTTTATAGAATACCTCAATGAAACTCAAAATTCTTCTACACCAGAATATAAAAGTATAAGATGCGCCATAAACCAATTCGTATATAGTGATGGAAAATGGAAATGTTTACTGTTAAACGATGATGATTATTTAAAATGTGTTCCTATGACATAATCCACCAAGGGGGAAACTCATAGTTACTGCTTCTACTGATTTTGGCCTCCTTTCAGCCATGATTCTTCCTCGGCAATGACCTTCTTGTCGATCCTTTTAAAGAGTAATTCAACCGGTCCTGTTTCTGATCCGATTTTCAGGCCTGTCGGGACTTCGACGTATTGCCAGCGTACAGCTTTTATTGCGAGCATATTCCGGACCTTGGCTGAAGAAAAAGGAAGGAACGGTTCCAGCAGGATTGAAAGATTCGCAATGATTTGGATACAGGTACTTAGGGTTTGTCTGCACTTTTCGAGGCCTCCGATTTCACTGCTGTCATTTTTTATCGTTATCCAGGGCTGTTCCTCGTCGAAGTATTTGTTTGCCATGCGGATCAATGCAAATACCGTATCCAACGCTTCTTTCAGGCTGCCCTGCTCGATGAGTCTTCCGACCTCAGGATAGAGCGATTCGAGTGATTGCCTGAAGGCTGGTGAGCATCTGTATTGCGCTTCTGGTATCCTGCCGTCGAAGTATTTTTGGATGAAAACAAGACTGCGGTTGACAAAATTACCATAGGCGCCGAGAAGCTCGCTATTA
>CAYWGM010000111.1:0-3061 GCA_964457875.1 uncultured Eubacteriales bacterium | reverse complement strand
GGATAAAGATAATAAAGATATTAGGGTCATCGATTATATCAGGAGCAAAGGTGAGAACGCTTCCCAGATGCTGGAAAGATTCTTATTTCCTCCAAATGTGCAATGGACACCTGTTTCCAAGCTTTCAGGTGGAGAAAACAGTACAGGAGAGAACAGTATCAACGGATAGCATCATTAAAGTTAAAACGGATAAGGCTAAAACGGATAAAGGTAAAACGGACAGGCCTCTTAAGTTCACATTCAAAGAGCAAAAAGAGTATGAGCGGATCGATGAGATAATATCTGATCTGGAAAAGGAGTTAGCTGAAGTGAATAAGGGCATAACCGATGCAGCGAGTGATTATGAACGGTTACAAAAGCTATTGTCAATGCAGGAAGATCTTGAAGCACAACTGAATAAGGCAATGGAACGCTGGGTGTATTTGAACGAACTCGCAGAATCAATAAGCAGGAACAGCCTGCATTAATCGAGATATCTCCTGGCAGTTATATATGCGCCGATGGAATAACTTTTCATATCGGAGATGATCACCTTCTTATGTGAGGAAGAGGCATGTATGAATCTGCCGTCACCCATATATATACCGACGTGGTTTATTTTATCGAGTCCGCCATTTGTGTCAAAGAATACGAGATCGCCACACCTCAGGTCGGCCCTTGCCACCGGTAGGCCGCCCTTGGCTTGAAGAGCCGAGGAATGCGGGAGCACTATCTGGAATTTCCTGAAAATATAGCTTGTGAAGCCGGAACAGTCAAAACCGTCCGGAGTAATACCGCTCCAGGAATACTTCACGCCAAGGAAACGTTTTGCATATTCAATCAGCTCGGATGTCCTGCTGCCGCTTCTTGATGACTTGATTTGGATGTCAGGTTTATCGAGTGATACATAGGATTTATAAACCCAGCCGGTTTTACCATCAAGGGTTGTGACCATATACCAATCCCCGTTTTGTTCCAGTATCTCAAGCCTATCCTCTTTTACCAGACACTTTACGATTTTAAATACCGTGCCCGGACCGGAGCGCATATTCAATTCATTGACTGCGACCGTACCTGTCGGATTTTTGGCGGCAGGCGCGGGTGTGGGCGTGGCGCGTATGGGCTTAGGCGTGACAGACGCAGGTGGGGACTTAGCGGTGGCAATGGCGGGTGTAGGTGCGGAAGTAGGTGTAAGCGAAGGTACGGGCGAAGGTACGGGCGAAGGTACGGGCGTAGGTGCAAGCATGGCGAAAGGTGCAATAGTTAAAGCAACCGTGGGTGCGGCAGTAGGCGATACAAAAACTACAGTGGCAAGTGTAACGGTGGGCGTTGGGGTTCCGATAACAGGCATATTGACACTGTCAAGGCCACATGCGATATAAGCGGTATTATTAGCAATATTAGCCGATATTATGATAGCAGCCAGAAATAAACAAAAACCAAGAAGCCATTTTTTTAATCTGTGGGATTTGGATTTTTGATGCTTTACCATATTACCATTTTACCATCATTACACGGAAAAAGTTACTGTTAATATTTGCTAACGCTTGCGCACTTTGTGTGTGAAGAGGAATACAACGAATATACCACCCAAAATCTGATTGACCGGTTGTACTCAGGAAGTGCCAAAAATCTCGGGTATGGCAACATCAGGCTAATGCGCAGCAGCCTGGCTTCTTCCCCGATGCTCATCGGGATTTTCAAACCGTATATCTTTATCCCGGATATCAAGTTTGATGAAAAGCAGCTTAAATAAATCCTGCTTCATGAGGCGACGCATTTCAAGCGTCTGGATATAGCCGCGAAATGGCTGATGATGATTGCCGCATCGGTCCACTGGTTCAATCCTTTGATGTATTTTGTCAGAAGGGAGATAAACCGGGCATGCGAATTGTCCTGCGACGAGGAAGTAATCAGAAACCTCAGCTCCGCTGACAAACAGGCATATGGAGATACGTTGATATCTGTCGTTTTTATGCATAAATATCCTGTAGGGATATTACAGGCTACAATGAGTGAGCAAAAGGAAACTATCAAAGAAAGGTTGGTATCGATCATGAAATATAATAAGAAATCAAAATTCAACATATTTATTTCGGCAGCGCTGATGGCGTTGGTTTTATGCGGTGCGGTACTGCTCGGTTCCTGTAGCAGCCTGACTAAGGCCGCCGAGGATGGAAAGACGGGGACTTCTGATATGGGGACGTCGCCTGCGCCACCTGCAGATGAAGGAACGGCTATCGCAGACGAAGATGCGGCAGTCGCAGCGGTTGCAGACGTAGTCAAGGCTTTCGGCAGCAGGCTCAGATCAGTACCGCTCCTGGCGTCTAAAGACAGACTGGAGAAGAGCATGCGGGAGAACTATGGCGATCTGGTGACTAAGGAGCTGATCGGCAAATGGCTTGCCGACCCGCTGAATGCGCCGGGCAGGCTGACCTCAAGCCCATGGCCTGACCGTATAGAAATTCAATCCATTCAGAAGATATCGGATCAGAAGATGTCCGATGATGCGCGTGATGCGTATGAGGCAAAAGGCGAGATAATCGAAATAACAAGCGTTGAAGTCGGGAGCGGCGGTGCTGCCGCAAAACGCCCGATCACCCTTGTTGTGGAGAAGACGGACGGTCGCTGGGTCATCACCGATGTCACGCTTGGCGCTTACGAGGAAGTCAACTCGAAGGAAGTCAACTCGATCGTATACGATAACGCTCAATACGGCTTTGATTTCACGTTGCCTGTGAGCTGGAAAGGCTATAAAATAGTGACCTATGAATGGGAAGGGCTTTCGTTGAAGGATGCGGATAACGGCAAGATCATCGCGACCGGGCCGGTGCTCAATATCCGGCATCCGCTGTGGACATCGCAGGTCCCGCGTCAGGATATCCCCATCATGGTGTTGACAACCGACCAGTGGAATTCATTACAGAAAGATAAATTCCATATAGGTCCGGCCCCGATCCCACCGAGCGAACTAGGGCGCAATTCGCGGTATGTCTTCGCCCTGCCGGCCCGTTACAACTACGCATTCCCGGCCGGTTTTGAAGAAGTCGAGACCATCCTTAGCGGCAAGCCGCTTAAGTCT
>CAYWGM010000110.1:0-3071 GCA_964457875.1 uncultured Eubacteriales bacterium | reverse complement strand
GACACACACACCGTTATTCGGGGATGACGAGCATAAATCCTGATATCCGAGGCCATATACACTTAATGTCCGGCGAAACAGCATTTAACGACGGGCATACACACTGGTATTGCCTGTATACATCTCCGGATATAAGGACCGGCGGCGGACACACACATTATTATCAGGGCATCACAATGCTCAACGACGGTCATGTGCATTACATGTACGGTTATACCAGCATATATGAAAATTAGGTATCAGTGATAGTTGTTTGCTGATTTTTATTATGCTATACTGATACTAATTGATACCAATGACTATCGGAGGAATGCTGAGTATGGATGCCGCTCTTTATGCCAAGATGCTTTCAGATAAGAACATCACAGATTTCAAAAAGCTTAAATACAAATATCCGGATGCAGACATGCCGGAGTTTTTTGGATTGTTGAAATTGAGCGCATATAAAACCATCTCCTTGCCGGGTTTTGCCGGCGAAGAGCTCGTATATCTGGAAAACGCGGCTCAGGTACGAATGTCGTCGGTTAAACTTCTGCTGGCACTCCGCAGCGGAGGGGATAAATACGGCCTCAATGCAATGGAAGATGAGATCTCTTCTACTCTTACTATTGAAGATATAGATTTTTCAAGGGAAAGCGTCCGTAAGATCCTGAAAGGTTACGCCCCTTCCGATGACAGTGAAGTCCGAATTTACGGCATGAAAAAAGGATTGGAGTTCATAAGCGATCCGCAAAACAAAATCAGCGAGCAGAATATCCATAAGCTTTATGAGCTTGCCATCGGCAACTTTTTGCAAGGCAATGATAAATTGCTTTCAGGTAACTATTACCGGCATGACGACGTGTATATTGTCGGGCAGGAGTTGGAACACACAGGGCTGCCGCACCAGAAGCTGGCCGGGTACATGGCCGGATTGATTGAATTCATCAATGAAGAGAGTAGGATAAATGATCTGCTCAAAGCGGCGGTCATACATTTCTATATCGCCTATCTTCACCCGTACTTCGACGGCAACGGCCGGATGGCGCGGCTCATCCATTTGTGGTATCTGGTAAGGCAGGGGTACTCAGCAGCTTTGTTCATCCCATTTTCCAGCTATGTGCAAAAAAGCAGGAAGGATTACTATAAAAGCTACACCTTGATAAAGCAGAACGCAAAGATCAGCGGCATGACGGATGTGACGCCGTTCCTTGTTTATTTCGTCGAGAATGTCTATAACAAGATAGCGGATTCCGTACCCCAGCCTAAAACAATTGATGCTTTTCAAAGGGCGCTGGACGCCGGCAAGGTCACCGAAAAAGAGAAAGACCTCTGGCACTTTGTGCTCTCCGCATATGGTACTGATGAATTCTCTACCAAGAAACTGGAGCGTGATTTCGGCAACGCCGCTTACGCCACTATTCGCGGGTTTGTGTTGAAATTTGAGGTGCTGGGGCTTTTGGCGGGGCAAAAGTATGGAAACCGGATGAAGTACAGGGTAAATACAGGGTAAGTATAGGGTAAATACACGGTAAGTACAAGGTAAGTACAGGTTATCGCATGGCTGCATGTACTGCATCTAGGTGAATCAAGCCAGAATACGTGGGTGGACAATTTATTAAGTAATGGGCGCTATTTGGGCGGAATAATGAATTAATATACAGAGTTAAGTATATTTGCTGCATAAAAATCCACTTATAACCATATTTTGGTATTATTCTGCCCAAAAGTTGAATAATTGACCATAAACATGGACACATGGAGACCAGACGGTATTCGGTATTGACTTGATGGCAAATTAAATTTAATATAATTAAGTAATTATGTAATACTTAGCAATTGCAATTTGATTTGAAAACTGAATTTCAGACTGGGGAGCTGGTAGGAAAAGAAAAAGACACCGGCTGAGAGGGGATTGACAGATCCCGACCCATGGAACCTGAAACGGACAATACCGGCGAAGGGAGGATGGCAGATGTATTTGAAATCAATGGAAACCCTTTATCCGTAGCGGGAGAGGGTTTTTTTGCTGCTCAAGGAATAATTTGCATTATTAAGCACATGTCGGAATGTTTAAGGCAAATAATAGTATAAGGGGGAAATATTCATGTTTGAAGGTTTTGAAATCGTTATACAGGAGTATTTAGGCAAGCTGCTGCAGCCGAAATCACTCGGTTCGCTGCTCGCATTGGTGATCCTTGCTGTGGTGTTTTTTGTGATAAGCAGGAAAGGCAGCAATATTTTCAATACGAAACTTATAGCATACGGCGCGATAGCCATCGCCGCGTCTTTCATACTGTCTTTCATGAAGATAGTTTCATTCCCGAACGGCGGTTCTATCACCATCGCAAGCATGCTTCCGCTGTTCATCTTCGCGTTTATGGCAGGCCCGAGGTGGGGTATGATTGCAGGGCTCTGTTATGGTATGCTGCAGTATATTCAGGAGCCCTTCTTTGTGCACTGGGCGCAGTTTTTGCTTGATTATCCGCTTGCATTTGCATTGCTGGGGCTGGCGGGCCTCTTCAGAAAGAACATATTTCTCGGCTCTGTCATCGGCGCTTTGGCCAGGTTCGCGTGCCATTTCATATCGGGCTTCGTGTTTTTCGCAAGTTATGCCGGGGACCAGAACGTATTCCTATTCTCGTTCCTGTACAATATCTCGTATATTCTTCCGGATCTTGTGATCTGTATAGTGATACTGGCCATACCCGGC
Organism: uncultured Eubacteriales bacterium; assembly: GCA_964457875.1. Classification (GTDB taxonomy): domain Bacteria; phylum Bacillota; class Clostridia; order Acetivibrionales; family CAYWGM01; genus CAYWGM01. Next base: position 379 of record CAYWGM010000110.1, on the reverse strand, counting down.
GTCCGGAGCGCCATAGGCAGAATCGGCTCGTCCATACCGCGCAAGGCCGCGGCATGATATTGCCGGTAACGACGCTGAGCTGATAACCATTATAGCTAAACCGTTACTGTTCAGCAGATGATGTCCCTTAAAGCATGAGGGTCCGATACGGGCGGTCTGCATGTGAAACCTTCACAAACATATGCGGCCGCCCTGTCGTCTATATATTCATAATCCTTTATCAGGGGGATTATCCTGCCGATTTCCTCCCTGTCGTTTTCATCTATGACGAGTGTTGTTGTGAAAGGCCTGAATCCATGTCTTACTCTTTCCAGCATGGCGTCCAGCCCCTTCCTGTCGGAAGGCGACGCCACGATGATGTTGCTGCCGCCCGATTCAA
>CAYWGM010000109.1:0-3167 GCA_964457875.1 uncultured Eubacteriales bacterium | reverse complement strand
GCTTACGCTGTTCAGCATCTCCATGAAAATGAATCAGCAGGTCGATATCACTCCCGGGCCCGGCTGTAGTATTGTTGGTGCTTCCGAATACATAAAACGCCTTTACCCCGAAACGCTCAGGGTCAATCCTGGAGGCTATCCGTTTTGCCATGTAATAACGCCACCGCCAAAACTCTTCATTTATCTTGGGCTCGCCATATTCTTCAGGATCTTTTGGTTTGGCCTTCATCACCGAAGATGGCGATGTAAAAAACCCGACAGCCTCACCGAGGTCGGCATTCATCGATATCTCCAGCACTTTCCCTTCCATCGCTCCCGGGACGTCAATGACCCTTACGACATCAGAATATTTCTCGTAATCAGGCAGCACTTTATCTAAGATGTTTTCAGTTTTTGTCAAAAAGATTTGATTAAAGCTAATCCCTTCCTCATCAGGATAAAGCGGAAGGTATTTGATATCAGCTTCGACCATGTCCTGGAAGAAGTGGGTCCCGAAAGACAGTTCAGGCACGTATTTGGCCTTTTTGCGCGCGATTTCGATCAAAACGGCGGTATTATTGATATCGGCATAAGTCACCGGTACGCCGAGCCTTATATCTCCCCTGCTTCCCCAGCGTCCGGGCCCCATCAATATGAACTGCTTCCTCGGAAGCAACGAATTCAGCAAACCCACGATTTTTCCGACGTTCAAAAGGTCGTCCAGTTTATACAGATTTTCATAGCCGTCCGGGTCGACATATACAATATATGAAATTCCCTGGACCCATCCGTTAGTAATATATCTGTCGGCAGAAAACAAAATGTCCTTATCCGAGATATCTTTTGGAATAGGGCAAATTTGATCATTACCGCCGTAACTCTGGGAACGGCACTGGAGCAAATAGAAATCATCCCCGTCCGAAGCGAATTCTATATCCACCGGCATCCCCAGTTTATCCTTCAAAGTCTTTAATATCAGGTCAATCAGCTTTATGGTCGGAGTATCTGATATAAGACCGTCAAAAGTCACAACGAGATCGTCTTTCTCATAATCGACACTGTACATGGATGGCTTAGCCAGATGATTTTCCTGAAACACAGAGACGACGTGATGCATATTGGCAATCATATCGCCATACTCGCTTAATAACGCCGAAATCTCGATTGTGTCAAACGTATTATCTTTAAGGTTGATAACGTCTATTTTTTTGGGGGAATAGTATTTTGCCTCTTCAGGGGTAGTATTTATCTGAAGCTTGGGCTGTCCAGGCGATATCATGATAGGGAAATCGTCGCTCAGGCGATCCACCGCGCGCGTGCCCAAGCCGGGCACGATGCGTATCAGGCCATCTTCACGCTTAATGCGGGGCGACCAGCAAAAGTCGTTATTACTGAAAGCAACTCCTGCAAAAAGCGGAAAATGATAATGCCCGGCCTTCTTGCCGATAACTTCCTGAATCATGATGCCCATCTCTTCGGAAAAATCCAGCAATCCCCGCTCGGAACGGTATTGGATCGAGTCGGGACTGAATATCGAAGCATAAACTTCAATGATCGCATTGATAAGAGCTGCCAGTCTCTCCTGCTTGGATCCCTGATTAGACAGGAACAAGCTTTTATATTTACCGGAAAAAGCAGCTCCCACCCGATCCTCAAGGAGGCTGGAACTCCGCACGATCAGAGGCGATTCCCCGAAATCATCCAACGCCAGCGACAAGCCTTTTACTATTTCCGGAGGGAAGTTTGAGTTCTTCATCAGCTGGATGATATTTGCATAATCGATCCGGATCTCGTACAATTCCTTGTACTTCTGTTCCTTCAACTCTTCAAGGCCGTTATAATGGAGGAACTCGGTAAGCTCATCGGTGGTGATATACCACGTTTTAGGGAATTTTACCATATCCAGCATCGGAATGTGCTCGCTCATTTTGGCCAGGACCTGCTGCGCAAGAAACAGGCCGGTGCTTTTACCGCCAAGTTTGCCTTTGCTTCTGAACGGATAGATTATCCTGTCGGCAATATTGGAAAAATCCTGAACCTCGATATACTGCTTGGCGACACCGATGAATCTGAGGTCATCGGACAGGAACCTGTGTATCAAAGCCACTTTCAGCCATCGTTCCACAGGAGAATAGGACATATCCAGATTATTGAATATGCCTTTATAACGCGAAATGGCTTCAATTATTTCCGATAATGAAGCGCCGATACGATCGACGGCTTTAACAAGAAAATTATATTTTTCTTCCTGAATCCACTTTTTAAGTCTCACGGTAATCTCTTTACCGCTTAAATGCTCGGAAGCTATCTTGAAAGTTTTCTCACTGATGGTGATCACGTCTTCCAAAGGCTGCCTGACACTGGGGAAGTTTATTTCTCCGCTTTCAAAGGATTCAAGGTTCTTTACGCCGATGTTCTGCAATATCCCGATAGCTTCCTTGATACCGCTCCAGAACAAATAATTTATCATCTTTCGGCAGATATGCATCAGCATTCCATGATCTGTCCTGCGCAAGAGATCGATAATGACTATCCATTCGTCGTGCGTGTCTTTTGTCTTGGAAAGCTCATTTTTAGCAAGTTCCCATTCTTTAAGGATCTGTTCCATATTGCGGTGGAGGATTGTCTGCCCTATCCGGTCAGCGATGGTCTTTATCAGTTTTAGCTCTTTTTCAAGGAAAATCCCTTCTTCGCTCCGGGGGACCTCCTTGGTATAGCAAACCTCAAGCTTGCCGACAATCCTGTCGTCCAATCTGATATTGGCGCTTTCCGTCCATGGGGTACTGAAAAATCCCGGACTCTGATAATTCCGGTTTTCATATACGATCCTCGCCTGGCACGCATCAGGGAATTGCCATCCGGAAGGGATTATCCGTATTATGCCCTCAAAAAGTTCCGCAATGGATAGTCTGCGGTTGCTCAGCAATTCCTCGACCTGATACAGGCAATTCAACTCTTTAGCCCGTTCTTTCAGGACATCTACAAGATATTCGCTCTCTTTGGCTTCAAAATCCATGGTATTATTATACCCAACCGCGGGATTTGACTGCCTCCGCCACTCTATTGATCGCGATCACATATGCCGCGTCACGCATATACAGGTCTTTCTTCCTTGCCAGTTCGCTGACTGATTTATAAGCCGAAGTCATTTTCGTATCCAGCTTTTCCAGGACTTCACTCTTTTCCCA
>CAYWGM010000108.1:0-3264 GCA_964457875.1 uncultured Eubacteriales bacterium | reverse complement strand
GGGCGTCGCTATATACGAAAGGGGCAAAGCCGATCTGGGCAGCCTGCCTGATGCCGCAAGGTTCGAGGCGATCCCCGGCAGAGGCGTCTCAGCGCAAATAGACGGCAGGGAGATCCATTTGGGTACCAGGAAGCTTATGCAGGATCAGGGCATCGATATGAGCGGCGGCGGCGTCGGCGGCGCGAGCGGCGGCATCGGCAGCGTTGAGGGTATCATATCCCGGCTTGAGGACGAGGGTAAGACCGCGATGCTCATGTGCATCGATGGTAAGCTTGAAGCGGTCATTGCGGTTGCCGATACGCTGAAGCCAAACTCAAAAGAAGCGATAGATGATTTAAAAAAGATGGGTATCGAAGTCTATATGATAACCGGCGATAACAAGAGGACCGCAAACGCCATCGCCAGACAGGTCGGCATTGAAAACGTCCTGGCGGAGGTGCTGCCTGAGAATAAGGCTGAAGAAGTTGACAGGTTGAGAGCAAAAAATAAAGTAGTCGCGATGGTGGGAGACGGTATAAACGACGCCCCCGCGCTGGCAACCGCCGATATCGGCATGGCGATAGGCACGGGGACCGACGTGGCGATGGAGGCAGCCGACATTACGCTGATGAGCGGGGATCTGAGCGCGATACCCGCGGCCATAAGACTGTCTAAAAGAACCATGAGAAAAATCAGGCAAAACCTTTTCTGGGCTTTTATTTACAACATAATCGGTATCCCGTTCGCAGCGCTGGGACTTTTAAACCCCATAATCGCAGGCGGGGCAATGGCGTTCAGCTCGGTGTCGGTCGTCACTAATTCCCTGAGCTTGAAGCGGTTCAGGCCATAAAGGTATAGACCATAAAGGTTTAGCCTGCAATAGCCATCGCATTAAGAAGCGCCAAAACAGTTAAGAAGCTCCAGTACCAAAATGATATTCCTTGCGATATGGAAAGGGTCTTTAACAGGCAAGGCAACCACTTTTGAGGCCGGTTCGCCGCGCCTGTCCCTTATCTGTATCCATTCCCCGATGCTTCTATCCGGACTGGGGAATGTCCTGAAGGTATAATCATGCATCTTCCAATATAGATCCAGATACGCCTGATCTTGCGTATGGCGGTAACAGAGCAGGGTGGTGTAAAGGGCCTCGGAGTGCGGCCACCACAACTTCGAGTCCCAATCCATCGACACCTTTTGCAGCATAGGCGAATCTTCGATGCCTGCCGTACTACCCATTGGCCTGCCCCCGGCCTTATCGGCGAAAAGCAGCAACCCGCCATATTCTTCATCCCAGCCTATATCCGCCGCCTTTTTAGCCACCCTGCAGGCGATATCGATCAATTCAGGCCTGTTCATGCTTTTGGCTGAATTGATCACAAACCACATATCCTCTATGCTATGCCCGGGATTTATGTACCGGCCGAGCAACGAGTCCTTTTCTTTATTATCCGTACCGATCATTTCGAGGAGTGTGTAATCATCCCTTATAAAGTTACCTGTAATATCATCGAGACACTTTTTAATTCTGTCGTCAAGCAGGCTGTCCATACCTGCCGGATCCGAACCTCCGGTACTGCCGCTGTCTGTGCCGGCTCTGTTGCCGCTGTCGCCGCTGCCGCTGTCGGCGGTGTTGGCACTGGCGCTGGTGTCGCCGCCGCCGGTGCCGATACTGCCCAGCACGTCTTTCAATTCCTGCGACATATACAATATCATCATGGGAATGCCATGGAATTTGTATCCTTCCGGGACCGGATAAGGGTTCATTTTATATATGCCGCTATCGATCCTGCCGATTATAGATTTATAAAGCTTTACGCAAAAATCCAGCGCTTGTCTGTCGCCCGAAACCTGGGCATATCTTGCAAGGCCGCAGACAACGAAGCAGTCGGCAAAGATGCTGGTATCATATTCTACATTTATCTCTCCGTTTTTATCATATTTATCATAAGTTTTCGGACGTCCCATTCTATCCATTATAAACGTGCAATTACCGTTTTCCAGAAGGCAATTTCTCATAAGGAATTCCGTGCCCCGGCCTGCAAGTTCCAGAAACTTCTCACGTTCACTCGCGGTGAAAATGTCGTTTTGAATTGACGACAACCTTGATAAGACCCATACCATCCTGCCTTGAGACCATGTGTATTTGTCATGGCTGATAAGCTTTTCGCCGGCGTTGTCAAAGCATGTGAAATATCCGCCGTCTTCAGTATCGATGCCGCGTTCAAGCCAGAATGGCAGTATAGTCTCCTTCAGGTGCTGTTCGTAAAAATCGGTTAATTGCTGAACATTTAAAGGATTTTTCATGATCATACCTTATTATACCTGCATCTATCCTGAGATATTTCGCCCAAGGTATTTCTTGGGCATTTTGCAAATATAAGTCCGTGTAGGGTTGACGAATTGCGTACAGCGGGCTTCCATTACCTGCCCCATCAGGAGATAGGCGTCCGATGAGCTGAAACCGTAGTCTTCCACCATCCAGTTGAGCACCTCCGCCGCCGCGGCATAAAACGACTCTTCAGCTGAAGAGCAGCAAGCCACTCCCATGATATGGCTTTCATCCTCGATCCTGACCCATTTCATATCATTCCATTTCGTATCTTTCGGCTTTTTTATTATATCGACCGACAGCCTCACTTCAGCTCTGCACTCGATACCACCCGCGCCGTTTATTTCGCCGTCGCCCTGAATCGCATGCACATCTCCGATATGCAGCAGTCCTCCCGGCACAAAAGCCTGCAGATATATCGTACTGCCCGTTCTTACCTCGTTTGCGTCCATATTGCCGCCGTGAATGCCTCCGAAGGTATTCCTGACCGGCTCGAGGAGCGGTGCTGTCCCGAGCGTGCCTATCATGGGATTAATAGGCAGTTTGGTCCTGTCATCCCAAATAACATGGCCATTTTTGATCTCGACTGTCTTTGTCGTAAGACCCCAGTCTTTATCGCAGATAAGGCGGGCAAGCTTATGCGTCGCTCCGTTGAAGCCCGTATAACCGAGCCTGTCACATTCTATCCCGAGTATCTTCACCGCAAGCACATCGCCCGGCATGACCCCTTTTATCTCCGCTACCACAGTGGGATTGCTCCCGGATACCTTCTCCGGATTATATCTGTCATTTATGGAATGCAGCCAGCCGCCCGTGCACAATTCGGTCTCCGCAAGAAATTCCTCTCCCGGCGAAACGCTTATCCCAGGCTCGTTTAACCTGCTATTCGACGAATATACTCTGTCCCTTTTTAAGATCTTGATGTTGGTCGCCTCCTCAGTATTTTTTATTTTCAT
>CAYWGM010000107.1:0-3285 GCA_964457875.1 uncultured Eubacteriales bacterium | reverse complement strand
TGTCCGCGCCAAATACGTCTGATTGCATCTGACGCCACAACGGGCTTTTCCCGCCGCCGCCCGACGCCCTGACCTCATTGATATCAACGCCCATGCCGCTGATGATCTCAAGGCAGTCTTTCAGGCTGTATACAACACCTTCCATGACCGCGCGTATGAAGTCCTGCTTCTCATGTTTTGCGGATATCCCGAAGAATACTCCGCGCGCGTCGGCATCGAGATGCGGAGTCCTCTCGCCCATCAGATACGGGAGATAGATAAGGCCCGCACAGCCGGCCTGAACCTTCTCAGCTTCTTTGTCCATCAATACATATGGATCGATCTTCATGAGTTCGGCAGTACGTTTTTCTTCTATACAGAAATTATCCCTGAACCATTTGAGCGAAAGCCCCGCTCCGTATGTGACTCCCATTATATGCCACTTGCCCGGAACAGCATGACAGAACGATTGCACTCTGCCCAACGGATCGATGGTAACTTTGTCGGTATAGGCAAAAACCACGCCCGAAGTCCCGATTGTCGACGAGACAATGCCCGGCTTGACAATACCGTTGCCCACGGCTCCCGCTGCCTGGTCTCCTGCGCCTCCGACGACAGGCGTTCCGGCCTTCAATCCGGTGATACCGGCCACTTTTGCGCTGACCTGTCCGGTGACCTCATATGATTCATAAAGCTTGCCGAGCATATCCCTGCTGATGCCCAGTTTCTGCAATATCTCGTCGCTCCAGCATCTGTTTGGGATATCCATCATCTGCATCCCGCTGGCGTCCGAAACCTCCGAAGCGAATTCGCCCGTCAGCATGTAACGTATGTAATCCTTCGGCAGCAGTATCTTAAAAATCTTCTCGAAAATCTGAGGTTCATTGTTGCGCACCCACATCACTTTTGCCGCTGTGAAACCGGTCAATGCGGGATTGGCTGTTATCTTTATGAGTCTTTCACTTCCGACAGCCGAGGTTATCTGCGCGCATTCGGCGACGCTCCTCTGGTCGCACCAGATGATCGCCTTACGCAGGACCTTGCACTCCTTGTCCAAAAGCACAGCTCCGTGCATCTGCCCCGAAAGGCCGATCCCCTTGATATCCGACGGATCGACTCCGCTCTTCGATACCACGTCACTGATTGTGGAACAGACCGCGTCCCACCAGTCGGCAGGATCCTGTTCGGCCCATCCGGCATTCGGCTGGTATAACGGGTATTCTTTCACGGATGAAGATATGGAGCTGCCTTTTTCATCAAAAAGTACTGTTTTTGTACCTGAAGTACCGATATCGATTCCCAGTAAAAAAGACATATACCGCCTCCTGTAAAATTATTTTAAAATATATTTTTCCACCAATTTCTCCGCCTCCGCTTCATCTGCCGGAGCTTTTCCCACGCCGCCTGTCAGGCTCCATGACTCCGCATGTTCAACCGAGCACCCTGGCGAGACCTGCAGATATGGTGAAAGCGATTCCATCTCGAGCATGATCTTATTGGTATACGTCTCATAGTTGACGCCGCGGTCGGTATACTCCGCTCCCGGACAGACGTCGAACCTCTTTACGAAGAGGTCGCCTTTGTTGATATAGGCCGCCCATCCCTGCTCATTGCTGATGCCGATCTTAAAGTTGCCTTCGACTTCGGATGCCTGTCTGAGCATCATGTACTTCTCTCCTATACTGAACCTCTTATCGTTCATCTTTGTATAAGACCAAAGCGATAAATTACAGTATGCCGTAAAGAGGTCGCTCTCATGTTTTTTTCTGTCAGGAAGCGGCACTATTTCCACACCGCCGACATCCATGGCTGACAACGCCCATACTCCGAGTTTTATCGGCCACACGCCCATATTGAATATCCTGTGGGTCACGTCCACATTACTTGCATCAGGCCGGATAAATATATCCATCTCTTTTATTATTTGAGTCATCGGATCGGACTCGGTCGTTATCCTGATGCCATTCTTCAGCTTGCGCATCCTGACCGGGCTATCGGGTTCGTATGTCCGCGGGAAAACCTCGGGACTGTGCCATAACCTGTGTCCTCCGCGCAGCTTCCATTCCTTATCGCCTACAGGCATCTTTATGGTATCATCTTCGCAGAAGACGTTCCGCCCGCCGACCAGACTGAATTGCATGATCCTCGGCCCGAATTCGAGCGGGACCAGGAGGACGACTTGACCATTCGAGATATTTACGCATTCGCCGTATTTCTCATGGATGACCTTTTCAATTACTACTTTGCCCATATATGTACACCTCCGGGTATTAAACTTGCCTTGCTTCCTGGCCGTAATATGCGTTTTTGCCGTGTTTCCTCAGGAAATGTTTATCAAGCAATGCATTTTGTATCGGGTCCGGGTTATTATTAAGTGCCAGTGTATGATATGCGATCATGGCGATATTTTCAAGCGCCACGGCATTATACAGCGCCTGCATGCAATCTTTCCCCCAAGTGAACGGACCGTGCCCTTTTACAAGCACGCCGGGCATATGGACGGGATCGATCGAATCAAAAGTTTGCGTAATGACATTTCCGGTCTCGATTTCATAATCGCCATTGATCTCGCTGTCGCTCAAGTTCCTTGTGCACGGGATATCCCCATAAAAACAGTCGGCATGCGTCGTACCGAGGGCAGGTATGCTCCTGCCGGCCTGAGCCCAGGCGACAGCCCATGGCGAGTGGGTATGGACCACGCCGCCGATGTCTCCGAATTTCTGATAGAGCACAACATGAGTAGGAGTATCAGATGAAGCCCTCAGATCTCCTTCGACCTTCCTGCCTTCCATATCGACCACTATCATATCTTTAGCCTTTAAATCGCAATAAGGCACCCCGCTCGGTTTGATCACCACCAAACCTTTATCGCGGTCTATACCGCTCGCATTGCCCCATGTCAGGACCACAAGACCATGCCGCACAAGATCCATATTGGCTTCAAATACGCGTTGTTTCAGATCCTCAAGCATCAGGCCTTCTCTCCCGCGCCCGTCGCCATTTCGAGGCGGATATCCTTCAGCCTTTTCATGACGTCGTTCGCGCCTCGGCCGAAATAGTCGTGGAGTATGGAGTATTCGGCATATAATTTATCATAAATCTTTACATTCTCTTTGATAGGTTTGTAATACTTATCCTTGATCTTCGCCATTTTGTTTGCGGCGTCCACAATACTGTCATAACCGCCGCGCCCGCTGCCCGCTGCGACGGCGCCGAACATCGCGGACCCCAGCGCGGGGGCCTGAGGCGACGCGGATATCCTGATCTCCCTGTTTGTCACGTCCGAATAAACCTGCATGATGAATT
>CAYWGM010000106.1:0-3286 GCA_964457875.1 uncultured Eubacteriales bacterium | reverse complement strand
TGTCCGCGCCAAATACGTCTGATTGCATCTGACGCCACAACGGGCTTTTCCCGCCTCCGCCCGACGCCCTGACCTCGGTGACCCCGACACCCATGCCGCTGATGATCTCAAGGCAGTCTTTCAGGCTGTATACCACACCTTCCATGACCGCGCGTATGAAGTCCTGTTTCTCATGTTTTGCGGATATCCCGAAGAATACTCCGCGCGCATCGGCATCGAGATGCGGAGTCCTCTCGCCCATCAGATATGGGAGATAGATAAGGCCTGCACAGCCGGCCTGAACCTTCTCAGCTTCTTTGTCCATCAATACGTATGGGTCGATCTTCATGAGCTCGGCGGTACGTTTTTCTTCTATACAGAAATTATCCCTGAACCATTTGAGCGAAAGTCCCGCTCCGTATGTAACGCCCATTATATGCCACTTGCCCGGAACCGCATGGCAAAATGATTGTACTCTGCCTAACGGATCTATCGTGACTTTGTCGGTATAGGCAAAAACCACGCCGGAAGTCCCTATTGTCGAAGAAACAATGCCCGGCTTGACAATTCCGTTGCCCACGGCTCCCGCCGCCTGATCTCCGGCGCCTCCGACGACAGGCGTTCCGGCCTTCAATCCGGTGATACCGGCTACTTTTGCGCTGACCTGTCCGGTGATTTCATATGATTCATAAAGCTTGCCGAGCATATCCCTGTTGATGCCCAGTTTCTGCAATATCTCGTCGCTCCAGCATCTGTTGGGGATATCCATCATCTGCATCCCGCTGGCGTCCGAAACCTCCGAAGCAAATTCGCCCGTCAGCATATAACGTATATAATCCTTTGGAAGCAGTATCTTATAAATCTTCTCGAAAATCTGAGGTTCATTATTGCGCACCCACATCACTTTTGCCGCGGTGAAACCGGTCAATGCTGGATTGGCTGTTATCTTTATGAGTCTTTCGCTTCCGACAGCCGAGGTTATCTGCGCGCATTCCGCGACGCTCCTCTGGTCGCACCAGATGATTGCCTTGCGCAGGACCTTGCACTCTCTGTCCAAAAGCACAGCTCCGTGCATCTGCCCAGAAAGACCAATTCCTTTTATGTCCGACGGATTGACGCCGCTCTTCGATACCACATCACTGATGGTGGAACAAACCGCGTCCCACCAGTCCGCGGGATCCTGTTCGGCCCATCCGGCATTCGGCTGGTATAACGGGTATTCTTTCACCGACGAAGATATGGAGCTGCCTTTTTCATCAAAAAGTACTGTTTTTGTACCTGAAGTACCGATATCGATTCCCAGTAAAAAAGACATATACCGCCTCCTGTAAAATTATTTTAAAATATATTTTTCCACCAATTTCTCCGCCTCCGCTTCATCTGCCGGAGCTTTTCCCACGCCGCCTGTCAGGCTCCATGACTCCGCATGTTCAACCGAGCACCCTGGCGAGACCTGCAGATATGGTGAAAGCGATTCCATCTCGAGCATGATCTTATTGGTATACGTCTCATAGTTGACGCCGCGGTCGGTATACTCCGCTCCCGGACAGACGTCGAACCTCTTTACGAAGAGGTCGCCTTTGTTGATATAGGCCGCCCATCCCTGCTCATTGCTGATGCCGATCTTAAAGTTGCCTTCGACTTCGGATGCCTGTCTGAGCATCATGTACTTCTCTCCTATACTGAACCTCTTATCGTTCATCTTTGTATAAGACCAAAGCGATAAATTACAGTATGCCGTAAAGAGGTCGCTCTCATGTTTTTTTCTGTCAGGAAGCGGCACTATTTCCACACCGCCGACGTCCATGGCTGACAACGCCCATACTCCGAGCTTTATCGGCCATACGCCCATATTGAATATCCTGTGGGTCACGTCCACATTACTTGTATCAGGCCGGACAAATATATCCATCTCTTTTGTTATTTGAGTCATCGGATCGGGCTCGGCCGTTATCCTGATGCCATTCTTCAGCTTGCGAAGCCTGACCGGGCTATCGGGCTCGTATGTCCGCGGGAAGACCTCGGGACTGTGCCATAGCCTGTGCCCTCCGCGCAGTTTCCATTCCTTATCGCCGACAGGCATCTTCATGGTATCGTCTTCGCAGAAGACGTTCCGACCGCCGGCCAGACTGAATTGCATGATCCTCGGCCCGAATTCGAGCGGAACCAGAAGGACGACTTGACCATTCGAGATATTTACGCATTCGCCATATTTGTCATGGATGACCTTTTCAATTACTACTTTGCCCATATATGTACACCTCCGGGGTATTAATCCTGTCTCGTTGCCTGACCATAATATGCGTCTTTGCCGTGTTTTCTCAGGAAATGCCTGTCGAGCAACGCGTTTCGTATCGGGTCGGGGGTTTTGTTAAGCGACAGTGTATGATACGCGATCATGGCGATATTTTCAAGCGCAACGGCATTATATAGGGCCTGCATGCAATCTTTCCCCCAGGCAAACGGTCCATGCCCTTTTACAAGCACGCCGGGCATTTGGACGGGATCGATCGAACCGAATGTTTCTATAATGACATTTCCGGTCTCGATTTCATAATCGCCATTGATCTCGCTGTCGCTCAAGTTCCTTGTGCACGGGATATCCCCATAAAAACAGTCGGCATGCGTCGTACCGAGGGCAGGTATGCTCCTGCCGGCCTGAGCCCAGGCGACAGCCCATGGCGAGTGGGTATGGACCACGCCGCCGATGTCTCCGAATTTCTGATAGAGCACAAGATGGGTAGGCGTATCAGATGACGGTCTCAGTTCCCCATCGACCTTCCTGCCTTCCATATCGACCACTATCATGTCTTCAGCCTTTAAATCGCAATAAGGCACCCCGCTCGGTTTGATCACCACCAAGCCTTTATCGCGGTCTATGCCGCTCACGTTGCCCCATGTAAGGACCACAAGACCATAACGCACAAGACCCATGTTGGCTTCAAATACGCGTTGTTTCAGATCCTCAAGCATCAGGCCTTCTCCCCTGCGCCCGTTGCCATTTCAAGGCGGATATCCTTCAGCCTTTTCATGACGTCGTTCGCGCCGCGACCGAAATAGTCGTGGAGTACGGAGTATTCGGCATATAATCTATCATAAATCTTTACATTCTCTTTAATAGGTTTGTAATACTTATCCTTGATCTTCGCCATTTTGTTTGCCGCGTCCACAATACTGTCATACCCTCCGCGCCGGCTGCCTGCGACAACCGCCCCGAACATTGCGGAACCAAGCGCCGGAGCCTGTGGCGATGCGGATATCCTGATCTCCCTGTTTGTCACGTCCGAATAAACCTGCATGATGAATT
>CAYWGM010000105.1:1762-3360 GCA_964457875.1 uncultured Eubacteriales bacterium | reverse complement strand
GTCCGGATAAAGTGATCGGCATATGCCGTTTTTGCTGCCCGCATGATCTCATCCATCGTCGCATCTTCTTTTCCGTACGCGATATTATCCTTTATCGTCCCGTTAAAAAGCCATGTATCCTGCAGCACCATCCCGAAAAGCTTGCGCAGGCTGCTGCGTTTGACATCCCTGATATCCGTACCGTCGACAGTGATCCTCCCGCCATGGATTTCATAAAACCTCATAAGCAGGTTTACCAGAGTGGTTTTGCCCGCGCCTGTCGGTCCTACGATGGCGATGGTATGGCCTTGCTTCACATCCAGGTTCATATCTTCGATGAGGGGGATATCCTCTGAATATCTGAAGTCCACATGTTCAAATCGCACTTCGCCTTTTGTCGTGATGATCTCTTGTGAATCCTTGGAGTCAGGTACCTCTTCCTGCTCGTCAAGGACTTCAAAAATCCTCTCCGCACATGCTACAGTTGATTGAATTATATTGGCTATATTGGCCGTCTGCACGATAGGCATCGTGAATGACCTTGAATACTGTATGAATGCCGTTATATCACCGATTTTCAGCCTGTTTTTGGTTATCCATATCCCTCCGATGATACAGATCAATACATAACCGATGTTGCTGATGAAATTCATAAGAGGGAACATGACCCCCGAAACGAATTGGGCCTTCCAGCCTGCGTCATATAGCCTGTTGTTGATTGCGCCGAATTTCTTTATTGAGTCGGGTTCTCTTCCGAAGGCCTTGACGATCTTGTGTCCTGCGTACATTTCTTCAACGTGACCGCTCAATCCGCCGAGTTCCTTTTGCTGCGAAGCGAAATACTTCTGCGATTTCTTTGCAATGAAGGTTGTGGCTATGACATATAAAGGCAGCGTCGCCAGGACGATAAGAGTCAGCAACGGGCTTATGGTCAGCATCATGATGATGTATCCCAATATTGATATGATGGATGTGATGATTTGCGTAATGCTTTGCTGCAATGTCGTCGCTATCGTGTCGATATCGTTTGTGACACGGCTGAGGATATCTCCATGCGGATGCATGTCGAAATATTTCAAAGGAAGCTTTGCGAGTTTGCCGTCTATTTCGCTGCGGAGGTCGCGTACTGTCTTCTGAGACACGCCTGACATCACAAGCCCCATGATGAGGCTGAATGAGGCGCTGATCAGATACATGCCTATAAGCACGAGGGCGATGGTACCGATATACGAGAAGTCGATCTTCCCATCGGTTTCTCTGATAGCCCTGATGGCGCCGTCGATCTGATCCTGCGTCAGTTTGATGTTCTGCTGAGTGCCCGGCATGGTTTTTGCCATATCGAGGATCTTTTTGCATACTTCAGCCTTTTGGGCAGGATCTTTGAGTGTATCCAGCATCGGAAGTTGCATCTGTTTGAGGATCTGTTCCGGGATCTTTTTCTGTGCGGCGGTTATTTGCTCAAGCACAGTCCTTGCGATGAAACCGTCCTGCAGTTTGTTCATCGCAGTCCCCGTTATTTTTGGGGCAACTATTGTAAATACAGTACTTGCTATTGCGAAAATCAATACAATAATAAGATTGATCTTATGAGGTTTTAAATAACTGATAAGCCTTTTTAA
>CAYWGM010000105.1:0-1662 GCA_964457875.1 uncultured Eubacteriales bacterium | reverse complement strand
ATGATGCGGTCTGCGTCCATGACTGTGCCCACCCTTTGAGCGACGATGATCACTGTCGACATGGAAATTTCATTCTTCAGAGCGGCGCGCAATTGCGCATCGGTCTTAAAATCAAGCGCTGAAAAGCTATCGTCAAATACGTATATTTCCGGTTTCCTGACCAATGCGCGCGCGATGGACAACCGCTGTTTCTGGCCTCCTGAGACATTTACGCCGCCTTGCGCTATCTCATGCTCAAAACCGCCGTCCATAGCCGAAATGAATCCGGTTGCCTGAGCTATATCCGCGGCTTGTCTGATGTCTTGCTCAGACGCATTTTCATTGCCGAATTTTATGTTATCAGCAATGGTACCTGTGAAGAGGACGGCAGTCTGGGGGATGAATCCGATCTTTGAACGGAGTAATTGCTGAGACATTTCTCTGACATCGACTCCGTCAATTAGTACGCTTCCGCTGTCCACATCATAAAAACGCGGAATAAGGTTTACGAGGGTGGATTTACCTGATCCCGTGCTGCCGATTATGGCCGTTATCTCGCCAGGACGGGCCGAGAAAGATATATTTCTAATCGCCGGTTCTTCCGCTCCATGGTATCTGAAGGTCACATCCCTGAACTCGATGTTTCCTTTTCCTGAAAAACAGTCCTCACAGGAATCCTTCAGGTCTTTTTTGTCCGCATCTCTGATTTCAGGCACAGTGTCAAGGACTTCATTTATCCTGACCGCAGCGGCCTGAGCCCGGGGTATCATAACGAACATCATCGAGACCATCAGCATTGAGAACATTATCTGCATGGCGTATTGCGTGAACGCCACCAGAGCGCCCATGTCCATGCCGCCGGAATCTATCCGGATGATCCCGAACCAGAGGATCGCAAGTGATGTCAGATTCATTACGAGCATTATTGACGGCATCATGAAGGCCATGATCATATTTACTTTGATGTAGGTATTGGTCAGGTCCTCGTTTGCATCACTGAAGCGTATACTTTCACGTTCCGCCGTATTAAAAGCCCTTATTACCCTGATGCCGGTCAGTTTTTCACGCAGGACAAGGTTTATCCTGTCGATCTTTACCTGTATCTTTTTAAACAATGGAATTATCTTGCGCGCAAGCAGTATGATGACAGCCGCAAGAACCGGTATGGCCACGGCAAGTACGATGGTAAGCGGCCTGTCTTTCGAGAATGCGAGAATTATTCCGCCTATCGCCATCATCGGGGCGCTTATCATCATGCGGGTGATGATCATTGTCACCATCTGCACCTGGGTTATATCATTTGTAGTCCTCGTAATAAGCGTGGCCGTGCCTATCTTGTCAAACTCATGCAGCGAATAGCTTTCAACCCTGTTGAAGACTTTATCGCGGAGTATCCTGCCAAATCCCACGCTTGTCCTGGAAGACAGGAAGCTTGCAATTATTGCGCAAATGACTCCCGCTCCGACGATGATCAGCATAAGACCGCCGGTACTCCATATATATGCGATATCGCCCTGCATTACGCCCTTATCGATGATATCCGACATCAGTGTGGGCAGATAGAGGTCCGCAAGTGTTTGCAGAAATACAAGGACGAGAATGAATATCAGTTGTATGGTATAAGGTTTAAGGAATCTGAAAAGCTTAAGCATATCATATCAACCCCCAGACAGCTCTTCAATC
>CAYWGM010000104.1:0-3414 GCA_964457875.1 uncultured Eubacteriales bacterium | reverse complement strand
TACTTATTATGACAAAATTTGCACCACTTTTAAATGTCTGATACCAAAGTCAGGTATTATAATATATATTTAACATTTATGAAACAAAAATATAAATAAATTTGGAAATTTGGTAAAATTATTGGTAATGTTTAATAATTCATCAAGCAATTTAGATAATTCGGGTGTAAAAAAAGGGCGCCGATACACGGTCGATATCACCGGCTTGAACCATGAGGGGCAAGGCGTCGGAAGGATTGGCGGCGGCTGCAGTGGCGACGTCAGCAGTGGCGGCAACGTCAGGGGCAGCGGCGGCAGCGACAGCAACGGTCTTGCCGTATTTGTCGCCGGCGTCATCCCGGGCGAGCGGGTCAGGATCGAAATTGATGAAATAAAAGGTAATTATGCAACCGGCAGGCTTCTGGAAATATTATTGCCCTCCGCCTCCAGGAGGCAGCCCTTCTGTCCGGTATTCGACCAATGCGGCGGCTGCAGGCTGCAGCACATTGACTATGACCTGCAACTCGATCTGAAGACCGCGCTGGTCGCCGGGGATCTGAGGCGCATCGGGAAGATCGGCAAGGCTGGCATCGGCGATGCTGCCGATAAGCCTGTCATACATCGGACTATCGGCATGAAAAAGCCGCTGCACTATAGGAATA
Source organism: uncultured Eubacteriales bacterium (assembly GCA_964457875.1). Lineage (GTDB taxonomy): Bacteria > Bacillota > Clostridia > Acetivibrionales > CAYWGM01 > CAYWGM01. The sequence continues at coordinate 2,773 of CAYWGM010000104.1, read as the reverse complement.
AGGCGCAGTATCCGGTGCAGGCCGGTCCTACAGGCATCAAAATAGGATTTTACGCGTCTAAGACGCATGAGGTAATTGATTTCAAGGAATGCGCCATACAGGACAAGCCTTGCGACCGTATAAAAGAGATCGTCAGGGAGTTCATCATCAGAAACGTCAGTAAAGTCGGCAGCGTCAGCTCCTGCAACGCTAGCACCGGCAGCGTCAGCTCCGGCAACGGCCTGAGCATATACGACGAGAAGTCCGGCGAGGGGCTATTAAGGCATGTTGTAGTCAGGACGGGGATAGCCAATGGAGAGGTGATGGTCATCATTGTGATAAACGGGCGCAGCCTGCCGCTGAGCGACATTCTCGTCAAGACCCTTATAAAGGGGGTCCCTGCGATCAAAAGCATTTTCCTGAACATTAATACCGGCAGGACGAACGTCATATATGGCGATAAATTCGTCAGGATCTACGGCCAGAACTATATAAACGACAATATCGGCGAATACATTTTCAGGATTTCACCCGACTCGTTCTTTCAGGTCAATCCGCGGCAGACCAGGGTACTGTACGACAAGGTCCTCGAATATGCAGGACTCACCGGTAATGAAACGGTGGTCGACGTCTATTGTGGCATCGGCACTATCGCTATCTATCTTGCGGAGAAATGCAGTCGAGTCTACGGCATCGAGTTGTCTGAGGCGGCAATAAAGGACGCCAGGCAGAACGCATCGTTGAATGGGGTGGATAATGTTGAGTTCATCGCGGGCGACGCGGCAGCCGCGCTGGTAGACTTGAAGTCGCGGCTCGATGCGGCGAGTGGCGACAGGGAAAATGATATTGAAATTAATAAGGCAAAAGAGATGGCAGGCAGCCAGGTAGATGTGATAATTCTAGATCCGCCTCGCAAAGGCTGTGACAAGGAACTACTGGACACAGTTTCAGCAATGGCCCCGACAAAGATAATATACGTATCGTGCAATCCCTCCACATTAAGCCGTGACTTGAATTATTTGGGTTCGCAAGGCTATGCCGTATGCGAGGTCCAGCCGGTCGATATGTTTCCGCATACGCAGCACGTAGAGACGTGCGTATTGATAACAAGGAATGAAAAGTAGTATCCCTAAAAAGCCTAAAAATAACCGGTTTTGAGATTTATGAGTAAAAAAATAGACTTGAAAATAGGCACATTTTTTGGTTCTCGGAAACAAGTCCATGAGAGCGATTTTGAGTGTGATAGAATAGATTAGATGTCGGTGCTTGCTGACAGAACAGGTTAGATGTCAGGGGTTAGCGACAGAGCAGAATGGATGTTTTATAAAAAATACAGGGTTGTGAGAGCAGGTTGGATGGTAGTAGGAAGGATAATGAAATAATGAGTAAGAATAAATTTGAAATCAATGGAGATAAAGTTTTAATTACTCATCCGGATTGGGATTTTACTGCTTCAGCAACAATACGGGATGATTATATTGAAGAACTTATTTCCGTCACATGGACTAAAAATGGAGAGTATTTATATAATGCAAAAATAGGCAGTTATCTCCACATATACATCATGAAAAAATGGTATGAAGAAGAATATCAAAAACTGAAAGATGAAGGATATGTTGTTGACCACATGGATAATGATGGGCATAACTGCTGTATTGAAAACCTTTGCTTTTTGAATGCAGATGAAAATAAGGCTAAGGGTATGACTGTGGACAAATTGAGCAAAGAAAAAACACATATAGCTTTATCATTTTATAAGGATTTTCTTACCCAGTTAATTCAGATGACTATAGTTTTCAATTACCCTGCAAAAGCTGTAATTAGTAATTTAGAAAGTCCCGCTGTGATAGAACTCGTGTTCCTTCTCTATGATTCGGAATATGAAATAGTTCTCAATGATGCTCGACAGATTTTATATAATTACAGAAGAGATTACACTTTTGAACCAGAAAAACTGCATGATGCTGATTTTTATATTGAAGGCAGGTATGGCGTTGCAGCACCAATAGATGTTTATAATAGTTACTTGGAAGGGGGACATGAACATGGTATTTTTTTCTTTGATAAAAAAGCACCTATTGGTAATTGGACATTAGAAAGTAAACGTCAATTCTTTGATCTGCGAGGAAAACCTATGATTGATGAAAATAAAACTGAGTAAAAGAAGCAAGTCGCACTACGATATCATTCCGTTATGTGCCTTGCTTTTTTGGGATGGGGCTATTAATCTGAGCATTTATTTTCTAACAAATTGGTTCCGTCGCTTTCAAGCATTAATAATCCTTCAGAAATTTCAGGCTCGTCCGGAATATAGTTTTCAATATCGCTCTTTAATCTATAGATATCTGGCCATATATCTTGCCCCAGGGCGTTGTACGGAAAGTGCTTTATGAGAACTTTTGTAACTGCATCCTCCAGATCCAGCTGAAGTGCCTTTTGTTTTTCAAATAGAAGCTCATCAAATTGACGCATTGAGATGCCATGAATGATAAGGATGTACTCCAAATATTTTTCATAAAGGAATTTTCCGTCAACTTTAGTGCGTTGCTGCTTTTTAATGTATGGAAATTCATCTGCTTTTAGACCCGACTTTAAGCTTACATAGACTGATTCAGCCTTGATATTTTCAGCATTATGGTGATATTTTCCAGAGAGATAATCGGTGTCAACGTCAAGATATTGTCCGAGAGCATCAATTAACTCGGGAGATACTTCTCCGTCTTTGATTCCCCGCTCAATGGTTTTTTGTTGCATATAAAAAAGAAATTACGACTTCTCATAAGTAACTATTGGT
>CAYWGM010000103.1:0-3461 GCA_964457875.1 uncultured Eubacteriales bacterium | reverse complement strand
AATGGCACTATCGCGATTCTGAGTACGTCAATGACCGAATTGCTCTCCAGGACCATCGCATCGATAAACTCATCAGGTATGCATTTCATGAACTGCCTCAGCAAGAAGACCCCGAAAGGCGCAAATACACCAGGTAGTATGATTGCAAGATAAGTGTCATAGATATTAATGAATTTTGCCTGGATGTAGTTGGGCAGGAGCGTCACCTGAAAAGGCATCATCATGACTACGATAAAAACAAAAAACAACGCCTCCCTGCCCCTGAACTTCACCTTTGCAAACACAAAGGCCGTCAATACAGCGATCAGCACATGGAAAAAGGTAATGATCACGCTCAATTTAACCGAATTCCAAAACATATTCAGGTATTCAAACCTCTCGATAAGAAGCTCATAGTATTGATTAAAGGCTATTTTACCGGGTATCAGCGAAATGAGGCCTGTCCCTTCCGCTCCGTAATTCCTGGCAATTTCCGTCATAGTCATGAAAGAATTTGATATGGTCGTAATGACAGGAAACAGGAATATGAGCGCCGACAAGACAATCATGATGATCAACGCGTACTTTTTTATACCTGCCATTATCACCACACCCCTTTGTTGGCCCGGTTTTCATATCGGTAGCTGAGCGCTATCAGCAGATATACGATCAGCGCAAATATCACAGCGCCGGTGGCAAGATTCTGGTAATTCAGTTTGTTGAAGTGGTTATTCATGTAGTGCTGCACGATGTACAACGCCTCCTGCGGATAAGAGCCGTACAGCAGATACACCTCTTTGAATATCCTGAACGAATTCACCGTTGACAGGACCAGCACGAAGAAGGTCGTAGGCATCAGCAAAGGGAACGTGATGTGCAGATGCTTCTTCAAGACGCCCGCCCCGTCGATGTTGCCGGCTTCGTATATCTCCCCCGGTATGCTAATCAGCCCGGCAATGAACAGTATCATATTAAAGCCAGCGTTTTTCCAAAAATAAAACAGGAATATCGGTATCTTCTGAAGAATACTGTTATCAGCCCCGCCTGCGATTGCATTCATAAAACCCATAAAGGACCCGTTTTCTCCGAATATCACCTGCCATATCATGACGACAGCCGCCGACGGCAGCAATACCGGGATGACAAAAGCTGCCTTCACAAGCTGCATCTTCCTGGCGAACGATACCATCATCGCCGCCAGTACGAATGAAATCAGCACCAGTACCGGCACGCCTATCAATGTGAATTCGAATGTGTTCTTCAAGGCCAGAAGGTAATATTTGTTCTGCAGTATGCCGATGAAATTGGACAGCCCGACGAATTGCTTATTAAAGGTGTTATCAATGACCGTATAGTAAAACGAGTATATGAACGGGATGACATAAAAAAGCATAAAACCGGATAAGCCGGGAACGATGAGCCAGATCCATTTCTTGTTATTATACATCGACGCATTTCCTCCGGATACGAGTATGGGTCTGGGTATGGGTATGGGTATGGGTATGAGTATTATGGACATAATGAAGCAAATGGTAGCTGCATACAGTAAATATGATCCCTGCATAGTTTATAAGAGTGTTTGCATTGTCCGCCAGATAGCGATGGTAAGAAATCACCGGCGTCTTGTTATTCGATGCGATGATGTAATTCATGACTTTGACGCCGATCTCTTCGAAATTTATGAGCCTCGAAGGTATGAGTACCGGATCGATGACGATCTCCGGTCTCAGATATATGTATCCAAGGCATATCCCTGCAATAAACACCGAAGTTGCAAGGGACAGGGCGGCAATTCCGCGGGCATGCGCACACACGGCGCCTTTTAGGTAGCGGTCCTTGAGTTCGTTTTTGACGGCGGCGTACGTTTTCTTACAATACTTCCATAACCGTTTTCCGATAAACACAGCTGCAATAAGCAACGTAATAAAATAGACAAGCTTTATTTTCTGCTGACCGGCCCTTGCCTTCAGATCAATGTCCTCGACACCGGCACGCGCTCCGGAGGCTCTTTCGAAGTATCTTTGAATATTGCCTTTCAACACCCCCGCCATGTTATTCGATGTCTTGATCATTATGGTGCTCGCTCCGCCGCTCCCGCCCGGCATACCGCCCAAAGGAACATAGACCGCACGGTTTTCGACGGAGGAAGCTATATCCAGCAGCGTATTCCTTTTCTGGCATACGCCTATGACAGTAAGCTCTTTGTTGTCCAGCCTGACCTTTTGGCCTATGCAGTCGGCTGTTGCAAAAAAGTCCACCGCCGTATCCTTGTCAAGCACTATGCAATCATTTTCCACATCTTCCCCGGCTTCCCCGCCAATATCGTCATTGCTTATGAATCTGCCGTACAACATAGTTAAGTCAAAAATACCTTTATAGGATCCGTCCGTCTCGTAGACAGAAACCGCTTTGCCGTATTTAGCCAATGCCGACAGCATGCCTTTATGCATCTTGTAAACGCTTACGTCCGTGATGTCCGGATTATTATCCCTGAAGTCATTTATCAACTTAGGCTGATCGGCGTACGAGGCCGCGCCCGACTCCAGCAGCACGACATCACGGCACAAGCCCAGGCTTGAACCGGCAAGCTGCAGCAGCGCAAAACATATAAGGATCATTGTGCATAGGATAAGTATCTTTTTCATATGGTATAGCCTCAATTCAAAGGCAGGGTGACCCTTGCGCCGTCGATCAGCTCCCTGTCCCAGCCTGTAACCACCATTTCGGCGTTTCTCATGCCGCTCAACACTTGAGTTCGAAATCCATTGCCCACTCCGGCAACCACCCTGCGGCGCTCGATAAAATACTCCTCACCCCAGAAGCCTCTCATGCTCTTCAGCAAAAAAACCTCATCCGGCGTGACGAACGCCGTATTCGGGATGATGCAATCATAATATTCACCTGGCAACACTATGGAAATAAATATATTTTGATCTTGTATATCAATGAGGCTTTCCGAATCAGAAGGTTCAGAAGATTCAGGAAATTCAGGCGCTATGACAATCCGCTTGGCGCCTTGCACGGTGAAGTAACCTTCTATCTTCCCGTTGATGGAATTACGGCCTGAAAATATCGTACAGGGCGTTCCTTCCTTGAATTTCTCCTCCTGCCCGGCCTGATAGTCCGCCATCAGCTTGATTACCGAGTCATGTGCTTCATCAGAGAATGCCTTTACGCCGTTGAAGGTGTATGAAGTTTCTATGTACCCGCTTTCAGGCATCTGCGCCATTACCTTGGGCATCATGAAATACTGTATGGTTTTTGAAGAAAAAGTGAAAAAAACCATGACAATAATGAATCCTATTGCCGATCTGATCGCTATCTGCTTCTTCATTACTGCAGCCATACACGCCCGCCTCCTGTTCAGGGCTATTCCCCTATGATCATCTTCGCCTTATCAACGATTGCCTTTGCCGCGGCATCCGGCGTAATCCGGCCTCCAATGCATTGATCTACGGTATCCCCGAAAAACATATTAAAAT
>CAYWGM010000102.1:0-3484 GCA_964457875.1 uncultured Eubacteriales bacterium | reverse complement strand
GAGAGGGAGGCGGTATATTGATCATCAGTTCGACCGATATAAAAAATAATTTCGGAAAGTATATCCGGCTTGCGGCAAAGGAAGATATCATCATAACAAAGAATGGGAAGACGGTCGGCAAGCTGATTGCTTATGATGGAGAGGCTGCTTATCATGGAGAGGCTGCTTATGATGGGGTCGAAAATGCTAAAGCTGTACGCAATGATCTGATAATCAGAGAAAGTAATGCCGCTCGAAAATACTATGGCAATAAAACAACGTACAAAGAGTTTATTGAAGTAACATCAAACAGCGATGAAAGATACGAGCTTATTGATGGCGAGATATTCTGTCTGGCATCGCCAAAAAATACACACCAAATGCTTCTGCTGAGGCTGTCAAATATCTTTTATAATTGGTTTAAGGGCAAGGAATGCACCCCTGCTATTGCCCCTTATGATATCAGGCTTAAACGAAATGATGCAGGGCTTTACGGCGATAAAGACGGCTGGAATATGGTCCAGCCTGATTTGATGGTGTTGTGCGACTTGGATGAAAGCCTGGATGAGAACGACAATTATATCGGCATGCCCGCGCTGGTGGTTGAGATAACGTCAAATTCCACCCGAAGCAGAGACTACGTTAAAAAGCCGGATCTTTACATGTCATGCGGGATACGCGAATATTGGATCGTAGACCCTGATAGCAGGCGGGTGCATGTTTTCTTGTTCAGCAACAATGAAATAAGCAGAAATATGACCTATACTTTTGACGAAGATATCAAATCATTCCACTTTGAGCGTTTTATTGTAAATCTAAGGTCATAGCTTCATTCCGTATCGTCGTTGTTGCATCTTGTCATAGCCAAACAATTGACTAAAATAATGCGGCAACCCTTGACAAATTGGCCAAATGCATGCATAATTTGTTGTGGAGGCGGCCTTCATGATTACCACGGCAAGCGAAATGAAAAACAGATTCGGGCAATTTCTAAAGCATGTTGTTGAGAAAAACGGAGAAGTCATCGTCACGAAGAATAACGAACGTGTTGCGCGGCTGGTTCCGTATATAACGGATATAGACAGGTATTTCACTATACGGGAAAATGCTGTTGATTACGAGTACGACAGATTGACCGTTTCGTATGAAGAGTTTATGGAGATTTACGAAAAAAGCGACAGCCGGATGGAGTACATCAATGGTCAGATATACGTGTTGTCTTCTCCCGATATTGCGCATCAGGCGATTCTCGGCAATTTGCATATTTTATTCAAGGACTATTTCAAAGGAAAGAAATGCAGGCCTTTTATCGCGCCGCTCGATATACATTTCAGAAAAAAAGATATCAGCGATCCTGATGTGATGCAGCCCGATCTGGTTGTTATCAGCGATCTGGCGGATCATATCGATCACAAACGCAGATACACAGGGACTCCTGTATTGGTAGTGGAAATCCTCTCGACAAGTACCAGGAGCAAGGATATGGTGTACAAACTCAACACCTTTATGATGTCCGGGGTATCCGAGTATTGGATGGCGGATCCGGACAATAAGCGCATTGCCATATATAACTTCGCAAATTACCAGATTGACCGGATGGAGATCTATAAGACCGGTGATATTGCGCGATCGGTGTCCTTTGAAGGTTTATCGGCAGATGTCGGTTTACTCTTTGATGATGAGGCGATGTGGTCATGATAAATACGGTCTTAATTATGCCGTCGAAATATGGTAATATGTGAGTAAATCTTTAGGGTAAATCGGAAGGGGCATAAGAATGAAACAGGATTGGTTGATAATAATTGATGTGGCCTTACTATCAATGCTGTTGGGCATTGCTACTCTGATCAAAAGCAAGATCGGCTTTATCAAGCGGTTTCCCGTGCCAATTCCCATTATCGCAGGTTTTTTAGGCCTTTTTCTTGGTAAAGAGATACTACATCTGATTGATTTCGACAATATCAGATTGGAGAACATGGTGTATCATCTCATGTCCATCGGCTTTATTTCTCTTTCTCTAAAATCTAAAGCTAAAATCAAAAATTCAGTATATCTCAAGTCAGGCATGTTCATCGTCAGTACATATGCAATACAGGGGGTATTGGGGTTCGGGCTCTCACTGCTTATGGCTTATACGTTCTTCCCTGATCTGTTTCCGCCATTTGGCCTGCTGCTTCCGCTCGGCTACGGGCAGGGACCTGGACAAGCTTACGCGATCGGCAGCACATGGGAAGGCTTGGGTTTCAAATACGGCGGCAATATGGGGCTGACGTTAGCCGCGCTCGGATATATCTGGGCATGTATAGGCGGCCTGCCGCTGATACAATATCTTAAGAAACGCAAAAAAAGCCAAAGTAATGAGGCGGGTCAGGCCGATGCCGGCTTGATACCGGCAAACGGCAACGAAAATATATTCGATGTCGACAAGGTCAATGAATTGCCGCATAAGGAATCGATCGACGGATTATCGCTGCAGCTGATACTGATAGGTTTTATTTATCTGCTGACTTACCTCTCTCTGTTGGGGCTCAACGCCGTCCTTATCCATCTGGGTTCGTTCGGACAGACGCTGGCCCAGCTGTTGTGGGGATTTGCATTTATCATAGGCGCGGTGTACGGCATGGCGGCCCGCAAGCTGCTGGATTATTTCAAGGCAAAAGGCATAATGAGGAAAGAATATACCAGCAATTATCTGCTTGAGCGGATCTCCGGCGTCGCGTTCGATTATATGATCACGGCTGCGATTGCGGTGATATCCCTCTATATGCTTCGTGATTATTGGATTCCTGTCGTCATCATCTCCACATTGGGCGGACTTCTTTCACTTTATTACTGTATGGCCATCTCCAGGCGCATATATAAGACCGATATGCCGGAGAATATCCTTGCGATGTACGGAATGCTGACGGGAACTATTTCCACGGGATTGGCGCTGTTGCGTGAAGTGGATCCGCACTTCAAGTCGGATGCGGCCCGCAACCTTGTATTCGGGAGCGGCACCGCCCTGCTATTCGGGTTCCCTCTTATGCTGCTGCTGAATGTGCCGACTCTCGGATTTAAGAACGGTAATCCTGTCATGTATCTTTATACCATGATAGGCCTTGTCGTTTATTTTATCTTCCTGTTGGTCCTGATGGGCATATTCAGGAGGCGACGCCAGAATTAGTTTAATACTGGTTATTGATGGTGAAATGCCTTCTCCAATAATACTGGACTTGCAGGAATTCTGACAGCTTTTGCGCTGACGGGTCGGTCAGCTCCGAGGTCAGGATGCCTGATTCTTTATAGCGTTCCTTGGTATGTACCACGTCGACGACGGCTTTAAGTTCGTTGGAAAGCTTCATGAACTCGTTGCCTTCATAGCCGGCGAGTTTAAAGAACTCATTCATCAGGAAATATGGGCCGATATCCGGACCTTTACCTTTGAGTTGGTTGCCGAGGATCATTTTAGCGCTTTCATTGCCCCAGATGATATACGGCACGTTATAGTAGTTGTAGAATCCTT
>CAYWGM010000101.1:0-3559 GCA_964457875.1 uncultured Eubacteriales bacterium | reverse complement strand
CCCTAACCATGTAATTGTCAATGTTCAAAAAGAAACCCCGCCATATATCAACAGGGTATGAATAAATTCTATCACTTTGTATCTGTTTTTGGAAGTGTTGGCTTGAAATATTCCCTCTCGTGCTTCATCATTGAGTACACCATGTTCACCAGCCGGCGCATCACGCATACGATCGCCTGATGCTCCGTCTTGCCGTCCTTGAGCTTCTTATGGTAGTAATCGTAAAACACCCCGTTGACAGGCGTGTCATTGTTCCTGCCGTCGTTTATGCTTCTGGCGGCAAGGTCGTGGAATATCTGATAAAGCCTCCGGTTGCCCTGCCTGTTCCTGAAGGTATTGTCCTTTGCACCCGAGGAATAGGTGATTGGGGCGATTCCCGCATATTTGGCAAGCTTTGCGGCGGATGAAAACCTGTCGATAGTCACTATCTCGCTTACCAGGGCGGCAGCAGTCACAAGCTCTATGCCCGGCATGGTCTCCAGCTTGTACGGATACTGCATCATAACGGATTGCATCTCTGCGTTCAGCTTTTGTATCTCTTCATCGCAATGTCTTATCTCGTCTATGCAATGGGTTATGACGAAATCCCGCTTTTCCTGATATAGGCTCTGTGTATCGCCGTCCCTCGCGACAAGGGCGAATATCTCCCGGGCCTTTTCCACATCGAAAAAGCCGCTGCTGTGGGTGTGCAGGAGATGGGCAACCTCTTCCACAGCGGCCTCCCGCAGCTTGGAAGGCGATGGATATCTCCTCCAGAATTCCATGGCGCTCTTGCAGTAGACGGAGTTGAAGAATTGCCTGTAGCTCGGGTAATGGTGCATGATGTGGGAGTGAACCTGATTTTTAAGGCCTGCCCTCGTCCTTACGATCGACTTTCTTCGGGAGACCAGAAGCTTCAATACCCACGCCCTGTCGTCAACGATGGCGTCAGGAAGCTCGTCAAGCCTGTTCAAAAGCACCCTTGCTATGCACAGGGCGTCATATGAGTCCGTCTTGTGGGCAATGGCCTGATTCCGCCTTTCGGAGTGTGTGAGCACTGCATCCACGGCCTTCACCGGAAAACCTTTCTTCAGAAGGAAGGCCGCAAGGCTTCTGCCGTTCGAGGTGGTGTCCTCCAGACCGTAAATCGCCTTGACGCGTTTTGACATATGTTTCCTGACCTCACCGGCCAGCTTTCCGAAGCCCTCCGCATTGTTTTCAAAGGTGATTTCGGAAAGCTTCTCCGAAAAACAGTTGATGATGACCGCCGTGTGCGTTTTCTTGTGGATGTCCGCACCCACATAAATGTTCTTCATCTTGGGATGTAACATTCAGTACGCCTCCTCTTTTTTAAATTTTCAATGAACAGATCCCGCTTTTAATATCAGGCACCCCAAAACATCAGCATAACGCCTCCTTTCGGAAGCGCCGCACAACCATGATAGCCATGACACAGGATCAAAGCCCTTGCATATTCCGCCCCGGACGGCTATGGAGTGAAATATGCAAGAACTTCAATACCGGGATGGGCGACAACATTGTATGAGCGTTATAGCGCCCCGGACGGGGCGTCCGCATGGTCACGAACAGTCACATCCATCCCGGTTGAAAGCGTCTATGCCATGAAGGTTCCCTATGGTTGGAAGCCTTTCTGTTGCCCTTTCCTTGTCAGTGTGATGGCGATGCCGTCCCCGTCCCCGTGGACCTCTATGCGGTCTCCGATACGGAAGCCGAGCCTCTCCACCCATTTGCCCTGCAACCTTATGACAGGGACCTCCACAAATTTGCCTCCTGCGTCCATGTACGGCGTCGCGCCGTGGATGGTTATTACTCTTGAACCCATGAGCATGCCTCCTTCTTCGATTTTTATCAAAGTAAAACCGAAAAACGCCATGCAGGGTTCCGGTATTTGGAGTATAATCAATATACCGCTGTGGCAAGCGCAAGCTTGCGTTTGTGGGTAGTCTCTTTACCTGCATGAGCCTGCAAGTGTTCGAGCACTTGCAGGTCACGGCGGTTTTCAATTTTCAAACGTCAGTCAGAAGCAGGTCACAGCCTGCCCCTGATAAGGTAGATGATGTACAGCGTCGCCCGCCAGTGCCGGAGACTGCCTCCGTACTGTGAACACAGCCTTGCGAACTGTCTTTCAAAGTCTGAATATCTTCTTCTGTCTGCCATAATCAGACAGCCTCCTTTCCATGTATGGCGGCGAGGAACCGCGAGCCATACTTCGCAAGCTTAGCCTCGCCGACGCCTTTTATGGCGCGCAGCGCCTGCAAGTCGGCGGGCAGAAGCCTTGCCATCTCTTTCAATGTGTCGTCGTGGAAGACGACATACGGAGGAAGTCCCGCCTCCGCCGCCACCTGCTTCCTGAGAGACGAGAGCCTTATGAACATCTGCTCCGGCGTGACTTCGCACAGCTCCGCCGCAGATTCGGCCACCTGCGGAGCCTCCGCCTGCTGCTGAGTCTCTGCGGCGGGCTGCGCTCCAATGCGTATGCGGAGCGCGCCGCCATCGTCGCTTATCTCGACGGGTGTCCCGGACATAGCATCCGAAATCCCGATGCATGTGCCCATGACCTCGATGTGAAGCGGCGCTCCCGCCTCACGGACAACAATGGACAACCTCATACAGACCTGCCTTCCCGGACGGCGTCGCCGCCCCGCATATTACGTCGCATTTTTGTACCGCCGCACTTCATATTTGTCAAGTGGTTTTACATCTCAGACATCCTGTTTCAGGCTTAGGACACTTATCCCTGATACCATGTATCAGAGATGGATGTGGCGTGCTGCATCACGCGGTACTTTAAAGCCCTCCTTTGCCGGCAGCCGGGCAACACTCCCTGTTATGTCCTGCTGCACGGCTTCAGGTTGCACGTGCTGATATCAGAATTCCAGAATCCGGTTTAAAAGGATGCGCATTTAACCTATCCATATATGACGGATGAGGAATATGTCCACCTTTTGAAAAACATGTCCCGGATATGTAATGGCAGCCTTAATATCGGCCCTCATTGCGGTTTGCGGAGGCGGCGCTGCAAAGACCTTTCCTTAAACAATGTTTTCCGGTCATCAAAGCCCTGCTGGCATAGTCAGCCCCGCAGTACCGGATCGGAGCAGCCTGCAGGAACCATAGTTTGTCTGTTCCGGCCGCGGCTGCGTGACTGACATGCCTTTTCACGTATCAAGTCTTGAATCCTGTAGTTTTCAAGAAGGTCTTTGCAGTGCGCCGGTCCGCAAACCGCAATGAAGTACATATATATCTCACAGGCTGCCATATCAAGCCTTTAATATTTTTTCAAAGGTGGAATCCTTTCCTCATCCATCATATTCTTCAAAAAGCGCATCCTCCCAAGGCATATGTCCTGACTCATGACTTAAGGCATCGGATCAGCCGGCAGCGGACATCAACAGGAGATGTTGCCGGCCTGGCAAATGGAGGCTTTTAAAGTATGCGTATGATGCAAGCACTGCCACTGCCATAATCCCTATACCAGGTATCCGGAGTATCAGTCGACAAGGCTTTGATAAGCATGACAGGTATGTAAAACCACTTGACAAATATGAAGTGCGGCGGT
>CAYWGM010000100.1:1945-3604 GCA_964457875.1 uncultured Eubacteriales bacterium | reverse complement strand
TGGCAGGAGGCGTAATTTGGCAGTATTGTGCGGAGTTGACATAATAGAAATCGACAGGCTCAGGGAATCGTTTGAATCACTGGGTGAAGCCTTTAGGGACAGAATATTTACCGCTAACGAGATTTCATATTGCGAGGGCAGGAAGATGGCGCGCTTTCATAGCTACGCCGCCAGGTTCGCCGCCAAGGAGGCCGTCTCCAAAGCTTTCGGCACAGGCATCGGCGAGGCCGTCATGTGGAAGGACATCGAGATCCTCAATGAGGAACTGGGCAAACCGCATGTCATACTGCTCAACAACGCCAAAAATATTTATGAAAAACTGAATGCCGGGAGCATATCATTGAGCCTTTCCCATTGCGAGAACTACGCAGTCGCCTACGTCGTCATCGAAATCAGGAAGTAGTAGGTAGTATTTACGCATATGAGCATCCTGTCAGGGTTGCCAGCCTTATAATTTTCATATTGACGTTTTTAATTAAATAATATGTTTACTCCTGGCGTGAACACTTTCAAAAAACGTTCATCCCCACGATAAACAATTCGCTATCTGTTTTCCATAGCGTTTTAAAAAACATAGCCTGCCGACCGTCTGTCGCAGTTACTGAATATTTTTCTGCAAATTTCAGAAAATAAGTAGCATTACGGATATACGGATATAAATAAAAATATGTTGAAAGGTGGAAGATAAAAATGGATGCTCCAAAAATGCAAGTAAAATGCGGTGTCGAAAACTGCCATTATAATCTCAAACGTATGTGCCATGCCGATGCGTTGGAAGTAAACTCCATGGGAGATGGAAAGGCCGAAACAAGTGAGGGGACATGCTGTACTACTTTTATAAATGAGAAATAAGACAATATAAACGAGAAATAAAGCGAGAGACGTCATTCCTTGTGGGATAACATCTCTCGCTTTGCTTAAAGCGAGTCATAGAAACTGTATTGTGTGCTTTCGCTGATCTCCAGCGCCGAACTGGACAGCTCAATGCCGGGAAAAACGGAACACAAGGGAAATAGATACCCGGTGATAAAAGAACTACAATCACTTGGGGTCATAGGAGCCTTGAATTTTTTAAGCGCAGCGTTACAAAATTCCTGGATAACCTGATAACTGATAACGCCTTTGCCCGATTCAAGAGCTTCTTTAACAATTCCCCTGCATATTTTTTTGTAAATTTCAGAAAATAAAGGCATACGCGCAGAGCGCAGAGTGCAGAGCGCAGAGCGCGAAATAGAGGAACAGGCCATGGAGGAACAAACCCTTGAGTAGGAGCAGCATAAAAAAAACAAAAGTGCCCGTTGGGATTTTATTGACAGTATCGATGGTATTGACGGTGATACTTGTCTTGACATTTGCGTTGCTCAATTTGCCGGACGGCGGCGGCAATGTGTACGCGGCGGGGAGCAAGGCCGGCGATGAGCAGTTGCTCGCGAGGGCGATCCATGGCGAGGCGAGGGGCGAGCCGTACGAAGGGCAGGTTGCGGTCGGAGCGGTGATAATCAACAGGACACGCGACCCGAAATTCCCCAAGACCATCGCAGGCGTCATCTATCAGCCGGGGGCTTTCACGGCGGTCTCGGACGGCCAGATCAACACCCCGCTTGGCGCAAATTCGCCGGCGTTGAAGGCGGCGCGCGACGCGCTCAACGGATGGGATCC
>CAYWGM010000100.1:0-1845 GCA_964457875.1 uncultured Eubacteriales bacterium | reverse complement strand
GAAGATTTCTTCGGCGCCGACAAGATCCAGAGCATCGAAAACACAGGCAGGAACGACTCCGAGCCGATCATGACGTACAGCTACAAGGTCGTCCTCAAAGGCGCACCTAAGGACCATTGGGCTAATATAGATATCACCCAGAAGGGCGGGCTGCCGTATGGAATGATCTACGGCAGGCCGGTAGCCGAAAAGAAGCTCGGTATAGACCAGGCCAAGGATTTCGCGTCAAAGTTCCTCGAGCGGCTGGGGTTCACAAGCATGGTCGATACCTATTATCTCGCGGAGGATAATACGGCCACCATCAACTATGCCTATTCGCAGCAGAACGTGGTTGTCTACCCCGACCTCATAAAGGTCAAGGTCGCGCTGGATAACGGTGAAATCGTGGGCTTCGAAAGCAAGAGCTACATCTTCGCCCATACTCAGCGGGACATACCCGCCCCCGGCGTCACCATGGCGCAAGCCCGCGCAAAAATAAATCCGCGGCTCAAGATTCTCGGGTCGGGCATGGCCATCATCCCGACCGACTACAAGACCGAGCTTTTAACCTATGAATTCAAAGGAAGCCTCGACAGTCAGGATTTCCTGGTATATATAAACGCAGAAACCGGAAGAGAGGAGAATATCCTCATCATAGTGAACACGCCCAACGGCACGCTGACGTACTAACCTATTGACCTATTGAACTATTGGCCTATGGAACCATGGAACTATGGAACTGCGGGCCTATGAAGCATGGAACCATTGTCCTATTGACATTTCCATGCCTGAAAAAATATATTTGAATACTAATGCTATAAGGTATTGATAAATGGCATACGCTTTGATATAATTCTTGGTAATCTATTGGCAAAACAGGTGATGGCAGCAAATGCATAACAGCATGCATGCATACGATTCGGGCAGCGTGAATGGCTATAACTGGTTATACAGGTTACGCGGCGCAAGTGGTACAAGTGATATGAATGCGGACAACGGCGCAGATGGCAAAAATGACTGGTACGCCGTATTTGTCGAAACCTTTCAGGAAGATAAGGTAAAGGCCAGATTAGAGTACCGTTTCGGTTCCGATAATTCCGACGGTTCCGGCCTGAGGATCTTAGTACCAAAACGCAGACTGCGCGAAAGACGGGACGGCAAATGGCGCTTCGTCACAAGGGCGCTATTCCCCGGATATGTGCTTCTCAACGGCAGATTCGGCGCACGCGAATATTATAGGCTCAAGGGAGTCCCGGGCATATTGAAGCTGCTGCGCACCGGATACGACTTCGCAAAGATCGCGGTTGAAGAGATCGAAATATTGGCCAGGCTGGCATGCAACAAAGATATCATCGAGCTATCCGACGTGCTTGTCGAAAACGGTAGAGTCACTGTTGTAGACGGGCCTCTTCTGTCTCTTGAGGGGATCATAGAAAGCATAAACAGGAGAAAAGGCAGGGCGAGGGTCAGACTGAATTTCCTCGGCGAGGAAAGAAGCGTGGAACTCGGCGTCAACGTCCTGCAGCCATGCGGATAGCGCAGAAGATAGTTTATAGATAAGCAGGACTTTAGGGGAATATAGTATCACAGGATCCTGAGGCATGTGCGGCGGTGTTTCGGCCCGCAGCGCCGACTCGGGAGGTCATAGCATCATTACATATTACATATCGGACTTTCCGCAGGACGTCCAAATGGCGGAGCATTGCCCATTTTGTGAAAACACTCGGCAATCAGGAGTTATAAAGTAGGAGTTAAAATGAAAATTAAATTTACCCGCATAGGTATGATCGTAGCGGTACTGCTCGCAGTTGCCGTCGCGGTGTTCTCATATAAGTTCATCAACGATGTGAAGGACTATAAGCAGAC
>CAYWGM010000099.1:0-3650 GCA_964457875.1 uncultured Eubacteriales bacterium | reverse complement strand
CACAGCCCAGCCATGCTGCACATCGCCCGCCAGAATGGCGATATCGCGGCCGTATACCTGCGCCATCGCATTACCATTACTAATAATGGGATTGTCCCTATCTGCTATAGCTGCTTCCGCCATCAGATGATGCACTGTAGGACCGCCCCTGCGTGTATTGTCGTTATCAATGATATCATCGTGAACCAGTGTCCATGTGTGGAACAATTCAACTCCTGCGGCCGCAGGTATCGCCATCGGCTCTCTTGCTTCGCCGCCAAGGCACCCGCAAGCCATGAGCAGCACTGCCGGCCTCAGCCGTTTCGCCTGCCTGTATACATAACTCGTTGCAGCTTCGTTGATATGCTTGGGATTATAATATTTTATCGCTTCACTCGCCTTTATGTATCCAAGTACCTCTTCGCCTTTTTGCTCAAGAAACGCAGATAGTTTTTTGCTCAAATATTAATCCTCCTTTTACTACTATATTTTACTCTTTGCTTCTTTGCTTTCAATACCTTTTATTCAAAATTCCGTCTCACGGCGGACACCCTTGGCGTTCGGCTATACCCTTCCCACTACCGGGCGGGTTCAGGACTTTCACCTGTTAGAGTGCGCCCATGCCGGACGCACAAAAAAAAGAAGCGGACAGATGCCCGCTCCTTTTTTTTACTTACTTTAAGCTCTAGTTAATTGTCACTTCTTCAGCAGTTGTGAATGCTTCTGCTTTGTTTGCACTAGCAGTATCATCCATTATATAAGCGATTGATGACTTGGAAGCTACGGTGTAATCACCGGCAGCAAGTCCTTGCACTGTAATAGTATCGCCTACAATAATTGTACCATAATCAATACCTGCAACAAGCGTATCGCCGTCAGCATTTTTGATTACGAGATCCTGCGCCGCAAACGCTGCAACTGCTACACTATCATCAAGCGCTTCACTGAACTCAAGATCAATTTCATCATTGACGTCATCAACTGTAATGTCAACAAGTTCAGGAGCCCTCTTGTCAGTAAATGCAACCGCTGCGCCATCGGCAGCTGCCTTACCGGTCTCGGCAACGATGAATTCACCATCGATAGTAACAGCCATATCGCCGCCATCTGCAAGAATTGAAGTATCAGTTGCGTAATTAGCCAATTCAGCTTCGCATGCATCAACATAATCAGCAGTTAAAGTGACTTTGACTATGGTCGTGGTACCGTCGAATTCCATCGAATCAATACTTGCTATCACGTCATAATCAAGCACTACACCATCTGAACCAACGAATGCATCCGGAAGGAATTCCGAGAGTATGCTATTAACGGTAATAGTAAGTTTATTGGAATCTGTCTGCTCTACTTTGGTTACAGCCGGTGCTGCCTCTGCCGTAATAACCTCGGCGAAGGAGAGCACTACAGTTGTATTACCTGCGGTATCGCTGACTCTGCCAATAATAAGCTGTGAAGTGTTAGCAACTATGGCAGCATCAGGTATCCAGATCTTAACGACCTTACCTGTTGCTCCGAAGGATGCTATAGTAGCATCATCATCCAGAGCTACTGCCGCACCGGCTCCAGCTCCATCGAGATCAAGCAGATAGTTTGATGCTGCAAGCACTGAATACTGACCAGTAGTAGCCATTGCTTCAGGGAACCTGACATAAATGACTTCTCCATCGGCAGCAGCAGCACCGGGTATATAAGCAACGGTTACAGCAGCCGCGTCAGTTGTATCAACAGCCGTCAGGTCTGTAATCGCGAAATCGACTACAGCATCTGCCATTACGTTGGCATACAGCGATTCGTCCTCAATGTTCGAAACTTCTACAGTATAATTACCGCCGGTGAGCTTTGCAGCAAACGTGATAGTGACTTTATATTCACTATCCGCAGCGTCTTCAGTATAAGCACACGTGAAAGCGGTGGTAACTGCATCACCATCGGAATCCTTGATCGTATAATTGTCTTCATCCTCAGCAATAGTCTTGTCTATGTCTTCTGAGAAATACAACTCTACAACCTTTTCACTCACAACTTCTTTGTCGGTAATTGTCGGAGCTGTGTGGTCAGCGGTCACATCAAATGGGATTGAGATGTTTGCGCTGAGTTTATTGCCCCAATCGTCAACGATCTGTACAGCACCATCATTCTTGTATTTAATTACAAGACTGGTTGACCCGGCTGGTACATAGAAGTTTGAGAAATCAAGAGTGTACGTGGTCCTGTCAGCAGAAACTGTCACTGCTGCCGGTTTCCAAGCGCTGAAGGTGTGATAGAAATAACTTTCTATCGTACCTGTGGCGTCATCAAGGGTTACAGGCTTATTGAATTCTACGACGACTTGTGTCTGTGTAGCATCAGTAATCGTAGCTGTAGGCTCTGTAGTATCCTTCGTATAATCCAGATCTAATGTTGTGTCGTCCATCGCAAATCCCGCGTAATCCTTAAATCCTTTAATAGTAATATCATAACTGCCATTAGGAAGCGTGGACGCGGCGAGTGTAACTGTCACTGAGCTTGTGCCAACGGCGCCAACAGTACAACCATATATTCCGTTGTTGACTTTAACAGTACCAGCAGTCTTTATTGGTTCACTGAAGGTGATCTTGAATGTCTTTGGACCTGTAAGTTCAACAGCTGATGCTGCTGGAACTGTGTTGTCGATTATTCTGACTGTTCCGGTATAATCTGCGGCAAGTGCAACGCCGGCAGTATTTGTGACGGCCTTTTTGACTACGAGGTCATAATCAGCGCCATTTGTAGCTGATGCATTAGCAATAGTTACAGTAACTACTTTACCGTCATCGGAAAGGGCAACACTTGCTGCTTCATCCCCGTCAACCGTAAAGTTGGCTTTAACTACTGTGTCTTCGTCAAGAGCTTCATTGAAACCAACAACGATTTCCTTCAGATTTGTGCCGCTTGCAGAAACCACGCCAAACGGCGCATCGGCTTCCATGAGGCCTGCTGCAACTGCGTCAGCTTTTGCGATAACGCCGTCTGTGATGAGTTTCTCAAGGAGTGTGGTCTCGTCGTCGCCCTTGAGATTCATGCCAAGAGCTTCTACCAATGCTTCGCACATATCGTCATTTGTAAACGGGCTTGCATTGACGGCAGCAGCGAATCCCTTTGCCTTCGCAAAGCCGATTACTTCTGACCATGCAAAATCAACATTCTGCTTGTAACCCAGTCCTTCAAGCATTACCTTGTAGAACTCCTGGGCCGTTGTAGCAGCGTTGGGCTTGATCGAGCCGTCCGAATACCCGCCCCAACCAAGATCCGGGTTTGCCTTCAGGTAAGCCAGCGCATTCCTTGCGCCCTGCCATGTTGCATCGTTGCCATCAATGAATGTGGCCGTACCTGTGTATGCCACTGCTTCCGCCTCTTTGCCCAACAGTCTGAGCCATATGATGGCAGACTGCCAGCGAGCTGAAGTCTTGGCAAGATACTCTTCCGTCACGCCAGAACCGTCGCCCTTAACAATCTTAAGGGTGTCGCATTTCTCCGCGGCGGTCATCTCCTCTTCGGCAAATACCGGCAATGCGAATGTGGCTACAACCGCTATTGCCAATACCAGCGCGAGAAGCTTTTTTACACTTTTCATGCTATAAATCCTCCCTCACAAAAGTTTTTGGGATAAGGCAATAGAAAAAAGTATTAAGCCAGGTTACGCCTTACCCCTT
>CAYWGM010000098.1:2436-3814 GCA_964457875.1 uncultured Eubacteriales bacterium | reverse complement strand
GCCAATTGTACACCCAAACCATTATTGCCGCCGCAATCAGTAATTCGTCCCAATAGCCCGAAAATATTGTCCTTCTTAGTAACAATCTGAATATATAGTCCAGGAATACATATATGCCTGCAAGGTAAATAATCCACTGGCACCGGTCAATATGGGCATCCTTTTTAGGAATCGTATTTTCTGGTAGAGCCGTGTTTTTCAGTGAAACGGCCCCCGGCGTAAAAAAGAAGCGTAATATCCGTGCCGACAGGCTGTATGAAGACCATGCAGCGCATGTTGTCTTCAAGGGTGTTGAGATTACTTTACTGATAAATGGCAGGATACGGCCGATCAAACTATGCTCAAGATATCCGGCAATACGGTCATGCAGCCTGTCTGCGCCCTTATCCAGCGCGGCTGCAGCACGGCTTATGGTTTTAAAAGAAGCCGATTTCTTCATGTTCGACTTGTTATCGGCGTATGCTTTCAATATCCCGGATACGCGGCTGTTATCGGTCCATACGGCTAATTTGCGCATAAATCGGCCGGTCGCGCTAATTACATATTGACGGGCAATATATCCTGTGATCCGTACAACCAAACTGTTTTGAGTATGGATATTCATTTTCATGGTTATTTCACTTCGATATCCTGGACTACGCCTATCAATTCCACTCTCTGTGTCTTGAAGAACATATCCTTGCCGATGCGTATCTCCTGATTGCCGAGCTTCAGCAGCGGCTCGTCGGGATTTTCATGCATCTCGATCTTAACAAATACATCTTTGAGAACCGGGTGTTCCGCCCAGACAAGTTTGCCGTCAGACGTCGCGGCGGTATCATGGGCGTTTTCGTATGTGACTTCCTTTACTATGCCGTTGGCGTAACCGGTGCCGGAAAGGATCCTGTCTTTCGGCGAGATCGCTTTTGCCGCGGTTTCGGTGACCAGGGCACACTTGACAGTAACGATTATCTCTTTTTTTGCCGTCCCTGCGCTGCTGACCCTGTTGCCCAAAAGCTTGTAGCCGGCCGCGCCTGCGATAAGCACGACCACGATGATGACAGCCAGGTCGATGATATTGATTATTCCAAATAATCTGCCCTTTTCATCAATCAGTTTCATATGGTTCACTCCTTTTGGCATTTATCAAACAATGCAGCCAGCTTCGCGGTCAGATTTCTTCTGTCATAAGCCGCAACCGCATCCCGGTCCGGTTTGTATGCCTCATCCATTCCGCCGCTGCTCCAGGCTTTATAATAATAGAGGATATTTGCCGCCGCCTCATCTGCTGCATCCTCCCGAACGGGCGATGAATCTGAAACAAGTCCGGTCGATGTCTCCCTGATCAGGTGCGCCGCCGCGCCTGCTTCCGGTATGATTGCAATAATAGGACGCCCTG
>CAYWGM010000098.1:0-2336 GCA_964457875.1 uncultured Eubacteriales bacterium | reverse complement strand
TTGATGAAATTTTCCATCATCACCGGGGTATTTGTAATCAATTGATCTGCATTTGCCAGTACTTGCCGTTCCATCCTCCGCTCGATCCGCATCCTGAGCCGATAATGAGGCTTGTCCAGCAGATAGGGGTTATTTGTCCATTCGTCCCTGAAATCGGCTACCCAGGGTATCCCCGGAAACTCCCTCTTCAGGTTGAAGCCAAAAATGTGGTCGCTGTACGGATATGATGTAGTGTAAATCAGCTTAATGTCACCTTTATTAATTCTTGAGACGGCTTGCCTCATGCTGAATGTCTGCCATAGTCTTTCGCCATCCGGAATGAGTATCTTCCTGGATATGAATTTGCCTGCAAGGCCTATCATTCCCGGTAATTCTGTTACGTCCCACGGTCCGGTCCGGATGATTTCGAGATCCTGCGGGATATCAGCGAGCAATGAATCATCCTTCAGTTTCATATGGTTTGTTTTGCGCGTTAATACGACCGGCTCCCAGCCAAATCCGCGCAGGTATTTGACGAATTTCGACGACCTCTGCACGCCGGAACCGCCCATCGGCGGGAATTGGTATGCGATGAACAGGACCTTGTTCATTTACCGCCCTTTCTACTGCCCCTTCCGGGCGTCGCCTTTTCCGAGGAGATGATATTCAAACCCGATTGCTTCAAGTTCTTCGCCGTTCCAGAAATTGCGCGTATCAAATATATTCGCTGCAGCCATCTCTTCTTTTATCTTCTTGAAGTCCATATGGAGGAATTCGCTATGATTTACCCCAAGCACCAGGATATGACTTCCGCTCACAGCTTTGGACAAGTCGTTTTCAAGGTGCGGGCAGCCTTTCGCTTTCATGTGCGGATCGTATACGCTTAGATCATAGCCGCCTTTTTTATCGATAAGATGAATGAGTTCCAATATGGGGCTTTCTCTTGCATCATCGACATCCGGTTTGTATGTGGCGCCTAAAATGGTGATCTTCCTGCGCTTCCCGTCAGCCGGGACGCTGTATGACATTATCCGCTCAATCGTGCTGAACACATACGCCGGCATCCCGTCGTTGGTTTGGCGGCTCAAAAGGATCATCTTCGCCGTTTCCGGGAATTTCTCGACGATGAACCACGGGTCGACGGCGATGCAATGCCCTCCGACGCCCGGTCCCGGTTTGTGGATATTGACGCGGGGATGTTTATTTGAATACCTTATGACTTCCCATGCATCGATCCCGAGTTTTTCGCAAAGGAGCGCCAGCTCGTTAGCCAGTGCTATGTTGACGTCTCTGAACGTGTTCTCCATTAATTTGCACATCTCGGCCGTCGTGGCGTCGGTAGCGTAAATCTCACCTTTTACGAACGTCGAATATAGTTCCTTGACTTTCTCGCACGACTCTTTATTTATCCCTCCGACGATGCGATTGTTTTCCACCAATTCTATCAAGATTCTGCCGGGCAGTACCCTTTCGGGCGAGTGCGCCACTAGGACGTCCCTGCCGATATCCAAGCCTGATTTTGAAAGAATCGGTATGATAAGTTCATTTACCGTACCCGGAGGCGAAGTCGATTCGAGGATAACGATATTGCCCCTGCCCAGAAAAGGTACAATTGATTCGGTTGCAGAACGGACCGCGCGCATATCGGCTGTCTTGTCTTGATTGATGGGCGTCGGCACGGCGATTATGAACACATCGGCCTTTCCGGGCGTCGTACTTGCTGTGAGATTGCCGGAAGACACCGCGGCGCGCACCATTATATCGAGATACGGCTCCTCGATGGTGATTTCACCCTGATTGAGGGCGGCAACCACCGATCGGTCGATATCCACTCCGATGATTTTGTGCCCGTGGGTGGCAAACATGGCCGCGGTCGGGAGCCCGATGTATCCGAGACCGAGAATGCAGATAGTCTTCTTCGCTATACCGATCACTCCGATCATATATTATTTGGCTATCATTGGCATAGTATTTTTACTTGTCTTAAGCATTTTACCATATGAGCGCCGCAACTTCCACTGATATGATACGATTATAAAATCGCAACAGATTCTTGAAAATCACGCCGTAATGGTATATTTTTAATGTATGGCGCTTCCAAGGGAGGTCAGGTTATGAGGGCGGTTACACCTTCTCAAATGAGGGATCTGGATGCCGATGCGATAAACAGGTATGGCATTCCGGGGATGGTACTGATGGAAAATGCCGCAATCAAGGTGGTCGAGGAAATCGGAAAGACCGCCGGACGCTTTGCCGGGCTTAAGGCGGCAGTTTTCGCAGGCGGAGGGAATAACGGCGGCGACGCGTTTGCCGTGGCAAGGCACCTGATTAATAAAGGCTCAATTGTCAAGGTCTTT
>CAYWGM010000097.1:0-3835 GCA_964457875.1 uncultured Eubacteriales bacterium | reverse complement strand
GAAGCAACAGTGGATATTTCTTCGGACAGGAGTTCGACTCTCCTCGCCTCCACCAAAATTAAAAGGACCCACAGAAAGGACCATGAATAATGGTCCTTTTAATTTTGCTTGATTGGGCGAGGAGAGTCGAACTCGAGAGAGCGCGAGCCGAAAAGAAAATGTGCTGAAAGCACATTTTCAGGTGAGCGTGCCGCAGCCCGCAAGGGCGAGGCGGGAGTATGCGAGCAAAGCGAAGCAGACGGCGGCTCTCCTCGCCTCCACCAAATCAAGAGACTGTCATTGATACATGGCAGTATTTGTCAAAGAGATAGAATCACTGTAATGGAGATTGGAAATTCTGCGCCTGCTGCTGTTGAATCTTCTGTCTGCCTTTCTCTGTATGTTCAGCTTCTCTTGGACTAATCATATAAAGTAGCTGCTGTAGTTCACCAACATGCCGTCTTTCTTCATCAGCTATATGATAAAGAATCTTTTTCACGCGTTCATCACTTGTTGCCATTGCGTGAGCCTCATATCCGATAATAGCTTCAAGCTCTCCTGCGATATCAACTCGCAGAGCCTGAGCCAATTCTTCATTAGACATTTGTTTTGGTACATTTGCCACAAACGGATTTCCTAAAAGTGCCATAAAAACACATCCTTTTTAAGAGTCTAGCATTTATTTTTCGCAAAGTACAGATTTATATGTATTGTTTGAGTAACTGAAGCTGTAAGTGCAGCATAGTCTATATTATGTCTATCTGTTCTGTTTTAAATGAGCGAATATTTATTCAACTAAATTAATAGATTCGTAGGAGTGGGTTTTATGAATTGCTATGATAACGCTATATGTCAAAGGATAAAAGCAATTACCGCAGAAGTGGAGAACTATATCAATTTATTATATGCAGCACCCTGTATATACACCAGAAATATGCTTCTGTATCAACTCAGGGCAAAAATGAACGAGATTGACTTTTTAAGTGGCATGATATGCTGCCAGATGAACCAGATGCAGGTAAGCCCTGCAGCGTTGCCACAACAGAACCAAAGAGACCTTACACTTCAGGAACTGGCGAAGTTTAACGGGAAAGATGGAAATCCTGCTTATGTGGCAGTAAACGGAACAGTATATGATGTCACAAATAATGCTGCCTGGGCTGCTGCATCACACTTTGGCCTTACGGCGGGAAAAGACTTAACAAGTGAATTTGCCTCATGCCATGCAGGACAGACCATATTAAACAAATTAAAAGTAGTAGGGAAGTTGATTTGATGAATACAGCACAGACTTGTCCGGAGTATGCTGCCCGTCTTCAGACAGCATCGGATTTATTTAATAAAGTGAAGGATGAAATCAGGAATGGTACCTTGGTTAAGAAGAATCTGGTTTGGCTCGAATTAACAGGTTGTTCAGGCAATATCATTTCACTTTTGGATGGGTCAAATCCTGATTTTAAGTACTTGATTTCTCAGATGACAGATTTTATCTATGATAACAGCTTGATGGCGGCTGAAGGTGAAATTGCCATGGAGCAATTAATGGGTATTACTGATAAAGAGTATATTCTTGCAGTAGAGGGAGCAGTGGCAACTAAAAACAACGGTCTATATAATGTTATCGGCCGCTGGAAGGGCGAGCCGGTTACTGCCCTTAAGGCAATCAAGCTGCTGGGAGAAAAAGCTTCACATGTTATGGCGCTTGGGGCTTGTGCCGCTCATGGGGGTGTTTCTGCAGCTAAACCAAACCCTGCAGGATGTGTAAGTGTCCAAAGTGTTCTAAACAGAAAAGTCATAAAGCTTCCAGGATGCCCTTGCCACCCGGATTGGTTTTTAGGAACACTGGCACATATTCTCCTATACGGTGAGCCCGAGCTTGATAATAGGGATAGGCCGTTATTGTTTTACAGCACCCTAATCCATGACCGCTGTCCCAGGAGATCATTTTTTGATAAAGGAATTTTTGCAAAGAAGCTGGGAGAAAGCACCTGCATGTTCAAACTAGGTTGCAGGGGACCTGTTACCCGTATCGATTGCCCGATACGAAAGTGGAATCAGTATGTAAACTGGCCCATCGAGGATGACACACCGTGCATCGGCTGTGCCCAGTTTGGATTTCCGGATCAAATGGAACCGTTCATCACATATAATACTACAAGAGGGGTAAAGGAATGACAAAGAGGATTGTGATAAACCCGGTTACAAGAATTAGCGGGTTCATGGAGATCGATGCTACAATTGAAAATAATACTGTGGTTGATGTTAAAACCGAGGGACTTCTTTTCCGTGGGTTTGAAAAGATGCTTGCAGGAAGAAATCCTTTTGATGCTGTATATTTTACACAGCGCATCTGTGGAATATGTTCTACAGCCCACTCCATGGCATCAACCCTTGCGCTTGAGGCTGCAATGGGTGTTGTTCCAACCGAGCAAGGAAGGTATCTGCGGGATATCCTTCATGGGTGTGAGTTCCTGCAAAACCACATCAGGCATTTTTATCAGTACACTATCCCTGATTTCGTAAGGCTGCCAGACAAGTACCCACTATTCGTGACGGATCATAATGATTACAGACTTCATAAAAATAAGAATGATGAAATAGCTGCTCACTATTTCGAGTCCCTGGATATCAGCAGGAGTGCTCATGAAATGCTGGCAGTACTAGGAGGGAAGGCACCACATAACCACGGGATTTTTGTGGGTGGAATTACTACTCAGGCAACGACTGACAGGATTATCAAGATCAAGTCAATATTACATAGCATACAGCAATTTATAATCGGCAGAATGATACCAGATGCTTACACCACAGCTCAATATTACAGTGATTACTACAAAATCGGCGCAGGTTATGGAAACCTTCTGAGCTATGGCTGTTTTAACGGATATAAGGAGCTTGGGACTCTTTATGTAAATCCTTTAGTCAACTCGCAGGGAAAGATGAGTGTGTTTAATCCCGGTGAAATAACTGAGGAGATTGATTACTCATGGTACCAGGATAAAATGGATGAATACAAACCTATGGATACAGTGCCGGAAGCAGATATGAGTAAAAGACAAGGGTATTCCTGGGTAAAGGCTCCTCGATATAATGGTATGCCCTATGAAGTAGGACCGCTGGCAAGACAATGGCTCTCTGGTGAATATAGAAATGGGATATCAACAATGGACAGAACTATTGCGAGGGTTCTGGAGGCAAAGAAAATCGCAGAAATTTTGAGCATACTTATAGAAAACTTGATTCCCGGAGTATCTGTACAGAAGGAATATGCTATTCCAACTTCCTCCGCAGGGGCAGGTCTTATAGACACAACAAGGGGGGCTCTTGGACATTGGCTTAAAATTGATAATGAAAAGCTTTCTTTTTATCAGATAATAACTCCTTCCGCATGGAACCTTTCCACGCGGGGAAATAACAATTTAAGAGGAACCTCTGAACAAGCATTGGTGGGAACAACAATACAGAACCTTGACAACCCGGTTGAACTGGGGAGGATCATACGTTCCTTTGATCCTTGCGTATCCTGTGCAACCCATGTATATTCAAAGGGGGAGTGTATTAAAAGCATACAGGTAGTACCATGAAAGAAGTGCTTGTCCTCGGAATCGGGAACCGGTTAATGATGGATGACGGGATTGGTGTGTATGTAGCAGAAGAGTTGGAAAACAGAAACACAAATCCAGATATCCGCTATGTCATTGGAGAAACCGATATTTACTACTGCCTGAATTATATCAAAAAAGAAACATATTTAATCGTTGTGGATGCAGCTTGTCTTAGTAAAGAGCCAGGAGAAATAAGTACCATTCCACTTGAGCAAGTCTTAAAGAATCCCATACAACCAATATCAATTCAT
>CAYWGM010000096.1:0-3849 GCA_964457875.1 uncultured Eubacteriales bacterium | reverse complement strand
GCGGCGATTTATCCGATAACTCCTTCATCAAATATGGCGGAACATGTTGACGAATGGTCTGCGTATGGAAGAAAGAATATATTCGGACAGGAAGTCAAGGTCGTTGAGATGCAGTCGGAGGCGGGCGCTGCAGGCGCAGTCCACGGCTCACTTGCGTCAGGGGCTCTGACTACGACATTCACCGCTTCGCAGGGATTGCTTCTTATGATCCCCAATATGTATAAAATCGCGGGAGAAATGCTGCCCGGGGTATTCCATGTCAGCGCCAGGGCTGTTGCAAGCCATGCCTTGTCCATCTTCGGGGATCATTCCGATGTGATGGCATGCCGCCAGACAGGATTCGCGCTCCTGGCTTCTGCAAATGTCCAGGAAGTGATGGATCTGGCCGGCGTCGCGCATTTGAGCGCAATCAAGGGCAGATTGCCGTTCCTTCATTTCTTTGACGGCTTCAGGACTTCACATGAGGTCCAGAAAATTGAAGTGATGGATTATGCTGATTTGGCTAAGCTGGTAGATATGGATGCCGTAAGGAAATTCCGCAAGAACTCACTTAATCCAGAGCGGCCTGTCGTACGTGGTACGGCTCAGAATCCCGATATATTCTTCCAGGCCAGGGAAGCATGCAATAAATTCTATGACGCGCTCCCCGAAATTGTTGAAAAATATTTGGATGAAATAAATAAGCTGACGGGTCGGAAATATGCATTATTCAATTACTATGGCGCGCCTGACGCCGAAAGGCTGATCATTGCGATGGGCTCGGCTTGCGATACTATCGAGGAGACCGTCGATTACCTGATGAAGAAGGGCGAGAAGGTCGGGATGGTCAAAGTTCATTTGTACAGGCCTTTTTCAGTCAAACATCTTCTTGCTGCGATCCCTTCGACGGTCAAGAAGATCGCGGTGCTTGACAGGACCAAAGAACCCGGCGCCATTGGTGAACCTTTATATGAGGATATCTGCACGGCCTACTTTGATAAACAGACAAGGCCGCTCATCGTTGCAGGCAGGTACGGATTGAGTTCCAAAGATACCACGCCCGCGCAGATCGTAGCCGTTTATGATAATTTGAAGCAGAATATGCCCAAAAATCATTTCACTGTAGGCATTATAGATGATGTCACCAACTTGTCACTGGAAATCGGCGAGGAGATCGATACTTCGGACGAAAGCACCATAAGCTGCAAATTCTGGGGGCTCGGCTCGGATGGCACCGTAGGGGCCAATAAAAACTCGATCAAGATCATCGGCGACCATACGGATATGTATGCCCAGGCATATTTTGCATATGATTCGAAGAAATCGGGCGGCGTCACCATATCACACCTCAGATTCGGCAAGAAACCGATCAGGTCCACCTACTATGTCAAAAAGGCAAACTTCGTGGCGTGCCATAATCCTTCATATGTCGATAAATACGATTTGATAAGCGATCTGAAAGACGGAGGCACGTTCCTGCTGAATTGCGGCTGGTCTGATAAAGAGCTCGACAGCAGACTGCCGGCAAAAATGAGGCGTTATATAGCAAAGCACGGCATCAAGCTATATACGATCGATGCGATAAAAATCGCCAGGGATATCGGTCTTGGCAGCAGGATAAACATGATAATGCAGACCGCGTTCTTCAAACTGGCGAATATCATTCCGATCGACGATGCCATCAAGTACATGAAGGAAGCTATCGTTGCAACGTACGGCAAAAAAGGCGATAAAGTCATCCAAATGAATAATAAAGCGGTCGATAGCGGTATCGATAACCTTAAGAAGGTAGATGTTCCCGCATCATGGCTTGATGCCAAAGATGAAGGATCTGTATCCAAAGACGTTCCTCCGTTTATCTCGAATGTCCTTGAGACAATGAACAGAATGGAAGGGGATAAGCTTCCGGTAAGCACGTTTGTCGGCGTTGAGGACGGGACATTCCCGATGGGTACGTCGAAGTACGAAAAGAGGGGGATTGCAGTCGATGTGCCTGAATGGCAGAGCGACAAGTGCATCCAGTGTAATCAGTGTTCATATGTTTGCCCGCATGCTGCCATCCGGCCGTTTCTGCTGAACGCCGATGAGACTGCAAAGGCTCCCGGCGGGATGACTACAAAAAAGGCGATAGGAAAAGGGCTTGAAAGTTATTCTTTCAGGATGCAGGTCTCGGCGCTTGATTGTACCGGATGCGGCAATTGCCTGCAGGTATGCCCTTCCAAGGAAAAGGCTCTGATCATGAAGCCGCTGGAAACACAGGCCGGCGGCATGGAGTATTGGGATTATCTGAATAAGCTTGATCAGAAGGAGAATCCGGCAAATCCGGAAACTGTCAAGGGAAGCCAATTTGAGGTGCCTCTAATGGAGTTTTCGGGGGCGTGCGCAGGATGCGGTGAGACACCATATTCCAAACTCGTTACGCAGCTTTTCGGCGACAGGATGATGATAGCCAATGCGACCGGATGCACTTCAATCTGGGGCGGAAGTGCGCCGTCGATGCCTTATACGGTGAATAGCAAAGGTCATGGCCCGACGTGGGCGAATTCGCTTTTTGAGGACAATGCGGAGTACGGATTCGGCATGTTCTTAGGCGTCAGGCAGATCAGGAGCAGGATTGCCGATTTGTGCCGCGAGGCAATGCATCTCGATATCCCAGAGGCTTTGAAAGCTGCCTTGATGGCATGGGTCGACGGGATGAACGATGCCAAGGCTTCAAAAAAGGCCGCACTGGAACTGATAAATATGATTTCCGGCAATGATGGCAGCGATGGTCGGGCTAAGGCTATACTTGATGAAATCCTTGATAATAAAGAGTATCTGGTCAAGAAATCGCAATGGGTGTTCGGAGGCGACGGATGGGCTTATGATATCGGCTTCGGCGGCCTCGACCATGTCATCGCATCGGGCGAAGACGTCAATATACTGGTGTTCGATACCGAGGTATATTCCAATACCGGCGGGCAATCCTCCAAAGCAACCCCCACCGGCGCCGTCGCACAATTCGCCGCTGCCGGGAAGCCTACGAAAAAGAAAGACCTCGGATTGATCGCAATGTCATACGGTTATGTATATGTGGCGCAGGTAGCGATGGGCGCAAGCCAGGCGCAGCTTGTCAAGGCTCTGGTCGAAGCCGAGAGTTACCCCGGGCCTTCGGTCATCATCGCATATGCCCCATGTATAAACCATGGCATACAGATCGGCATGGGGAATACACAGCTTGAGCAGAAACGCGCCGTTGACGCGGGCTACTGGCATTTATACAGATATAATCCGCTTTTGAAGCAGGAAGGCAAAAATCCGCTGACACTCGATTCCAAAGAGCCGACGGCTTCGTACAGGGACTTCCTCATGGGCGAAGTGAGGTATTCGTCGCTGACGCGCACATTCCCCGACAGGGCTGAAAAGCTGTTCGAATCGGCAGAAAAAAGCGCGCATGAACGTTACGAGATGTATAAGCGTCTGGCCGAGCCTTACGCGGCAAAGTAAAAACGCTATTATGTAGTCATAGCGCAAATAAATGATTTTACAAATAATGTTAATTATGTCTTCTCATATCACTACATTTATGTTAAGATATATTTGATATCTTAATTACATCTTTGGAGGATTTGATAGTGGAAGATAAGACATTTGAACTTGTGACTATATTATATAGCGAATTTAACAAATTCTTAAAAACAAGGTTTGCCAGACTTGAGAGCGAAGTTGCATCTATTGCAAAGAGCCAAATATGTCTCGAGAACGATTTAAAGCCTAAAGCAGAGGCTTTACTTGACGGATATAAGCTTTTATACGAGAAGGTTAATGAACATGATAGAAGATTTGATCGAATCGATAAGAAGTTTGAAGAGCATGACAGAAGATTCGACA
>CAYWGM010000095.1:0-3940 GCA_964457875.1 uncultured Eubacteriales bacterium | reverse complement strand
ATATTACCAATTCTTAGTAATTTCATATTATAGCACCATTATTAATTAATACAATATTTTTTTAATAAATATGTAACAAGAACGTAATAAATGAGAATGAAGTACTAGGCCATAAGGTCTATAAGAATACCTCTGCTCCCGACTGTTTATCCCTGACTGCTATCCCTGACGGCTATCCCTGACGATCTACATATAAGCCGCAGGCAGACGATACCTTTATCCTGTCTCGCAGCTCGTTAAGTTTTTTCTCGGCGGTATCGATATTCATCCCTATCAGCTTGTGGATCTCAACCGCCATTTCATTGAATGGGTGTGAATCGGCAAATGCATATGGCATACCGGCAGCGGAAATTTCATCGATACCGGCTTGTATATTTTCTATGCACGTAAATAGTTTTTCGTGTTCTCCGCGCTCAATATACCCTCTCTGTTTACGTAATTCATCGAGGATTTTTTCAAGCGCATCCATCCTATAATGCGATAGATCTCCCTGTTTCATAGTTATTTCTCCTGTCGATGGCAACGGCCTGCGCCCAGGCCTCCCGGAGCCCGTTCAACAGGTTGACCAGCGGCGGGAGCAGCGAGGCGTCTTTTTTTATATTAGCTGAGATAAGTTCGCTGTAAATAAACCTGTATATCGACATAAGATTGGCAGAGATACGATACTGCATATCAAGATTCGAGATCAGCTGCAAAATGATGTCCTGGGCTTTGAGCAGGGCGCTGTGCGCATCCGATGACTGCTTTCCGGAAATATGCCGCGCGGCGTTCCTTATATTCCTGATGCACGCGTCGTACATCATAAGGAGCAGCCTGCCCGGACCTGCCGTAAGTATGTCCTGCTGCCTGTATTCATCTGCCGTATTCATCGCGTATGTGTCCCTTCGAGTTTTTGACATGTTTATTCTATTTGCATACCAAGATTCTGTGATAACCAGTTGCTTTGCGAATTCATCCTTGCGAGCGCCGACTCGAGTCTGGCAAATTGCAGGTAATATATCTGCTCTTTACGCTCAAGAACCCGATCAGCTTGCACAATGCGCCTATCCAGATCAGCGATACCCGAAGTAAGCGTATTTATCCTGTTTGTCCCCGTCATATCAAGATAATCCTGTATGGCGTCAGACATACGCGGTACGAACCCTGTCCCGCCATATTTAAAGATGTCGGTGACTTTGCGCGGATCGGCGGCGATGCTTTCCCTGAACCTTGCCTCATCAAGATAAATGCGTCCCCTGTTCAGGTATGTTCCGGTTTTTATCCCTAAACTCAGCGCATTATCCCCGACCTCGGGCACGATTTCATAAATGGTGCTGCGGAGCCTCCCCAGAGTTATCCTTATATCCCGTTCGTTATTAAGAAGGCCGCTTTTGGCCATTTTCTCCCATTGTTCGATCTGGCTGTCGGTCATTTCAAGCTTCTGGTCTTCGGTAAGCGGCGGATAATCCCTGTTCACAGGTTCGGCAAGCTTGAATTCCAGGCTGTCGACAAGGTCGTTGTACGCTTTAATGAAGGCTTTCACTTTATCAACCGCCGCGTCGATATCCTGCTCAATGGTAAAATTGACAGGAGCGGCGCTGGTACTCAGCAGATAATACGATATTCCATCTATGGTAAATTTATTTGAACTGCGTGTCACACTTGTACCATTAATGCTCAGCACGGCGTCCTGACCATTTGAAACAGCAGCCGCTGCCAGGCCAAATGCCGATCCCGCGCCGACGGCGTTGCCTGTGAGATTTTCCACTACAAGACCGGAAGCGCTCCCCGTCCCTTTGCCGGTGATAGTGAAAGAATCGGTCAGGCTGCTGTACGACATCGTGGCGCCGGCGTTGGCGCTGGAATTGATCCTGCTGAATACCGTACCTAACGTATCCGTATCGTTGAAAGTGAAGACTTCTCCATTTATGCTGAATGATATCTTGTTGTCGACAAAACTCAACGGGACGGATAGCGGCAGATCCTTCAGGGCGGTGGGGGTGTCAAGGCCTGCGCCTCCGCTCACGCCCGCGCTGCCGTCGATATACGCGCCGCAGGCAAGCTGCGTAACACTGTCTATTGTATAAGTGCCTTCTATTGCGCCTGATGAAGCGGTTATCCTGACGCCGGAACCGGCACCTGCGCCGGTATCAATGACTGCTGCCTTGTATATCAGGTAGGTCGAGGACGACAGCATATTGCTTTCGGGTTTCAGGACGCTCATATATGTATCTTTGAACGCGCGGAACAGGTTGTTGACCTCCCTGTACGCATCCTGCCGCCACAATGCAAGCGTCTTTTGCTGGTGCAGCTTGTCATAGCGCATCCTCTCGGCCTTCATCAGGTCTCTGACCATGGTATCGGTATCAAGCCCCGATGCTAATCCCGTCATCCTCAATGTAGCGGACATTCCACCGATAGTGCTCATTTCGCCCATCCCCCGATATACGCAAATTACACAGATTATACAAATTACATGGATTGCACGGATATTCTTCGCGCGACCTTTTTCAAAAGGTATATCGAAATAAATTATTAAGTCCTTTAGCGTGAAAAATATATTGCCTTTATAGCCGGAATACATCGACATTACTTCCAGTAATTAGTATAATATAGCATATTATACTATTGATTAAGAAAGGATGTGGTAAGAATGAAAGTGTCTTCAGATGAAATGCGAAACGATATCGGTAAATACATCGATATAGCAATCACCAATAAAGAGGTGATCATCACAAGAAACGGCAGGGATGTCGCCAAATTAGTACCTTGCTGCCGACAGTCCGATGAAGGTATTGTCAGCGAAGTAGCGCCGACATATCTGCCCGGCGGTAAACCAAGGGTGAGCTATGAAGAATTCCTCGAACTCACGAAGGATACCGATATAAGGTATGAGTTAATCGACGGCGAGGTATTCATTCTCGACTCTCCGAGCTATCATCACCAGGTTGCCAGGGATGAGATCTTTGGTCATTTCTACAATTGGTTCAAGGGTAAAAGCTGCCGTCCTGTGACATCGCCATTCGATGTGACTTTATATATGACGGCTGACAACATCAACGTCGTCCAGCCGGATATCCTTGTGATATGCGATACGGAAAATATTAATAAAGCAGGCAGGTACAAAGGGGTTCCGGTATTGGTAATCGAGGTGCTTTCCGAGTCAAACAGGATGCACGACATTCTGAGGAAGATGAACCTGTATTTTCATACCGGAATACGCGAGTATTGGATAGTAGATCCCAAGAAAAAAGAAATACATGTGTACGTATTTGAATCTGGAGATGTTGAAGATGACAGCACATACCTCGGGGAATCGGTTGTGGAATCCAAAGCGTTCAAGGGATTGCAGATTCCATTAAAAGAAATATTCCCCGAAGTATAGATTTATTCGAATTATCGGTCTATTCCCGGTTTCCTGCGAACAACGGTGTTGAAAGATATCTTTCACCGGTATCGGGCAGAATGACAACAATCATTTTGCCCTTGTTCTCAGGCCTCTTAGCCACCTGCACCGCGGCAAAAGCAGCCGCGCCCGACGATATTCCCATAAGCAGCCCTTCTGTCAACGAAAGCTTGCGCGCCGTATCAAAGGCCTCTTCATTTTTGACCTTTATAATATCATCAATTATCGATATATTGAGCACATCCGGGACAAATCCGGCGCCGATACCCTGGATCTTGTGCGGGCCGGGGCTCCCTCCCGATAGCACGGGCGAATCAAAGGGCTCTACTGCAACCACCTTGACGCCCGGTTTGTTTTGTTTGAGGACGTCGCCCACTCCGGTAATTGTACCTCCGGTGCCCACACCCGCCACAAAAATATCAACCTGGCCTTCCGTATCCTTCCATATCTCTATTGCGGTAGTCTTCCTGTGAACATCGGGATTAGCCGGGTTCTTGAACTGCTGCGGCATAAAGGAGCCGGGTGTTTGTGCCACAAGCTCTTCAGCCTTTTTAA
>CAYWGM010000094.1:0-4029 GCA_964457875.1 uncultured Eubacteriales bacterium | reverse complement strand
TGTAGGCATAACT
The DNA here is from genome assembly GCA_964457875.1 of uncultured Eubacteriales bacterium. Lineage (GTDB taxonomy): Bacteria > Bacillota > Clostridia > Acetivibrionales > CAYWGM01 > CAYWGM01. Next base: position 4,016 of record CAYWGM010000094.1, on the reverse strand, counting down.
TTTACTGAATGTTGAACAGTAGTAATGGGTTGAGCAGTAGCATCACATTCATTTTGTGGGACCGAATGCCGGGATAAGACTTCCCAATCTCCATTAAAGTTTCTTTGCGCAAATATCCTTGAGATGCAAAGCCGGCCGTTGTCAGCCGGAAGTTCCGGCGCCTTCAGCAACAAGACTCTATTACGATGCCCCTCCGTAATTCCGATACAGCGTCTGAATAGCGGATCGGACTGTCCGCCGTAAATGATCTTCCGCTGACTTGCGCCTCTCATCGGCTTAATTATCATATTTTCATTGCGCGCAAAACCCCCACGGTAGTTTTGATCGTCCGGACCGGCATAAGGAAGGACATACTTTTTCAAGCTGTTATCCGAAGAAAGCATCTCCATGATCGACCACTGGTTATATCGATTTGTGATATTGATCAGCGAAACATCCTCCATTTCCATAAAGCCTCTTACGGTCCTTATTTCGGATCTCGAACGCTGCACGGCAAGGTTAAATATTATTGCAGGCAGATCTGTCGTTATGGCGGAAGGTCTTTTGCACGAAATCATCCGGCCTGTGACCGTTTTTTGCCGAAGGTCCAAACCCTTCAGCGTAAAAACGATTATAGCCGTATCGCTACCCTTGATCAAAGGCCGAAACAGCTTTTGAAGCCTTCTAAAAAGAGACTTTATCCTTTTTTCATTACACAAAATGCCGATCAAGCATGACCTATTCCTCATAGTCATCAGTGCAGATATCGTCAGTGTCGTCATTGTGAATAAACCGCTGCGCTTCTTCAAGCTTTAGCTGCAGAAGCATCTGCAGTCTGACCAGATTCTTCATGAGGTCGTTCACAGAAATGTTTAAAGCTGCATATTCCCCGAGATTATCGGCAAAGGTCTTCATTTTTTGGATCAGCTCTCCCTCTGCGCTCAGGATCTCGGCAATGGCGGTTTCTTCCTTTGATATGGAATCTATGATGTTTGTTAATGCCTGCTCCGGACTGAGAAAAGGTTGGATGCAGGATATAGGATCGGGCATAAAGCACCTCCAGCGCTATGATTTTTCAATCATCGCTACATACTATGAATCCTTGACATAATGTGCTACTGCGCCACTTGATTTTATGTCCCAAATATTATATGATATTTGGGACGAAAGGAGAGCATGATATGCGCGACATCAATACGGAAAAAATAAAAAAACGAATTGATGATTTTGGAAATGATGCCGTCTTTATAGCTAACGATTTTTTGGATATCGCTGATTATGAAACTGTTCGCAAAGCATTGAATCGTTTGTCTTATGATGGGAAAATACAGAAAATCCTTCGCAGCGTATATTACTGTCCGCGATTCAGTGAGCTTTTGAAGGAGTACGAAGCGCCCTCTCCGCATCAAGTAGCAATGGCGATAGCGCGGAAATTCAATTGGAATATTGCCCCGTCAGGAACAACCGCTTTAAATATGCTGGGTTTATCTACACAAGTTTCTGCCAAGTGGAATTATATCAGCGATGGAGCATATAACAGCTTTAAGCTTGGCAACATCGTAATTGAATTTAAGCATCGCAATAACCGGGAAATTACCGGAATGAGTTTCAAGACGGCTTTGATAATTCAAGGCATCAAGGCTCTTGGCAAGGGTAATATTGACAATGCAGCAATAGAAAAAATCCGAGCATTATTGACAAAAAGTGAGCAGCAAAAATTATTGAGTGAAGCCAGACCTACGACGGTTTGGGTTTATCAAGTTATAAAACAAATTTGTAAAGGGAACTGATATGTACAGTATTTTGAAGCTATCTGAGGAAGAACAACGCACTATAGCCAGCCCTTTTGCCTGTACCAGGCCAGGCTGCGCTCTATCCCGGTATCAAGAGGAGTGAAGACCATATCGGGGAAAAGCTTTCTGAACCGCTCGCCGGTGATCACCCAGCGCAGTTGCTTCATCTCATTCACCTTGTCGGGGTTGAGGATGGAGGGGGTACCGGTAAGCCTGCCAATGGCCAGAGAGATCCTGGCTATCGCACAAACAAGCGGCTTTGGCACGTTGAGGGTCAGATACCTTTTGCCCATATATTTCGAGATCAATTTATAGAGGTCAGAAATCGCCACTTCATCCTGGCTTGTGATGTTATACAGCATTTCCGGTACGTCAGGCGCCATTGCAAGACGAAAAATGCCTTCCAGGAGGTCATCGATATATACGAAACTCATCTTCATTCGGTTGCCGTTGACCGCAGGCACGAAGCCTGACTTGACCATTTTGAAAAACTTCAAGGATTCGCGGTCTCCGGGGCCGTAAACGGCGGGCGGGCGGACGATTACCAGCGGCAAATCGCGAAAGCCTTCGAGGATGGCTTCTTCCATCTTTAATTTACTTATTCCGTATTGGCTAACGGGATCGCACGAATCGTTTTCGCATTTGAATTGCCCAGGCTGACTTGGACCGGCCGCTGTCTGAGATGAAAGGAGTATGATCCGCCAGAGACCGGGCAAATGCCGTTTGGCGCCGTCTAAGATGTTAAGCGTACCCTGCGCGTTTTCAGTAAAATAACTGCCTTGATCGATCGCCTTTGTTGCGCCGGCACAATGCACTATTGTATCGACATTTGGCGGCAACAGGGAGATGACATCATCGCAGGCGACATTGCCATAAACCGGTGTGTAGCCGGAATCTTCCAGCAGGTCCAGCCGGCTCGTTTTCCTCAGCAGCGCGTAAGGCTTAAACCCTTTGCGATTCAAAAGCCTTATAAGGTTGCTGCCGATAAAACCGCTGGCGCCTGTCACAAAAAACACCGGTTCCGTCATCATGGGACAAGTATATCAAAGCGCTGTATTGCTGTAAAGCCATGTATTGCTGTAAGGCCATTGAAAATTAAAATGGGGAAGGATATAATGTGCTTAAAAATAATACTCAGGGGGTTCCGGCAATGGTTGAGATAAGGGAAGTCAATTCGAGGAAAGAGTTCAGGAAATTCGTAAATTTCCATTACCAGCTTTACAAAGGATGCCCTCATTGGGTACCGCCTCTTTATTCTGATGAGTTGAACACCCTATCCAAGCAAAAGAATCCCGCTTTCGATTACTGTGAGCTGAGCATGTGGAACGCATACAAAGACGATGAGCTCAAGGGACGTATCGCCTGCATCTTCAACCATAGCCAGCGTGAAAAGGAAGGCATCTTCATCGCGCGGTTCGGCTGGATGGACTTTGTGGACGACGAAGAGGTGTCCGAAGCCCTGATTAAGACCGCGGAGAAATATGCGAAGGAGCATGGCGCAGTCAGGATTACAGGTCCGATGGGTTTTTGCGATTTCGATAGACAGGGCCTGCTGATTGAGGGTTTTGAAGAACTGGGGTCTATGGTTACCTTATATAACTATCCCTATTATGTCAGGCACATCGAACGGTTCGGTTACGTGAAAGACGTCGATATGGTCGAATACCAGGTTATAAACAGCGGAAAGGTTCCCGATCAGGTCGAAAGATTGTCTGCGGCAGTCCTTAAGAGATTGAAACTCCGCGTCGTGCCGCTCAAAAGATCCAAAGATATCCTGCCGTATGCCAAAGGCATCTTCACAGTCATGAATGAAGCGTATGAGGCATTGCATGGCACCACCAACATCACCGAAAGGCAGATGGACTATCTCACAAAGCAATATTTCGGTTTTATCGATCCCGATTACATAAAGATCATTGTTGATGAGAACAACGAGGTCGTCGCCTTCGGCATCAGCATGCCTTCTCTCTCCAAAGCGCTTCAGAAGACCAACGGTAGGCTTTTCCCGTTCGGTTTCATCCCGGTGCTGAGAGCACTTAAAAAGAATGATACTTTGGAGCTCTACTTTGTGGGCGTCAAGCCCGAACTACAAAACAAGGGCGTCAATGCCATCATAATGGCTGAAACAACAAAAAGCGGCATCAAAAAAGGTATTAAAATCGCCGAATCCTCAGTGGAGCTTGAATCCAATCTCAAGATCCAGGCGTTTTGGAAGCACTTTGAACACAGGATGCACAAGAGAAG
>CAYWGM010000093.1:0-4075 GCA_964457875.1 uncultured Eubacteriales bacterium | reverse complement strand
CCTCCGCCATTTCAAGTCCAATAAATCCTCCGCCCGCAACTACTGCTGTCTTTGGCTTTTCATTTTTAATAAATGAACTGATCTGATCCATGTCCTCAAGAGTCCAGAGCTGGAAAACATGATTATTTGCTGCGCCTGGAATAGGCGGAGAAATGGGACGTCCTCCCTGGGCCAGAATCAGCTTGGTATATTCATATTTTTTCATCTCACCTGTTCGCGAATCAAGAGCATGAACGATTTTATTTTGTGTGTCGATCGACGTAGCCGTCGTATATATATGAACTGTCGTCCGATATTGGTCGTAAAAACTCTCAGGACTTTGAAGTATAAGCTTTGACCTGTTTTTTATATCTCTACCGATATAGTACGGAAGTCCGCAATTTGCAAATGAGATATCCGGTCCTGACTCAAGTATTGTAATTTGAGCTTCCGAAGAAAGCCTTCTGACCTTTGCTGCAGCGGTAGCTCCTGCCGCCACTCCGCCTATGATAACTATTTTCTCCATCAATATACCCTCCGTGGGTATATAATATGCAGTTTTTGTTTATTTGTCAACTCTCGTTGCTATTTTGAAACCACTTGGCGAAAATAAATGGCTCGAATTCCCAACTTCCTTACCCGGCATCTCCTGCATTAAGGTAAAATCTACTTCCGTTGTTCCTCAACCTAAGAATATCCCGCAACCTTTTTAGCACTATTGTATACTACAAGCCTTTCCCAATCAATCGAACCATCCTTTTTGCAAAAATCAGCTGTAAACTTCATAACGAATCTATTTAGTGCGCGAGTATATGCTTCCCTAAAAGACTGAATATATTTTTCAGGGGCATCTTGCATATAGTTTACCAATTTTAAATAAAATGTATCATCACCGGTTAACTCTTCCCAGAATTCTTGTCCGGCTAACTCCAAATATATTTTGGGTATACCTTTACCTGTCTGCTGCTTTTTACCATATCCATACCCAATTATTGGTATATATCTTTTCTTGATTTGGTCTGCCAGCTTTTTGGCAGCATTGAAATTCTGTTCCTGCTTCTTCCTGCTTGAAGAATTAAACACATTTGTACCCGATTTTACAGCAATAGCATATATTGCATCTTCTGTTTCCTTAACAACATCGATACCTTCCGCTAGAGCCTTATTTCCACCAGAAACATATGTTGCAATAGGTTCAAAAAATACATTACCAAATATAGTTTCTTCAGAAGAAGATACATATGCAGATAAAAGACTGTCAACAATTTCAGATGCATCTTGAATAGCTTTCATTCTAAATAAGTATGGATTCTTACGCAGAAGTACATTATTTAACTTTAACTTATCGAGACTTGATATAATTCTTTCATAGAAATCACTAATACATTTCGCTATTAGCTTAATAAGCTCTTCGCTATTGATCTTCTTCAATCCAATCATACTTAACCTCCGGCTATTCAAAATCTGATGCAATTAATGCATTTTGAATTTTATTATGAATGTCAGTTCCCCTGATTCGCTTTGTACTAACAAAACTATCACCATTTGCTGTTGCTAGTAAAGCTTGACCTATCGCTTTTCCTAATCCAATAGGAACAGCATTTCCTATTTGCTTGTATATTGAGCTCAATGTACCTATAAAAATCCAATTATCATCAAACTGCTGAATTCTTGCATATTCTCTGATACTTAGAGGTCTGGTTTTTCTGGGGTGACATAGCATTGATGCCTTCTGTATTGGGGAAGTTACAAGAGTAGGACTAGGTTGGTCATAAGATAATCTTCTATAAAAACCGACTTTTCCGCCCCCTGATTCAAAAGCACCCCCCATGGCATTCTTTATTAAGTTTGAGGGTAAATTCCGCCAATTTCCACCTTCAGGTATTAAATTTAAAAGATTTATTCTTTCCTGACTAAATTTGGCACATTGGCCTGGATTTTCCTCAATATCACCTATAGCATCTCTTAATATTTGCCACTTATAGCTTTTATCCTGATGCAATTGAAAATGTGTAGGCATAGGTAAAAATATATCCTCACTATCTCTACTGCCAAGAATCACAAGTCTCTCACGAAATTGAGGAACGCCATAATTTACTGCATCCAAAAGTCCATATATAACTTTATACCCTATGCTTTCCAACTGCTCACGAACCACTTGAAAGACAGAACCCGGCATTTCATCAAATGATGGTTTGTAATACTTGTCTCGTTCAGAAATCGGCACATGTTTTAAAGAAGCGGATAATAATCCTTTCACATTCTCCATTATGAAAAAGCGAGGTCTGGTATCATCTATCACTCTTTTAAAATCCATAAATAAACTACCTCTTGGATCGTTAATACCAAGACGTTTCCCCGCCGTTGAAAATGGCTGACAAGGAGGTCCACCGCATACTAAGAAAGCCTCTCCTCGTTGAAGTTTTGCTCTCTCAAGCAAAGTGTACGAATCAATTTTTGTTATATCTCCACTAATTACATCATGCCCATTAGCTTGAATCGTTTCAGCACATGATTTATCAATATCTTGCCCCAGCGAAATACTCAATCCCGCTTTGGTCAGACCTATATCCAATCCCATTGCTCCTGAAAATAGAGAAATAACTTGTTTACCTTCATATGATTCTTTGAACTTTTTTAAATACAGTACAGCCATATTTACTCCCCGCCATCGAACATATGTTCGTATATAATTATATAATGTTTTTTGCTATGTGTAAAGAATATTATTTTGTTTATCGGCAATAATTCAAGCCTAAAAAATCTATAAATGTTAACTCTATATGATTATATATTAACTAAGCAGAAATGAGAATTATGTTTCATAATAAAATTATAATAGTATAACAATACAAGCCGGAAAACCATATTCTCAAGGGCTTCTCGTTGTATCAGCATCATTGTTTTTATTTGGAGGCGCCATCCAGATTTGAACTGGAGAATAGAGGTTTTGCAGACCTCTGCCTTACCACTTGGCTATGGCGCCATATCGAATCATCATTATCTTATGCGCGAATCAGCAAAATTGGTGACTTTAGTATAGCAGTTACCCAAGGGCGCTGTCAATCGGGAAGCGGCAATCACTGCGACGCCCCGGAACCGACCGCATCGGGAGCATAACGCGCCAGTAAGTCATTCGCCTCTTTTGTGCCGATGGCCGAATAACTCTTCAGGTACATGATGTTTTCGCCTGAACTTTTTTCTTTTATCTGCACCAGCCCGAAGCCGGGCGCGATATATTCGATAAAGACCGTTGCGTCGTCTGTGTAGCTAGTTTCAAGCTCGATGCAGTCATTAAGTCTGGTAAAACCCAAGTCGCAGACAGCATCGGTATCAAGTATCTTATATTCAACACCCTGATCGGACCAGGAGCATCCCTTCTGCAGATTGGCTGGAAGCCATAAAAACGACTCCATTCCCTCCAGACCGTCCGTAAAGCATATGATCCCTTCCGGTTCTTGTTTGAAGTGTACTACAAGCGCCTCGGAATCAAGTATCATTTCAACCACACTGATGATCGAGTAACCCGGAATTATGCCGGTAACCTCCTCGATCCTCTCTTCGATCCCGCCGTAGCCTTTATTATACATGACAAATTTCATATAAGGTTTGGGTAAATACCTGAAAATATCCAATGCATCGGATGCACCAGCTGTATCGGATGGGCCATCGGATGCCGTATCATCTGCGCTGTTCGTATCGCCGTCGGCTACACTGCCGCCACTGCCGTCCAGGTTATTATCCGTATTCCTTATCGGCGCATCTCCGAAAAAGACATATGCGGCAGCTATTGCCCCTATCACCAGGATTATTATTAGAATGTAAATTTTCACTGTCATGCGCTCAACCCCACCCGCTCAAAAATAACTTCCCGATCCATTGCCAAGAATACATTCGCGCCGCTTGCTGCAAATAAGGCCGACCCGGAAGAGGTCGGCCTGTTGGAGCGGGTTACGAGATTTGAACTCGCGACTTTCACCTTGGCAAGGTGACACTCTACCGCTGAGTTAAACCCGCATCTGGTGCCCAGAGCCGGAATCGAACCAGCCACACGAGGATTTTCAGTCCACTGCTCTACCAACTGAGCTATCTGGGC
>CAYWGM010000092.1:0-4077 GCA_964457875.1 uncultured Eubacteriales bacterium | reverse complement strand
TGGCGGCATCCAGGGAAACGCCTTTCGCTTCCAGAACGGTTGCAAGCGGCACGCCTGCAAAAGATTTCTTCACAGGGTCCTGCCCGCTCTTATCCAGGTTGGCGTCAAATACCGTCTTTTCAAATGTCTTTAAATAAGCAAGGTCGAATTGTATCGTTTCGCCGCCCGATATGATCTGAACGGTTGCCGTATCCTGGCTTTCCTGCTTTTCACCCAAATCCCCGGCATTCAGTATCGCAAATACACCCACAGCGATACCGAGTAAGGCGATTACGGCAATAATTATCAATTTATTTTTTGTGTTTTTATTCATACGCTTAACACTTCCTCACGTTTCACATTTCACGTTTTACATTTCACTAAATGCCCTTAACTTTTTAATAATACTCCAGGCAACCACCCCGCCCAAACCGCCCGACAAAGCGCCCGCAAAAAGCGTAAGCATCAGCGGTACGAAAGGAAGGCGGAAAAATACCGCGTTGGATAAAAAAGAGCCTGTGAGATTGGCGGCCATTCCGGCAAGGAAACAGCACAATGCGCAGCATGCCCTGTGGCGTATTGCGATCAACAGCAAATCGACCATCACACCGGGCAGAATATACGTCACAAGGCTCATGATGCCGTGACTTCCGATCACGCCGGTGATCAGCACCAAAACAGCCTGAACGGCGCAGGTCAGCGTGGCTGTCCATCTCTTGCCGACGAGACCGGCAGCCACGACGATGAAAAGCATGTAAAAACCGCCCGCGACCGCCCCTCCCGGAATGAAGAGCGGCCCGGTGATTATATGCACAAGCGGGACCAATACAGGCTTCAGCGCTATGCCAAGCCCTGCGCACATTGCGATGATGATGATATTAAAAACCGAAAAGGATGCCAAAAATCCTTTCTTGCGCTGTTTCACTTATTTGTTCACCTTAATTTTCTTAAGATCTTTGATCCACATATTGCCACCCTGGTTTCCTGCCACAGCCTGGACAAAACCGTCTTCCGCCGTCAGTTTTTCACCGTCGACCGACGTGCCAAGGATGGTCTTTTCATCGTTTACGATATCAGGTGTGTAATCCTTAGAATAATCGTCCGACGCCGTCATGGTGACAGATTCATACTCCGTTACTCCCAGCGCGACCAGTACGTCCTTTAATAAAACGCCTTCCCATGTCTCGCTCTTTTCAGTGCCGTCCTTCTTCTTCAAAACAGTGTCGATCTTTACGGTTGTAAGTTTCGCGTAATCAAGGCTTGTAAACTCCGCTTTGCTTGCCCCTTCTATCGTTACCGTCCATTCCGCCGCAGAAGATTCCGCCGCAGCCTGTGAATTGGGTTGAGGCGCACAGGCGCATAAAGATACCAGAAGGAATATGCCTGCCAGGATAACTGCTGTTCTTTTCAGATTTTTCATCTTCTCACTACCTCCGCATTTAATATTTTGGATAAGTATTGCTATGCAAAATACTTTTAAGTATTGTTGCTTATTTTAATGTGATCTGCGTCAATCCTTTTGTCTTGTCGTAATCTATTGTCCAGTCCTTTAATTCATCCGATTTAACATCTGCTTTGCTGCCGTCCTTGAATGTCAGCGAATATTCATCGCCTTGTTTCATTCCGCAGATTTGGAACAGCGTCTGCAATGTCAGCGGTTTGTGTTTTTCAATTACTTTGGATACGAATACGAACGCATTGCCGCCGTATTTGAAAAGCATCAGGTTCTTGATGAACATGCCTGAAGGCAAGGTATTGGAGAAAAATTCAGGCACATTATCGCCCGTCATATTGATAGCGCCCTTGTAGAAATTCTCAAGAGTCTCGTTTTTCAGAAGCCCGTCGGATGCGGTCAGCAGCACGATATCACCGCCGGCGCCCGGATAGCTTTCAATAATGCTGCGGGTATTGATCGTCTTATATTTTTCCCCGGTGAGCTTGTATTCGTAATCCTCGTAATCGGCTTCTTTGTAAAGGGAATCCATGATATAGATGCCCGAGACTTCATCAGATTGTGTTGCTTTAAGCATTTGCAGCTCCGCAACCATCCTGACCCAGTACATCGCCCGTTCGTCCGGTATGAAGACCCGTATCGGTGCATTGTCTTCATCCAAAGGCTTTCCGTCCATTTCATAAGCTAATATGACATCCCGCGAGCTGAGGATATCTTTGGACACCTCTATGGAATAACCGTCTGTGGCAACGATGCGCATACCCGAAAAATCAGATTGGCCGGTCCCATTTTTCTCTAAAAGCTCTTTTAAGAGCCCGCCTTTTACTTCATAGATTACCGGCTTGCCTTCGGAATCCGCCCCCTCCACCTTCCCGGCAAAAGGCTCCAACGCTTTGATTTCATCTACGGTAACTTCCACGCTTCCATTATCCAGACCCGAAATTGTTATCTTTTCTGTTTCCTGTGGTTGCCAGGGCGCGGCGCATCCGCCCAAAACCGAACCGATGAGAAATACTGCAAGTACGAACGAAAGAGCGACTGACCTATTTTTCATAAAAACCTCATATTCTCCCACTCAATAAAATTTTTATGTAATAAAAAACTCTTTCCCATACGGAAAAGAGTTCAACGCAAACTAATCAGATATGTAAAATCTACGCACCTACGCACCTGCGTAATTACATAACCACATACCTTCAGATATTGTCAATTCCTTTCCAAATACGGGAGGCCCGACCGTTTCCATGAACGAACCCTAACGGCTGAAAAGCCATAGCATGAATGCCTTAGGACAAATCAGCTCGGAATTTTTATTCATTTTTTATTTATATTTATTCTAACTAAAACCCCGACAAAGTCAAGGATTAATTGACGCCCGATATTGATAGATAAGAAGAATTATCATATAATAATATCAGAATAATTTACATCCAAGGAGGTAACCTTGTGATTATCAAGTCTTCAACCAGTTTACGAAATGATTACTGCGCTATTTCCAGCCTTGCCCATGAATTGCGTGAACCGATCTACATCACCAAAAATGGCGAAGGCGACCTTGTTGTTATGAGCATAGACGCATTTGAAAAACGGGATGAGTTGATTCGGCTGAGAGCCAAATTAGAACTTGCCGAACGATCCCGCCTTGCCGGAGAACCGAGCTATACTCAGGAAGAATCCAGGCAGCGCTTAGAGAAAATCTATGAGCAACACAAAGTATAAGCTCCGCATCCTTGAGCCCGCCCAACGTGAGTTGGAGGAAATCGCCCGTGTTCATATGGAACTTGTTGGCCCGGATTCGGCACGGAAAATTACCAATCGTATTTATGATGCACTTACTCTTTTGCAGACGAGCCCGAATATAGGTGTGAACTGTGCGGATAAACCGTTAAAAACGCAGGGTTATCGCATGCTTATTTGTGGGAATTATCTTTGCATATATCGTCTGATCGGCGATACAGTATTCGTCAACCACATTGCTGACGGCAGAGCGGATTATCCGAAGTTTATGAATGATTTATAATCGATAGTGGGAGGTTACTATGTCCAAATCTGTATTGATCGCATATGCTACACGTTACGGCTCGACACGTGAAGTTGCGGAAGCAATCAGATCGGTGCTGAGCGAAAAAGGTCTTGATGCGGACGTCCAAAACATCCGTGATATCCGTGATATCAGCGACATCCGCAGTATGGGTTCAGTTCCAAAATACGATGCTATTGTGTTGGGAGCGCCGCTGTATATGTTTCGCTTGCACAAGGACGCGCGCCGTTTCTTATCCGGCCTTCGAAAGATCCAGCAGATGGGCGGCATACCGAAGCTGGCCGTATTCGCAGTCGGCCCCGTCCAAGAACCGTATAATGAGATAGAATGGTCGGGCGCAAATGATCAATTAAACAAGGAACTGGCGAAATTCCCTTGGATAGAGCCCGTTGAAACAAAAATCTTCGGCGGCAGATTTGACCCGGCTGGATTGTCGTTTCCCATGAGTATGTTTGCAGGTAAGATCCAGGTAAGCGATATACGCGATTGGGATGATATCAAATCCTGGGCTGGTCAGCTTGCTGCCAAGTTGTAGCCTATCCGTTTATATCATCCATACCGGCACAATCAGGTTATTGCTGTCGAATGCGGAAAGCTTGTCGCT
>CAYWGM010000091.1:0-4279 GCA_964457875.1 uncultured Eubacteriales bacterium | reverse complement strand
TATATGATACGTGAGCACTTTTGCGACCGATGGCTGACGCCGCAATCCGACGCTTATCACCGTTTGCAGGCTAGTTGATGCGGTGGGAATCCCTAATCCCCGCACTCCTGATATCCTTGCTTATGGAATCGTCTCCGAAGACGCTTTGCATTATGCTTACTGCGAATTTGATGACGGCATCCCTGAATATCAGGGCTATTCCCACCAATACCGCTATTATGAGCACTATTTCCACGGTTCCGAATCCTTCTTCATCTTTTGCCAGATCCTTTATTTCATTTAGCAACATTGAGGCCTCCTAATGAGAGCAATGCCGGTGATATGACCATCAGCATTATCCCTATGAAAATGAGAATCATGGGTATGAGCATTTTTGTCGAGGCTTCTTCGCCAAGCTTCTTTACGGTCGTTTTACGTTTTTCCCAACATTCTGCCGCATGCAGCTTCAGGAGCGGGACAAGCTCGAAACTGCCTTTTTTCTTATATTGGATGATTATTGACACAAATCTTGTTATTTCACTTATCCTGCACCGCTTGGCGAAATCTTCAAATGCCTTTATTTCCGGTTTGCCGGAGTCCATATCGGATAAGGTCACACGCAGCTCGCCGTACAGAAAACGATCTGCCGGGCCTTCCGAAGTGATACGCCTCCATGCTCTCGTCAGGTTCATTCCCGTACCCGCTAGCAGTCCTAGTTTTGTTATGAATGCGGGAAAATCCAACATGATTTGCTGCTTTCTGGCCTTTACCATCTTGTTGAGCATGTAATCGGGCAGGTATGAGGTAACAACCGGAAAGCTCACCGCAAATAAGGCACTCAATAAGTCGGGGCCTGCCGCTGCCAGGACTATGATGGAAAAGACGCATGAAACCGCGCCATAAGTCACCCTCCGCGTCAGATGCTTCTTCAAGTGTTCCAGCGAACATGCGTATCCGTATATTTCTGTCAATTTCTGTCTTGTCTTCATGGCATAAAACGAGTCATAATTCATATGCGTATATCCATCAACTTTCTTGATATGAAAAACGCTGCGATGAAAAGTAATAATGAGAAACTTGTGGTTATCCTGCCCCAGATCGTTTGAAATAATGGTTCCATAAAATCTCCCGCTGTAAGTGTGAGCACTGCGACAAGAAAAACAGGCAGCACCGTAAGAAGTTTGTACTCAAGCGCCCTCTCGGCAAGTAAAACATCTATTTCCTGCGAGATCTCGATTTTGTCACTGATCAGCGAGACTGTATTCATCAAGATATCCGGTATGTCACTGCCGGCTCTTTTGCAAACCGAAATGGTATCCGAAAGGCTCTTTATGTCGTCGATTCCCGTCCTCTCCGCCAGTTCTGCCAAAACACCCTCCACCGGTTCATTCATCTTTATCCTGTTCACAATAGCCCTCACCTCTTTTATTATCAGCGTCTCAGGATTTCCATAAATAATCGACAGATCCTTCAGTGACTCACTAAACGCCATTTCCAGAGGATTGCCCGCCGAAACAGATGAAGAGAGCGAATAAAGCAGGTCTTTGAATTGTATAGTCAATTCCTTCCGTCTCTGTTGGATTTTGTGCCTTCTTCTGACGATCGGATAAATCAGGCCTGGCAGTATTGCAATTACGCATATGGCAGCGTTGTGATAAAAAATGTAGCATATCCCGGCAGAAACAAGCGCGGCTTTGAGAAATTCAGCTATTTTTTCCATAATCCCTGATTTATAAACTCCGTAATCCATCAATAAATGCTCCCGTCTTGAAATCAAATAGTCAAGCCTGCCATTTGAAGCTTTTTCACCCTTGTGAGCGCAGAACCGGTCCTGACCAATGTCCCGTTTAAATCAGCAGTACCGGCATGATTACTTTCACGATAGGCATAAATAGGGTTCAATTCGACAGTTCCCTCACTTAAACCGGCTACCTCTGATATTTCAATGATTTTACGGCTCCGGTCGCGCATCCTTGATATGAAGACGATCACCTCGACGGCAGATGAAATATATTGCCTTACAGCTTGCAGCGGCAATGAAGCTGCAGAAATCACCATTGTCTCCAGCCTGCTTAAAATATCGGCCGCAGAATTCGAGTGTCCAGTCGACATTGAACCGTCATGGCCTGTATTCATGGCCTGGAGCATATCAAGCGCCTCAGGGCCCCTCACTTCGCCGACGATTATCCGCTCCGGCCTCATGCGCAGAGATGCCCTTATAAGATCTCCTATTGTTATCTTACCTTTACCATCATAATTCGCATTTCGGGTCTCAAGCCTCACTATGTTTTGTATACAGTCAAGCCGGAGCTCAGCTGAGTCTTCAATAGTGACGATCCTTTCTTCAGGAGGGATGCAGTTCGCAAGTGTATTCAGGAAGGTAGTCTTCCCCGAACCTGTGCCGCCGCAGATGAAGATATTATACTTCGCACGCACCAGCGTCTTAAGGAATTCCGCAGCATCCATACTGATAAATTCAAGAGACACCAGATCTTCCATATTCATAGGCGTTTCAGGAAACTTGCGGATCGTCATGATCGGACCGTTAATAGCTATCGGCGGCAAGACCACATTTATCCGCGAGCCGTCCTCGAGCCTTGCATCCACAATAGGCGATGCTTCACTGACCGACTTGTTCACTTTGGAAACAATGACCTGGATTATATCCTCAAAATTGCCTTCATCCGGAAAAGACATGTCTATCCGCCTGACAAACCCTTTTTTTTCAATAAAGATATCTTTAAAACCGTTGACCATGATTTCGGTTATTTCCGCGTCATCCATCAGAGGCTGCAGAATCCCCATGCGTCTCATAGAATTGAATACTTTTCTGGATATGTCGGATTTCTCATCCAACGTCAGGCAATAATCTGCCGACTTTTCGATAACGGCATCTTCAATCATCGAGATCAACGAAAGATCATTTATGTCATCCCCTATTTCCAGTCTGCCGCCGACAATAGATCTGATTTCCCTGGCGATATTTTCCATAGAAGAAGTTCCGGGCATAGCTAAAACCTCCCGGGAACTTCGTCCGTCACAGGCTTGCAAATACGCTTGATACCGCTTAGCATGCCATTTCCTGAAAAGTCCCTGTCAACAGCCATCTCTTTAGGATCAAGGCCTCCCGGGACAAAGGGAATGACTTCATAGGCCCCGCATATTTCCGGCAATACAAACCTGTTGTCCGGATCAAAGTGTCCATATTTATTGATGACGAATTTCATTTTATCGATGATATGAAAGTTATACCTTGATTCCGCTTTTTTTATCGAATCCAGCCATGAAGGGATCCTTACCTTATTCATATCATCCTGCACGACAACACAGAACGTATAATCGCAAAACGACATGGCAGCCATATTCCCGAAAGTGAATCCTGACTGCATATCGGCTACGGCAAAATCAAAAGCCCCCGATTTTTTAATGCTTTTTAGCAGATGCCCCATACCTTCAGGACCCAGTTCTTCCATATCCAAATTATTCACAGCCGGCGAAAAATAACTGACGCCTGACTGGCGATCCTGCAGCGAATATTTTTTCACACGTTCGGCAAGGTCTGCGGCATTACCCTTAATACCCATCAGTAAATGTGTGATGCTGTTTTCCTCACTGACACGGAAAAAAGCAGGAGTTGAAGGCATATTCTCCAGATTGATGTAGAGTACTTTTTTCCCGATATATGTCAGATAAAGACAGATACCAAGCGCTATGACTGTTTTGCCAACTCCTCCTGAAGGTGAGACGACACTAAAGAAGCATGTTTCTCTCCGTATATCGGTATTTTCAGAATGAGCGTCCTCGGAAGCGCATTTTGCAATGATATCCTTGATTATTTCATCTGCCCGTTTATATTTGCGGATCCTCAATATATCCTCGGTTATGCCAGTCCTCCCATCATCAAGTAATATGCATACCGCTCCCATCGATTCGAGTCTGGTTCTGAATTCATAGAATTCTCCGGCTAAGATAAAGACATTTACAGGACTATGCTGAAAAGATACAAACATTTCGAGGCTCTGCCTGCTGCTGAATGTGAGTATTTTATATTCGGCAAGTCCGTATTCCATTAAGAAGCAGGATAAGGCCTTAAGGTATTCTTCTTCCGCATCGGCTATCGCTATTACTGCTTTTTGCATTAATGCACCCCTTGAAGTCACATGTTTAAGTATTACCCGTAAATGATACCATATTTTGTAAACATTGTAAATATCAAGTGGTATAATTTTCTAATAATTTTTTTCTATTTTGAACAAATTATTATTGACGATAATTATTCGCTATGATATTTTATATATAA
>CAYWGM010000090.1:2922-4311 GCA_964457875.1 uncultured Eubacteriales bacterium | reverse complement strand
TGGCTGCTGAGCATGGGTATTAAAAAAGAAAATCTCAAGTTGCGCGACCATGCAAAGGAAGAGCTTGCGTTTTACAGCAACGCGACCACGGACATCGAATACAAGTTCCCGTTCGGGTGGGGCGAGCTGTGGGGCATTGCCGACAGGACCGATTACGACCTCAGGCAGCACATGGAACATTCCAAGGACGACCTTTCATACTTCGATCCGATCACAAATGAAAAATACGTGCCTTATTGCATCGAACCGTCTCTCGGCATCGACAGGATGATGCTTGCTTTCCTTTGCGACGCATATGACGAAGAAGAGGTCGAAAACGGCGAGGTGCGGAGCGTGCTCCGTCTTCACCCGGCTTTATCGCCTGTGAAGGTTGCGATCCTGCCTTTATCAAAGAAACTATATGAAGAATCGGAAAAGATCTATAAAAACCTCATCACGAAATATGTCTGCGAGCTCGATGAGACAGGAAGTATCGGCAAGCGCTACCGTCGGCAGGATGAAATCGGTACGCCCTTCTGTGTGACTTTTGATTTTGATTCTCTTGAAGATAAAAGCGTAACTATCCGCGACAGGGATTCGATGCAGCAGATACGCATCCCGATAGATAGCCTTGACGACTATTTCAAGGACAAATTCGATGTGCTATGAATTGTTATGATGTGTTATAAAGAAAAGGCCTATGGATTCCTGAAAGATTGCGGTATGGATTACAGGGATATCGATATCGACGGTCTTTGCCGCATTTTTATCGATGAGATGGAAAAAGGGCTTTCAGGTGGGAAAAGCACTCTTGGAATGATTCCGTCCTATATCTGCGCCAGTTCGCACATGCCTGCCGGTAAGTCTGTGATAGTGATAGACGCCGGAGGCACCAACCTTCGCGTAGCGGCCGTCGATTTTGATGAGAACGGTATTGTTGACGTCCGCGAGTTTCGCAGTTATGAGATGCCGGGAATAGGACATGAAATATCCTGTGAAGAGTTCTTCGACTATATTGCCGACCGCGTGGCCGGTATCTCAGGATCAAGCGACCGGATCGGCTTCTGCTTTTCATATCCCGTCGAGATCCTTCCTGATAAAGAGGGAAGGCTGATACGCTTTTCTAAGCAGATAATGGTCAGGGATTCTGAGGGGATACTCATCGGGCGGAATCTGGGACAGGCATTGGAAAGAAAAGGGATCAAAGGCCATAAGAAGATAGTGATCCTCAATGACACGGTCGCTGTTCTTCTCGGAGGTATGGCCGCATTTCCACGAAGACGTTTCGATTCGTTCATCGGGCTCATCCTCGGAACAGGCACAAACACGTGTTATTTCGAAGAACGCTTAAATATGATAGTCAATATGGAATCAGGCAATTTCGGCAGGTTGGAACAGGGTCTCATCGAC
>CAYWGM010000090.1:0-2822 GCA_964457875.1 uncultured Eubacteriales bacterium | reverse complement strand
GCGCAATTCCTGTATCACATGATTGACAATCTGACGGAAAGGGCGGCCAGGCTGATCGCGGCAAACCTGTCGGCTATAATCATCAAAACCGAAAAAGGGAGAGACCCGTGCAAGCCCGTTTGCATCGCGGCTGAAGGAACTACATTTTATAAATCCAAACTGTTCAGGAACAAATTGGATTATTATATCCGCACGTATCTGAACGATACCCATCATCGATACTGTGAATTTGTCAAACCGGAAAATCCGACTATAACCGGTACGGCCATAGCCGGGTTGCTTGATTGATCTTGATTGAACGTCCGCTTGATTTATATTCCATTTTACTTTCAATATGTTATAATGTTTAAGATTGTGTACGGGAAAATGTTCCTGTAAATGCGCAGGCGCCTTGCGGCTGCCTGAATTAATCCATAAATGGAGGTTTTAGAAATGCCGAAATACGTTTATCTTTTTACTGAAGGGAATGCTTCGATGAAGAACCTGCTTGGCGGCAAGGGCGCCAACCTGGCCGAAATGACAGGGCTGGGGCTGCCCGTCCCGAGAGGTTTCACCATCACCACCGAGGCATGCACGAGATACTATAGCGACGGCAAAGTCATCGCCGCCGAAATAGAGAAGGAGATTCAGGCTGCCCTGCAAAAGACCGAAGGGATCGTAGGAAAGAAGCTGGGCGACCCCAAAAATCCGTTTCTTGTATCGGTGCGTTCAGGCGCAAGGGCTTCAATGCCCGGCATGATGGACACCATACTTAATCTGGGCCTGAATGATGAAGTGGTCAAAGGTCTTGCAGGACTGACCGGAAATGAGAGGTTCGCATACGACAGTTACCGCAGGTTCATCCAGATGTTCGGTAACGTGGTCATGGAGATAGATAAGTCCAAGTTCGAAAAGGTCCTCGATGAGGTAAAACTTGAGAACAAGGCCAAATTCGATACCGACCTCACCGCCCAGAACCTGAAGGATGTCGTGGAGAGATACAAGAAAGTTTTTAAGTGCGAAAAGGGTTTTGATTTCCCTCAGGATCCCGCGGTGCAGTTGATGGAGGCGGTCAAGGCCGTTTTCAGGTCGTGGGACAATCCGAGGGCAAACGTGTACAGGAGGCTCAACGACATACCGAGCAATTGGGGTACGGCCGTCAACGTCCAGGAAATGGTCTATGGAAACATGGGCAATGATTCGGGCACGGGCGTCGCCTTCACAAGGAATCCTGCAATAGGTGAGAAGAAGCTTTACGGCGAATTCCTCATGAACGCTCAGGGAGAGGACGTCGTGGCCGGCATACGGACCCCGCAGTCGATCGACCAGTTGAAGGAGATAAATCCGCAGGTATACGATCAGTTTGCCAAGTTTGCGACCACGCTCGAAAAACATTATAAAGATATGCAGGACATGGAATTCACCATCGAACGCGGCAAGCTCTTCATGCTTCAGACAAGGAACGGCAAAAGGACGGCTCAGGCCGCGCTGCGCATTGCCGTCGACCTCGTCCGCGAAGGCATGGTAACTAAAGAGGAAGCCGTCATGAAGGTCGACCCCAAGCAGCTGGATGCCCTCCTGCACCCGAACTTCGAGCCGAAGGCCTTGAAACAGGCCGTTCCGGTTGCAAAAGGCCTTCCTGCGTCTCCCGGCGCGGCGTCAGGCAAGATCTGCTTCTCAGCGGAAGATGCGGTAGAAGCTGTCAAAGGCGGGGAAAAGAAGGTCATTCTCGTAAGGCTCGAGACGTCTCCTGAAGACATTGAAGGAATGCATGTTTCACAGGGCATACTTACAGGGCGCGGCGGCATGACGTCGCACGCGGCTGTCGTGGCGCGCGGCATGGGCACCTGCTGTGTAGCGGGATGCAGCGATATCAAGATAAATGATGAAGAGAAATATTTTATAGATCCGAACGGCAGGAAATATACCGAAGGCGAGTGGATCTCGCTCGATGGTTCGACAGGAAACGTCTACGGGTCGCAGCTGCCTACGGTTGAGCCCGGCGTGACCGGCGATTTTGCCGAGTTTATGGGTTGGGCTGATGAAATAAGGAAGCTCAAGGTCAGGTCTAATGCCGACACCCCGAAGGACGCCGCGGCTGCGATAAGGTTCGGCGCCGAGGGTATCGGTCTCTGCCGCACCGAGCACATGTTCTTCGAGCCTGACAGGATATTCGCGTTCAGGCAGATGATAGTCGCAAGCAATGAAGAGCAGAGGAGGAAGGCGCTCGATAAGCTCTTGCCCATACAGAGGGGGGACTTTGAAGGTCTGTTCACGGAGATGAAAGGCTATCCGGTTACGATAAGGCTTCTGGACCCTCCGCTCCATGAATTCCTGCCGCATGAGGATGAAGATATAAAGACACTTGCCGATGAGATCGGCATCAAATTCGATGACCTTAAGTCGCTGGTCAGCAATCTGCACGAACTGAATCCGATGATGGGTCACAGGGGCTGCCGCCTTGCGGTATCATATCCTGAAATCGCAGAGATGCAGACGAGGGCTATTATCGAAGCGGCTATCAACGTCAATAAGAAGGGCATGAACATCATGCCTGAGATTATGATACCGCTGGTATGCGAATTGAAAGAGCTGAAATTCGTAAAAGATATTATCGTCAGGACTGCCGATGAGATCATCAAAAATGCCGGTGTGAAACTTGAATACACCGTAGGTACCATGATCGAGATACCGAGGGCAGCGCTGCTCGCCGATGAGATCGCGCAGGAGGCCGAATTCTTCTCGTTCGGCACCAACGACCTGACCCAGATGACATATGGATTGAGCCGTGACGATGCCGGAAGGATCCTTGAAGATTATTATAAGACGAAGATATTCGAGGC
>CAYWGM010000089.1:0-4416 GCA_964457875.1 uncultured Eubacteriales bacterium | reverse complement strand
CCTCGGCGCAATACATCGTGGGCATATGGGCAACCTCGTCAAGCAATCTGACCATCAAAAATTGCGAAGTTGCAAGGACAAGGCTCATAAATGGCGATGGAACGCCGTTTGATCTGGACTGGGCCGAATCAGGCACATTCATCCATCAGTACAATTATACGCATGGTAATGAAGGCGGTTTTATGGATAACTGCCTAAGCGCAGTCATCGGATCGCCCAACTTTACCAAAGGCATATGCAGATATAATGTCAGCGTAAATGACCTCCAATATATTCTCAGACCGAGTATATATGGCCCCGGCGACAACTGGGAATTCTACAACAATACATTCTACAAGTCCAGCGGTAATCTTGACCCCGGATATCATCCTTCTACGGTCAAGTACTGGAACAATATATTCTATTTCCAGACCAGCCCCAACTGGCGCAGTTGCACATACGACTACAACTGCTATTATCCGATAGGGGCGAATGGAAATGACGCCCATGCCGTAACCGGAAATCCGCTACTTGTTAGCCCTGGCACAGTGGGCGACGGTAAGAGCTATGCGGATAACTATAAGATCCAGTCGGGATCGTCATGTATTAATACCGGCGCCACAATCAGCGGATGTGGCGGGTATGACTTCTGGGGCAATGCGGTACCATACAATGGGGCGACTGATATAGGCGCTCACGAATATCAGGGCGGAGTAGCGCCAACGCCAACGACGTCGCCAACAGCTACGCCTACGACGACTCCCCAGGGAGATTCTTTTCAGGCTTCGACGGACTTCAGCAGCACCCAGGGGCAGGATCAGTGGTACTACCAGCAGTGGAACGGCAGCTCATATTCCAACATGACATACAGCAGCGGGGATTCGTGCTGGAAAGGCAGCTATGAATGGTGCCGTGTGGGGAACAGCTGGATGCACCCCAGCACTAACGATGCTGTGAGGAAATGGGTGGCGCCATATGCAGGTGACATAAGCATAACTGCCGCGGCAAATATCGCAGTGGTATATGGCAACGGCGAAGGGGTCAACGTAAAGGTGCTCAAGAACAGCACCAACGTCTGGCCGGCTTCCGGATGGCAGTTCATCAGCGCCGGAGGCAGCGTGAGCTTCCCAGAGCAGAATATCAGCGTGGCTCAGGGAGACGCGTTATACTTCATACTCAACCAGAACAGCACCGATTACTACGATCAGACAAACTGGGATCCGATAATAGCGTATGAGGAAGAAGGCGGAGATCCGACGCCTACCCCTACTCCAACTCCTACTCCAACTCCTACTCCAACACCTACTCCAACACCGACAACGACGCCGCAGGGAGGGGAGACCTTTCAGGCCTCGACAGACTTCAGCAGCACCCAGGGGCAGGATCAGTGGTACTACCAGCAGTGGAACGGCAGCTCATATTCAAACATGACATGGGACAGCGGGAATTCATGCTGGAAAGGCGGTCAGGAATGGTGCCGTGTTGGAAGCGGCAATATGCATCCCGATACCAATGACGCGGTCAGGAAATGGGTGGCCCCGTATGCCGGGGATATAAGCATAACCGCCGCGGCAAATATCACAGTGGTATATGGCGTTGGTGACGGGGTCAACGTAAAGGTGCTCAAGAACAGCTCCAATGTCTGGCCTGCTTCCGGATGGCAATTTATCAGCGCAGGGGGCAATGTAAGCTTCCCTCAGCAGAATATCAGCGTGGCAGCGGGGGATGCGTTATATTTCATAATCAATATGGGTACCGGTAATTACTTTGATCTGACCAATTGGGATCCGATAATAACATACTCAAGCGGAGACCCAACGCCTACACCTACCGCGACGCCCACACCTACGCCGACAGCAACGCCAAGCGGAGGGACATTGTTCAGCGATGACTTCGAGAGCGGGACAGGCAACTGGACTACAAGCGGCGGCACATGGTCTACGACCAGCGACGGTTCGACTGTTTATACACAGACAGATACCGGAGTCAACGGCTTGTCGATGGCAGGAGACACAAGCTGGACAGATTATACCGTAGAGGCTGACGTCAAGCGGACATACAACAAGGCTGCGTTGCTTGGAAGAGTGGACAACAGCAATAAGTTCTATCAGTTCGAGATAGATGGAACGACATGGAAGCTGTGGCTCAACAACAGCGGTTCATGGAGCGAGTTGACGAGTGGTAGCTACACTACCAATACCACTACGTTCTATGAACTCAAGATGACGTTCAGCGGGAGTAGCATTACGCTGTACATTGATGATACGCAAGTCGGTTCGACCACCAATGCAACCATCTCCGCAGGTAAGATCGGATTGAGGACGGCATACGCCTCGATGAGGGCGGACAACGTCCTGGTGACAGGCTCCGGCGGAGGCGGCGGTGATGCAGCGTTCAGCGATGATTTTGAGAGTGGGACATCGAACTGGACTGCTA
This sequence comes from uncultured Eubacteriales bacterium, assembly GCA_964457875.1. Taxonomy (GTDB): domain Bacteria; phylum Bacillota; class Clostridia; order Acetivibrionales; family CAYWGM01; genus CAYWGM01. Next base: position 2,001 of record CAYWGM010000089.1, on the reverse strand, counting down.
CCGGCGGTACATGGTCGACGACTACGGACGGTTCTACTGTTTACACGCAGACCAACACATCGGGCGAACCATACTCATTGGCGGGAAACACAAGCTGGACTGATTACACTGTAGAGGCCGACATCAAGAGGACTGAAGGAAAAGCAGCATTGCTTGGAAGGGTCGAGAGCAGCAATAAGTTCTACCAACTTGAGATCGACGGATCTTCATGGAAGCTGTGGCTCAACAACAGCGGTTCATGGAGCGAGTTGACGAGTGGCAGCTACACTACCAACACCACTACGTTCTATGAACTCAAGATGACGTTCAGCGGAAGCAGCATCACGTTATACATCAATGATACGCAGGTAGGTTCGACCACCAATGCGACCATCTCAGCCGGTAAGATCGGACTGAGGAGCTCATATGGTTCGTTGAGGGCTGACAACGTTCTGGTTGAGGATTGACAAGCATCGAGACAACATTGCTTTAGTATAATCTAAGCAATGCATCGAAATCATGGACTGTCTGTAGAAATAATACAGGCAGTCCCTTTTCATAATTGGTTAAATAATCGATAAATCATCTGATTTTGCCGATGCCGTTGTAGTTTTCTATAACTGCGCCCATTCCTTTTGAGTACAGAACAAGTCTGTCCAGAATGTGAGCGGCGTTCGCTCCGGTTGCTATCTGCGGCCGGCAATCGGTTATTGTGACCGGGGTGACTGATACATTGCTAATACCGTGTTTTGTGACCTTCATTTCAAGTATTACTGTCTCATCAGTGCCTTCAGGTACTTGTTTATCGAATACGAAATTACCCAGGCTGTAGAATACGAATTTTGCTTTATATTTTTCTACTCCCTGAAGGACATGCGGGTGATGTCCTATAACCGCGTCTGCGCCGCAATCTATGGCAGTGCGGGCTAGCTGCATGTTTTTCTCCCCCGGATAATATGAGAACTCATTGCCCCAGTGGACAGATAAGATCAAGACATCGCTGGCGGCCTTTGCATCGCGTATTGAATCGGCGAACTTCTGCTCATCCAGCAATGTGATATCAGGCCTGTCCTCGAAATAAAAATACCCTTCGGCGGGAAAAGCGCAAAAACTCAGGAAGCATATTTTAAAGCCGTTCGTTTCGAACATCGTCGGCTTGAAGGCTGATGCCGCATCCGTACCTGCGCCGGCCGTCAATATCCCTTGGCGGGCAAGCGCCTCCATAGTCTCAACCAGCCCTTCGCTGCCGTAGTCCATCGCGTGGTTGTTAGCAAGGTTGAGCAGATCGAAGCCCGCAGCCTTTAATGAACGCGAGTTACCGGTTTCAGCCCTGAAGATATACTTCTTGTCTTTAAGAGATGGGATACCTTTTCCGGTCAAAGGGCATTCCAGATTGCCGACAGCGATATCCGCCCTCTTCAACAGGTTCTTCACGCTCATATACGGATAATCTGCGCCGTTTTGCCCGATTGCCTTCGCTACCCCTCTGTCGAGGAGGATGTCTCCTGTGAAGCATAGCGATACGCTCTTTTGAACATCGAAAAGACCGGCTGCCGTCAGCGCGTACAGCAATAAGATCGCTGGCAGAGCAAATAGTGCAAATATAGCGAGAAATCGGATTTTCGACTTGATATCGGCTTCAGCACCCGGAATTGTATGGGTCCGGCGGTTCTGGAATCTCATCCTTCACTCCTTTTGGGTCTATAAATGTCTCCGTCCAGCCGGGCATGGCAGGCTGCGTATTACTTTTCAGCATTTGCTGCCATTGTTCATCAGTCAGCCTATCTCCGCTGATGAACTCGTAGTATGTGAACACTGCGCCTCGGGTAAGGTAGAGCTTTCCGCCGATAGGTACTATTACGAATATCTCGGCTGCATTGCCGACGCCTTCTTCGAGATAATTGCCCGGCACGGTATGGACATCGGCGACGACGGCCATATTCTTATCGGTATCTGATGTAATCTCAAACCACCTGATACCATCCTCCGCGAGAGAACATGTAAGGTGCTCCAGAGTACCTC
>CAYWGM010000088.1:0-4479 GCA_964457875.1 uncultured Eubacteriales bacterium | reverse complement strand
GTAAAAAAATTAAGCATAATAGCTTTGTCAACGGCACTTATTATTGGTACAAAGCTCAGGACAGGAAATATTATCCCATCGGTTGGATCGTCAGCGAAGGCAAGATATTGAATGGTTATGACGGCGACGAGAAACTGCCCGGCGGCCAGATCCGGAAGAAGGGTACATTCCTGATCTTTAAGAGCGGTAAAGTCGAAGTCAGGAACATGTCCAATCTGGAAATTAAGGCGATTTCTGCGGATCTGTGGTTCTGTATCCAAGGGTTCAATTTGTTTCCGCTTGATCTTAAGGAGGAAGGTTACAATCCCGATGAAGTCGGCAGGACTACATGGCGTCCGGCCATAGGGTATAAAGCAGAGAAAAATAGAGTGGTCATTGCAGTCAGACCGGAGACGGATGCGGCCCGAATTGTGCAGACGATGAATAATCTGGGCTGCACCGGCGGCATTGGCCTTGACGCCGGAAGCACTTGCAGTGCCCGCTTTGGCGGCAGAAATATCCGGTTATCGGATTCGCTGCTGACTAATATAATCTACTGGTAAAATCAGAGGATGAAACAGCGGCTCTTATATTTTGTTTTATAAGAGCCGCTGCTTAGGCTGGTCGGAGTGTCCGAAAACCTGCTAAAATAGCAGTTTTACGAATAGTCTGTGAAACTCAAGCCAAAACAGATCCACTTTTGGTACATATGCTCATAATAAGAATTATGATGATTGGGGATGTGAACATTTTCTTGGACTGATACAAGCTTCTTTCGGATCCTAGAAGTGTCCAAGTCTTTGTCTTAACATGCATGCACTCTCAGGTGTGCAAAAAATTAAGTAGTGCCTGATTATTTTGGTAAAAACTGCTATATCGCAGCTGAACTGTGCAAATTATTTATTAATGTGTAAATAAAATGGTGATTGGGGGTGCGGACGAAAACCTGGACTCAAAAAGTCAGGAGGTAGTCCATGTATTCATACGAAAACTGATAGAATTGAATTGCGCCAAAAAACCCGCCGTTAAAGCGGGTTTTCGGACAGCCTGTGGTCGGAGTGAGTGGATTTGAACCACCGGCCTCTTGGTCCCGAACCAAGCGCTCTAGCCAAACTGAGCCACACCCCGGTATTAACTACAACTTCATATTATAAAGGATAATGTGCCACAAGGCAACATCCTGAATGTTGCCTTGGTTTAATCCTTTACTGATCCTATACTTGATCCGATACTTAATCCGATACTTAATCCGATACTTAATTCTTTACTCAATAGCCCAGCGCTTTATACACGTTGACCAATCCGGCCCCGTAATAAATGTCGTCGCCTGGAACCCCGAGGTCAGTCGCGGTAGATTCAAGCATGTTTCCAACATCAGAAGGCGCACAGCCATATTTGAGGATAAGAACTGCCGCTATTCCGGCTACGTGCGGCGATGCCATGGATGTCCCGCTGATAGTCGCATATAATGAGTTTTTATATGTCGAAAAAATGCTTTGCCCTGGTGCACAAATATCGACTTCGCTGCCAATTGATGAAAACGACGCAATAGTTTGGCCAGATGTAACAGCTGAAACCGCTATGACTTCATCGTATTTCGCGGGATAATCGACGCTGCCGAGATAATTATTGCCCGCTGCGGCAATGAGTGTGATTCCGGCGTTGTAAGCAGCCGTTACTGCGTCATGGAACGATTGTACGTTCTGGCTTGATCCGAAGCTCATATTAGCGACCTGGATATTATTATTAATACACCACTGGATGCCTTCTATGATATCGGAAATATATCCTGACCCTTTTGCATTCAATACCTTGACGGCATACAGGTCTATCTGAGGATGTATTCCCGCTATCCCGATATTGTTGTCAACAGCTGCAATAATGCCAGCTACATGTGATCCATGGCCATTGTCATCATTCGGCGATTTGGCGGGATTGATAGCGTTGTACCCGCCCTTGATATTCGCAGCCAGATCGGGGTGCGTGAGCGAAATACCCGTATCGATCACGGCCACTTTTGCATGGGATGAAAAGACGGTGTCCTGAACAGTGTTGCAGTTAGCCTCTGTGCTACCCTCAACCATTATAATATTCCACGGTATTACCTGAGTATCCTGAACCGGTGTGGGAGTTGGATCAGATGTCGGTGCAGGTGTGGGCGATGGTGTTGGAGGTTTCGTTTTTTTGGCAGTTGCATTGACGACCGCATCTTCATCTATCCTTAGTATATTGCTATCCTGCAGAAGCATTTTTTCAGCCTTGCCGGTCATTTTGACCGCTATGCCGTTGATTATGTCCAGATTCTTTATTTTTTCTGCGCCGGCATTATTAATGGTCTTATCTTTAATAAAACTGTCTTTGACTCCGGATTTGAACACGACGATCTTCCTTGATCCCTGTTCAGGAGAATCCGCCGACAAAACATATACGGCGCACAATTGACTCAACACGATGATTACCAGGCTGAGAACCAGAAACCTTCTTAACATGGGCAACCTCCTTGTGTTACAAAGATATCCTATATATGGTTATTATAACATCTAATATTTTATCATCTCTTGTATTTGAAATAAAGTCAATTCTCTTTGTGTTTTAGTCTGTGTTGACAGCATTATGCATATTGCGTAATATACGTTGCATGGAGCATATTTTAAATGATGGTGGTTGATGATATGAAAAAAAGGCCGGTGATAGGCGTGCCTGCGGGCGACCCGAATGGTATAGGGCCGGAGATAGCGGTAAAAGCCGTCCGGGATGGCGGACTGCATGAAATCTGCAGACCGGTGGTGATATGCGGCAGCATGGTGCTGGAAAGCATATGCCGTATTATAGGTGTTGATCCTAAATCAAGTCTCAATCGTATAGCTTCACCTGAAGAAGGATTATTTGAAAAGGGAATCGTGGACTATATTACCCCGAGTGGGGGTGATGCTCCAAACGCCCCAAACGCCCCAAGCGCTTTACCCGAATGGCTTGAGTTCGGGAGCATCCGGGCTGAGACAGGTAAGGCTGCATATATATTTATCGAGCATGCGGCGAGGCTGGCCATGCAGGGGAGCATCGACGCGGTGGCGACGACCCCGATCAGCAAGGAGGCGTTGAAAGCCGCCGGAATTGAATATATCGGCCATACCGAGATATTCGCAGGATTGACCGGCGCTGATGATCCGCTTACGATGTTTCAGGTGCGCGGCTTGAGGATATTCTTCCTGACCAGGCATGTATCATTGCGGGACGCATACGGGCTAATTAAAAAAGAACGAATTGCGAAATATATTATAAGATGCAGTGATGCGCTCAGCAGCCTCGGGTTCGGTGAACCGCATATCGCGGTTGCGGGGCTGAACCCGCATAACGGGGAACACGGCCTATTCGGGCGGGAGGAGATGGACGAAATATCTCCTGCCGTCGAAGCCGCCAAAGAAAAGGGAGTGAAAGTCACAGGTCCCATACCGGCTGATTCGGTATTCCATATGGCGCTCAACGGACGCTTCGACGCTGTCCTGTCGCTTTATCACGACCAGGGGCATATAGCGTCTAAGACGCTCGATTTCGAGAGGACCATCTCCCTGACGCTCGGGATGCCGTTCCTGAGGACGTCGGTAGATCACGGGACGGCTTTTGATATAGCGGGCAAAGGCATCGCAAGCCCGGTCAGCATGATAGAGGCCATAAGGCTTGCAGCGGAATACGGTCCTGCGTACAGAAAATATATGCGGAACGGGAAAGTATAACATATGCCTGTAAAACTCAATGATGATATGCTGCTGAGCGTTGAGAAGCCGGCCAGGTACACCGGCGGCGAGTGGAACATGGTCGTCAGGGATCCCGGTGCGGTGAAGATGCGGTTTGCCTTCTGTTTTCCTGACGTCTACGAGATCGGGATGTCCAACCTTGGATTGAAGGTCCTGTACCATATAATGAATCTCCGGGAAGATACTTATTGCGAGAGGGTCTTTGCGCCATGGACCGACATGGAGGCTCAGATGCGCAAGGCCGGTATCCCGTTATTCGCGCTGGAATCGAAAGATCCGGTCAGTGTCTTCGATATTGCGGGATTCACGCTCCAGTATGAGATGTCATACACCAATGTTATTAATATGTTGGATCTGGCAGGTATCCCGATCCTCGCCTCGGAAAGGTCGGAGAGATCGGAAAGGGGCGAGGGATTCCCGTTTATCTGCGCCGGAGGTCCGTGCGCGTTCAATCCCGAGCCGCTCGCATCCATTTTCGATTTCTTCGTCATCGGCGACGGTGAGGAGGTCATCAATGAAGTCATTGATTCATATATTGCCTGGAAAGATGCAGGATTGCCCAGAAAAGAGTTTTTGGAACGGATCGGCAATATAGAAGGGATATATGTCCCTTCCATATATGATGCGGAACATAAGATTAAGATTAAGATAAAGATAAAGAAAAGGATAGTCAAGGATCTTGACACCGCGGTTTTCCCCGATAAGATCATCGTGCCGTTTATAGAGATAGTCCATGACAGGATCA
>CAYWGM010000087.1:0-4997 GCA_964457875.1 uncultured Eubacteriales bacterium | reverse complement strand
AAGCAAGAGGAAAAGCCAGTGGAAGTAAAATCAACAAAGGAAGAGCTGTTGCTGACTGAAATCCGGGATATTTTGAAGAAGAAGGCATAAATTTTCTACTATCTGCCTCTCCTTCTCTCAGCGGCCTGCGCGTCTGCTTTGGTCTCATGGACCGTACCGTACGGGTGCTGGGGCGGCGCGTAGATGGAATACAGCTTAAGCGGAATATTACCTGTATTGATCAGATTGTGCCACTTCCCTGCAGGTATGATGAAGGCGAAATCGTCGCGTACGTTTGCCTGGAAGTCCAATTTGTCTTTGCTGTCGCCCATTCTGACGATTCCCCGGCCTTGTTCAAGGCGTATGAACTGATCCAAGTCAGGATGCATTTCCAGTCCTATATCCTCTCCGACATTGAGGCTCATCAAGGTGAGCTGCAAGTGCTTCCCTGTCCATAATGCGGTGCGGAAAGTGTCGTTTTGCTTTGTGGCTTCATCTATATTCACCACAAACGGTTGGGGCCCATAATCCTTAAGCAAAATCGGAGCGTTGCCTGTGTAAGGGCATTGATACACCTGCGTATATGCGTAAAAAGGGCACGTATACATATTATTATACATATTATTATTGTACATATTGATGATTCCTTTCAAACCTTCAAATCCTGATAGTATCATTATATGCATTATGTAAAGGGATTGTGCGCCTGTAGTGCTTGTTGGCAGGCCCGATTAAAAGATTTTTGAAAAAAGTAAAGCTATGGCCCAGCCAATGAAGCCGCATATAGGGAACGTAAGAATCCATGCCGCAACTATTTCATTGACCACTCCCCAGCGGACGGCCCTGAGTCTTTTGGCGGCGCCGACCCCCATTATTGCGGTGTTTATCGTATGAGTCGTGCTTACCGGGATCCCAAGACGGGATGCGATTTCGATACTCGTCGCCGCGGCGGTTTCGGCGCAAAAACCTTGGTATGTCTCGAGTTTAACCATCTTTACGCCCATTGTTTTTATTATCCGGTAACCTCCGATCGAAGTCCCGACCCCCATTATGATGGAGCAAATGATTATTATGAACGGAGAAATCGTGAATTCTTTGAGTACGCCTCCGAGCACCAGGGCTAAAGTAAAAATACCCATGAATTTCTGACCGTCGTTACTTCCATGGCTGAAGGCCATAAATGCCGCGGAAAACAGCTGGGCTTTGCTGAAAAATTGTTTGGCTTTGGAATTCTGTACATTTCTGAAAAGATACTTCATTAAGCTGACAAGCAGGAGCGCCGCAAAAAATCCGAGGAATGTCGAGAAGGCCAAACCGATAAGCACCTTTTGCCATCCTTCCCATAGCAGGACACCCGGTCCGGCGGTAGCCAGCGAAGCTCCCGTCAATCCAGCGATAAGTCCGTGGCTTTCGCTTGTCGGCAGTCCCATGCGCCAGGCGATAGTGCTCCATGTTACGATTGCCACCATTGCTGCCCCGACTGTCACGAGATCTATGCTTTCAGGCCTTACGATGCCCTTTCCGATTGTCGAAGCGACAGCGGTACCGGAAAATACGCCTGCCGCGTTGAGGACCGTCGCCATGATGACTGCCGCCCTAGGATTCAGCACCCTCGTTGACACGACAGTGGCTATGGCATTAGGGGCGTCGGTCCATCCGTTTACAAACTCAGCTGCCAATATCAATATCAGAACGATGATAAGTTCCAACGACATAGCTTGCCTCCTTCTTAACAGTTTACGTTTCAGATCATTCAGATCATTCAGATCATTTAGATAATATCAATATTATGTTAAGTCTGTGTTAAATGAATGTAATGCACAGGTTAAAAGTTAAGCCGGCGGCAGAAGTCATTGTTGACTAATTTTACAGATATACGATAATAATTTCAGGAAGGATAATTGGATGGCTAATGAATTCATTTACGTTGTGGAAGATGACGTCCATATACAGCAGCTCTTGAAATATAACCTGGAACAAAACGGGTATAGGACTTCAATATTCGACAACGGCGAAAACGCCATGAAAACGATCGGGAACGAACTTCCGGATCTTATACTCCTCGATTTAATGCTGCCCGGTAAGGACGGCATCGAAATATGCAGGGGGCTGAAAATGGATCCGAGGACACGGAATATTCCCGTGCTGATTCTTACGGCAAAGAGCAATGAGCTGGATAAGGTGGTCGGGCTGGAGATCGGCGCCGATGACTATATTACAAAACCGTTTGGCGTCAGTGAGCTGATAGCGCGCATCAGGGCAGTCATGAGAAGGGTTTCAAGGGAAAATCAAAACACCGCGGCCACTGCTGCCGGAATATTAAAAGTAGGCGATATTACGGTAGATATTGACAGGCATGAGGTATACAAGGGGCAAAGACTGATGGATTTCACAGTAAAAGAATTTGACCTGCTGAAGCTTCTTATTTTTAACAAAGGTAAAGTGCTGACAAGGGAGATATTGTTCGACAAGGTATGGGGATTCGATCACCTGGCCGAAAGCAGGACTGTCGACGTACACATTCATTACCTGAGGCAAAAGCTTGAGGACAGTGAGAGCGAGCCGCGATATATTGAGACTGTCCGTGGTGTGGGGTACAGGTTTAAAGGGTAGAATATGAAAAAGAGAATTCTAATCTATTTTGCGTTATTTATACTGGCCGGCGCTTCGATAGCGGGTATTTTCATATCTGAAACAGCTCAGTATTACTATAAACTGCAAGTTGAAAGCAAGCTTAAGACTGTTGCGGGCATGGTCAGCAAAGTTGTTTACGATGAACTGGATGCAGGTGCGAATGCTGCCGGTAATGCCGGTAATGAATCCTTTTATGAAAATATCGCCCGTGAATATGCGGTCACCATTAATAGCGGCAACAGTGACATACCGGTTGATCAATCCGATAATGTGCGCATCACTTTTCTGGATTTCAACGGCAAGGTACTCGGTGATTCCATGGCCGACTTCCGCGGGATGGAGAACCACCTCGGACGCAGGGAAATTGATGAGGCGGTCAAAGGTTTGACGGGGATCGATACACGGTTCAGTGCAACTGTAAATATGAACCTGATGTATGTTGCCTTCCCCGATATGAAACTTAAGTTAATTACAAGGATTTCGATCCCCCTGAGTGAACTTGGGAAAATAGATACGCTGCTATGGACCTTCACTATCGCAGGAATATTGGCCGGACTTGTGCTCACTGTCTTTTTTGCGATAAGGATAACCGATACGGTGACCAATCCGGTCAAAGGCCTTGTGTCGGTTTCACATGATATAACCAGGGGCGATTACTCGAAGCGCGTGAAAGTCGAATCAAACGACGAATGGGGCGAATTGTCCGAGAATATAAACGAAATGGCTGCCAAGCTGGGAAAACTCGAGAAGATAAGGACGGAATTCGTAACCAACGTCACGCATGAATTAAAGACGCCGCTTACATCAATAAGAGGGTTTGTAGAGACATTGCGAAACGGTGCGCTCAATGATGCCGGTGCAGCCGCCAAATTCCTTATGATAATCGATATTGAGGCCGAAAGGCTCAATAACCTCATAAATGACATACTTTATCTATCCGAGATAGAGACGGGCGTAAAGGACGGCAACATAGCCATGCATTTGCTCAAGCCTATTGTGGAAGAAGTGGCGTCAATGTTGGGGAATCAGGCTGAAAAAAGAAATATCGGCATTTACACGGAAATCGAAGACATGCTTCAGTTAACTGCAAACAGGGATAGGATAAAGCAGCTTCTCATTAATTTGATAGATAATGCCGTAAAATATAATATTGACGGCGGAAGTGTGATCGTTAAAGCATGGCGGGATGAAGGGAACGTGCTGATTTCGGTAAAAGATACCGGTATTGGTATTCCCGAAGAATACCAGGAACGGATATTCGAGCGTTTCTACAGGGTCGATAAGGGAAGGTCGAGGAGCATGGGGGGAACCGGTCTTGGTCTCTCGATAGTCAAACATATAGTTAACCTTTACAATGGTGATATACATGTCAAAAGCCAATCCGGAAAGGGGACGGAATTTACTGTCCGGCTGCCGGAAGTGAGAAATGGGGGAATGGTAAATGAAGGTATTGGATGCTGAGTTCGTACAGGATTTTATCCGCATGGCGGACGATGGATGGAAAATGGGCTGGCATGAGAGGAACGGCGGCAACCTGAGCTACAGGATAAAAAAAGAAGAGATCGAGCCAATAAAACAGGGGCTGGATTTAGATATGAAGGCCGCATGGCAGCCGATAGGGACATCTGTACCGGAAATTGCCGGACAGCATTTCCTGGTAACGGGAAGCGGCAAATACTTTCGCAATGTGATTTTAAAACCCGAGGATTGCATAGCTATCATCGAATTGGATGGCGACGGCGGCAGGTATAGGACCGTGTGGGGACTTGTCAATGGAGGGAGGCCTACAAGCGAGCTTGCATCCCATCTGATGAACCATGAAGTCAAGATGACCGCCTCCGGCGGGACGCATCGAGTGATCTATCATGCGCATCCGGCGAATATCATAGCGCTTACCTTTGTGCTTCCGTTGAAGGATGAGGTATTCACCAGAGAGATATGGGAGATGATCACCGAATGTCCGATCGTGTTTCCCGACGGTATCGGAGTGGCACCCTGGATGGTTGCGGGCGGCCGTGACATTGCAGTAGTCACCAGCGGATTGATGAAAAAATATGATGTTGTCGTATGGGCGCACCATGGCATGTTCTGCTCGGGGGAGGACTTCGACCTAACGTTCGGCCTGATGGACACCGTCGAGAAAGCGGCTGAGATCTTAGTGAAGGTTCTGTCAATGTCGCCTAAAAAACTGCAGACCGTAACCCTGCAGAACTTCCGCGATTTGGCGGACGCTTTTGATCTCAAACTCCCGGAGCGTTTCTTATATGAAAAGTAAGCTGCAGATATGATAACCGCAAGCGGAATAAGGTATTTATCTGCAAGCGCTATATAGATGTATTTAATAATGCCTGAACGATAGGTCTGCAAGGAGGAAGAGAGTTGTC